>CAJTSO010000003.1:0-35489 GCA_910579115.1 uncultured Selenomonadaceae bacterium
ATGAGGCCTGATGGGGAAAACCTATTTGTAGTAACTCCTTCATCAGCCTCCAAACTGGTAGCTTGTGTGGCGCAATTTCACAAAACCTGGTCAATGAATGGAAGCTTGGGGCTGATGTGGTTCGTTTATCTTATTTTATCAATTTTGATGGTCGTCAGCGGTCTGCTTGTCCATGTTCGCCGGAACAAGGATACGGGAGGATATCCGGATACTGAAAAGAAACAAACCAATATAGATAGATTTTTGTTGCCAGCTTTTATTACGGTTACAGTGATTCTTAGTTTTGCTCTTACCAGATGTGATGAAAGTGGCAGCCTGGCGGCGGCAGTATTGCTTATTCCTGTGTTGGTGGCAGGTTTGAAAATGTGGAAGATTAATAAAAGAAAATTATAACTGGCATAATCACTATTTTTTAGGTGGTTTGTATGATTGAATTAAAAAATGTTGTAAAGCGATTCAAGCATAAGGGTCCCGATGGAAAAACAGCCATAAAAACAGCGGTGAACGGTTTATCGCTCAGAATAAATAATGGCGAAATATTTGGACTGCTTGGTCCCAATGGCGCAGGTAAAACCACAACTATAAGAATGCTTACAACTTTAACTCAGCCAAGTGAGGGTAAAATTCTTTATGATGGAATCCTCCTTGAAGGAAATGAGAGGGTAATAAAGCAGAAAATTGGTGTTGTTCCCCAGAACTTAAATTTTGACCAGGATTTGACAGCTGGGGAAAATATGGAACTACATGCGAGACTTTATCGGCTGCCAAAGAACAAAAGAGAACAAAGAATAAAAGAATTGCTGAAATTTGTAGAGCTTGAGGATGTTGTTAATGACAGTGTAAGAAAGCTGTCAGGAGGAATGAAACGCAGGCTGTTGATTGCCCGGGGTCTTATCCATGAGCCGGATGTTCTGTTTATGGATGAACCGACTGTTGCCCTTGATCCGCAAGTACGCCGCCGTATCTGGGAGCTTATTCGACAAATGGCAAGGAGAGGTACTACGGTTTTGCTTACGACTCATTATATAGAAGAAGCGGAAGCGCTTTGCAACCGGGTCGCCATCATGAAGAAAGGCACTATTTTGGATGTTGATACTCCAGAGGGATTTATAGACCATTACGGACGATATTTGGCGGAATGGGAAGGGTCTTGGCGTTTTTTTATGGAAGAGGCGAAAGCATTAGATTTCATTAAAAGTCTTATCGTAAAGGGCAGCGTTCGGCCTACAACCTTGGAGGATATTTTTATGGAGTTGACCGGTCGCAGAGAATGATTGGATAGATAAGGTATTATTGTGGGACGAATACATGATATTATGACGGTGTTTTGGCGTGATTGGATTGTGCTTAAACATCGTATGGCAGCTTTTATTATAAGCCGAATGATTGCGCCGATGCTTTATATGTTCGCTTTTGGCTGGGGTCTTGGTCGAAGTATCGATACAGGCGTCGGCGTAAGCTACCTTGATTTCCTTGTACCAGGTATTTTGGCTATGAATTCAATGAACATTAGCTTTAACAGTGTAACGCCTGTCCATGCTGAGCGGGTTTACCACAAGAGTCTTGAGGAATACATTGTCGCGCCAATCTGGCCGCCTGCGTTTGTTATCGGTAAAATCACGGCGGCTGTTCTCCGAGGACTCATTTCCTCAATAATTATTTTGGCATTAGCTTTTGCCTTTGGAGCGCAGGTCGTTACATCAATCTGGTTTTGGCTTGTTATCATAATGAATTGCGGAATATTTGCCGGAATCGGTTTTCTGGCATCTATGTACCTTTCTACTTATGAGAAAATGGGACAAATAAATACCTATGTGCTTTTACCTATGTCCTTTCTCTGCGGCACATTCTTTTCAACAAAGACCATGCCCGATATGTTGAGATTGATAATTGACATATTGCCACTTACCCATACAAGTGTTACTTTGCGGGCAATTTCACTGGGTCAACCGTTTGAATACTTATCTGTAGTAGCTCTTTTGGCTTACCTTGTTGTGGTCACGGTATGGGGTTGCCGTGCTTTTGAAGATCTTCGTAAATAATATTTATTATTCTTTAATATTTGTCTAATCCTGTTCTGGTTTTAGGCGAATAGAATGAAAGGAAAAGAGAATTGCTCCGTTCAATATTTCATCATAAGCCGCCGGAAACTGATAGTGGAAGCTGTGCTCAGCGATTTTGTTGTACGAGAATAGAAAATTTTTCCGTTGAATATGCAGGAACCGGGGTTTTATCCGATGTAAATCTACATATTCATTGCGGTCAGCTCACTGCCTTGATTGGTCCCAATGGGGCAGGAAAGTCAACCCTGATAAAGGCCATTCTTGGAGAAATTCCTCATAAAGGGAAGATAAGCTATATGTCGGGTAATGGGCGAAAATCTCCCCGGCCCCGGATTGGATATGTCCCTCAGTATTTGAGTTTTGACGTGAGCGCTCCCACTACAGTTGAAGATTTTTTTCTGGCGGCCCTGTCAAATAAACCTGTATGGCTGATGGGAGCAGGTAAACTTCGCAATCGTATATTGAATGATTTGACAAGGGTTAGGGCAGAGGGGCTTGTTGCTCGGCGGTTAGGAGCATTGTCCGGTGGCGAGCTTCAAAGAGTGCTGCTAGCGCTTGCTTTAGATCCGGTACCAGAGCTTCTGATTCTTGATGAACCTGTATCCGGCGTGGATCATAATGGCCTTGCCCTCTTTTACGAAATCCTTGATAAACTCAGAGAAACTGAGGATATGGCAATCCTATTGGTGAGTCATGATTTGGATTTGGTTGCAAGGAATGCTGATAAAGTAGTGTGCCTTTGTGATGGCGTTGCCATAACAGGTACACCGAGGATGGTATTTGATAATGGCCGAGTAAAAAATGTTTTCGGTGAAATATACGTACCGGATGAGAATTATCAGCCGCCGGTTTTTGTTCCTGTCAAGCATGGGGGAGATGAATGATGGACTTCGTTTATTCTCTTCTTGACAAGGCATTTCCTTTTGAATTATTAAGCTATTCCTTTATGAAGAATGCCTTTTTGGCCATCCTGCTTGTGACTCCCTTATTTGGACTACTTTCCACTATGGTTGTTTCAAACAGAATGGCGTTTTTCGCCGATTCTTTGGGGCATGGCGCTTTTTCTGGCATTGCGATAGGAGTGCTTTTAGGCGCAAGCTCGCCGCTGCTTTCGTTGATTCTCTTTTCGGTAATTTTTGCGGTTTTTATAACATATATAAAGCAGAGGAGCAATGAATCTACCGATACAGTTATAGGCGTCTTCTCTGCCATGGCCGTGGCATTGGGGCTGATGATTATGTCCCGTGGAGGAGGATTTAATAAGTTTTCGTCATACCTTATCGGTGATGTATTGAGTATACGCCGGGAAGAAATTGCAGTACTTTTCGTAATTTTTTGTGGGGTAATAGTTGCTTGGAGTCTGTTGTTCAACTCTCTGCTGCTGCTATCCATAAACGCAGCCTTTGCCCGTAGCCGTGGAATAAGATCATTTCTTATAGAAAGTTGCTTTGCCTCACTGGTAGCTGTTGTGGTAGCTATGTCAATTCAAGGGGTCGGAATACTTGTAATCAATTCTTTGCTGGTGTTACCGGGAGCTGCCGCAAGAAATGTTACCTCAGATGTTAAAGGGTATCACCTCGTGTCAGTTTTACTATCGGTTTTGTCCGGTTTAACCGGGCTGGTTGGCGCTTATTATTGTGATATGGCGGTAGGGGCAACAGTCGTTCTGGTTGCTGCCGTATGCTATTTTTTGACACTTTTGTTGAAGCCATATTTTGTGAAATGAAAAGGAGGAACTGTCTTGGCTATATTATCAATTTTATTTGCGATTATTTGTGCGTATCTCGTTAAAAGAGATGCAGAAAAAAGAGGCTTAAGTACGGGTCCGATGCTCTTATGGACGGTGGCAACCCTGTTTGTTCCCTTGATGGGTGTGGCTTATCTCTTTTTTGGTCGGCCGAAGAATCTTCCCAGGAGATTTGAAGCGGCTGATACAGTGGATAATCCTTATCGCAGACAAGGGAACAGGGAGGTTTCAGTCAATGAGCATAGTTATTGTCCAAACTGCGGAAAAAATGTACCTGTAGGTTTTACATATTGCCCTCATTGCCGGGTTCAATTAAAAGATGAAAACTGAATCGTGACTAAAAAGCCGCTGCTAAATGTAGCGGCTTTTTAGAAAATCAAAACACGCATGGGAAAAATCCCATGCGTGTTTGATACTTAATTATGGCGGAGAGGGTGGGATTCGAACCCACGGTACATCGCTGTATCACTGGTTTTCAAGACCAGCGCCTTAAACCGCTCGGCCACCTCTCCAAGCATTCGACATTATATCAGCGTAATTGACCAGTGTCAAGAAAAAGGGAGGAGTAACAAGATTGTGTAATCGGTTAATGGTCATTTTCCATGGCAACCATTTTGTCAAAAATATCGGTTATGTCTTTGGTTGGAGCTTTGTCAATGAGGCTTACGATAATTATAGCGATGGCGGAGAATATGAAACCGGGTACAAGCTCATATATACCAAAGAGTTCCAGCTGCTTCCATATCAAAACTGTTAGACCGCCGACAACTATTCCGGCAATAGCTCCGTTTCTGGTAGTGCGCCGCCAAAATAAGGCGGCAAGGGTAATGGGGCCAAAGGCTGCTCCAAACCCAGCCCAAGCATAAGCAACCATATCCAAAATGTAATTGTTAGGATCGAGACCAAGGAGCAGGGACATCAGAGCTATCGCCAAAACAGAGAATCGGCCAACCCAGACCAGTTCCCCTTCGCTAGCATTTTTCTTTATGATGGCGGCGTAGAAGTCCTGAGCGATAGCCGAGGCGGCCACGAGAAGCTGCGAAGAAGCGGTGCTCATTATTGCAGCCAGTACGGCGCTTAATACAATGCCGGCAGCAAAAGGATTGAAAAGGCGGTGAGTCATTACAAGGAATACCGTTTCGGCGTTGGTTCCTTTAAGTGAATCAGTCAGATAGACGCTGCCGACCATACCCACGAGGACTGCGGCACTCAGGGAAATTGCAACCCAGGTCATGGCAATATTCATAGCAGGCTTGATTTCTTTAGAAGAGCTTATGGCCATGAATCTTACGAGAATGTGAGGCTGACCAAAGTAGCCAAGTCCCCAGCCCATAAGAGACACGAACTCTATCATAGAGAGGGTGGAGCCATCAGGCTTGATTAATGGCTGGAAGAATGTGGGGTGGGCAGTAAAAATAGCCGTCGTGGTTTCTGTAATACCGCCAAGAGAAAGAGCGGCCATTGTAGGAACGATGATTATCGCGCCAAACATCATAAGTCCCATAATGAAATCAGTGGTGCATACAGCGGTGAAGCCACCGACAAAGGTGTAAAAGACAACGACGAAGGCTCCGAGAAAAAGGGAGTATTCATAAGGAAGATGGAAAATCGTTTCAAAAAGTTTTCCTCCGGCTACAAATCCGGAAGATGTGTATATCACAAAAAAAATAAGGATAAATATTGCCGGGATAACCCGTAGAAAGTTGCTGTTGTCTTTGAAGCGATTCTGGAAAAAGTCCGGCAAGGTTAGGGAATTATTCGCCAATTCAGTATAATTACGAAGGCGGCTGGCAACAAATTGCCAGTTGAGAAGGGTTCCAATGGCCAGACCAAGACCAATCCAACCGGCGTTGAAACCAGCAACATAAGCATAGCCAGGCAACCCCATAAGCATCCAGCCACTCATGTCCGAGGCTTCAGCGCTGAGCGAAATAATCCATGCGCCAAGCTGCCTGTTTCCTAAAATATAGTCTGACATATTTGAAGTCTTTTTGTAATAAAGGACTCCAATAGCCATCATTGCGCCCAAGTAGAGTACAAATGCAACGATAATGTAGGTAGAATCACTCAAATAAATCCCTCCAAAAGAATAATTTCATAAATTATATAACAGATAGAAATTTTTCGCCATATAAGATATTCATGTCATTTTTGTATACATTGTTTTACTCAAGTAAAATATTTGAAATCCTCAATTATGTCTGTTGGTGAAATGGATGAGGTGATTATATCCGGGCTGACAGTATATTATGTTTAATCAGATAGAGCTATTGCAACGGCCAGATACAAAAATATTCGGGTGGTGTCGTCTAATTTGCTATTGAGAAAGAGAGGAAAATTTTGTATACTGTACGAAAATAAACACAAGAGCTTAGTGGGGTGACACCGTAATGGAAAGAATCAGCGTGATGATTGTTGATGACTCTCGCATTAGCTGTGCCATTATTTCTGATTTGTTGTCGAAAACAAGATTTGAGGTAGTAGCAACAGCCCGTACTGCTGCTGAGGCAGTAGAAATGTTTGAGCAATATCGACCTGAAGTCGTCACTATGGATATGAATCTGCCGGATGCCAACGGTTTTGAATGTACGAAAAATCTGAGAAAGATTGATAATAATGTTCGGGTTGTCATGATTAGTTCAATGTATGATGACAGCCTGATTGAACAGGGAAAAACGGTTGGCATTTTTGATTTTGTTCAAAAGCCTGTTCGCATTGATGAGCTTCTTGAGGCATTAGTTAATTTGTGTAGTCGCAAGCTGGTTAGTACGAATAATTTCAATGAAGACTATGTGCCTGAATTCAATAAAGCTCTCTCAGAAACCTTGGAGGGTTTTACTGGTCAGGAATGTCTGCAGTACGCAGAAAAAGCCGAAAGCGATTCCCTCTTGCTGGAAGGCATTTCGGTACTGATGGGGCTAACTGGTGAGCCTCGCGGTCGGGTTGTTATACATATGGATCAAAAGACGATGTATAAGTTTACAGCGGCATTTCTAAATAAGGATGAGAGCCAGCTGGATGATGAAACGGCGATGGAAACGCTTCAAGAGGCAGTGAACATTATCGTTGGGCGTGCAGTTTCTGCCATCAATGACCATAGTAAGGGAAAGGAAATGCGGATAACCCCTCCGGGGCTGATTGTGGGCTATAATGTGAAATTGGCGGGAGCTGGACTGAAGGCGTTCCGAACAAAGTGCGTTTCAGTGTTTGGTACTATGTATATGGAAATGGGATTTGCAGAGGAGAATTAACGCATGGATGCAAAGCTTGTTAATCCGTTCATTGATGCTATTGTTTCGGTAATGCCTATGTTGGGCTTACCAGTGCCTCAACGAGCAGATATGGGCGTTAAGAGTAAGACGGCAACAAGCCTTGGCGTAACTGTAATGGTAGGTTTTACGAAGCAGATTCGCGGAAATGTTGCCTACAACATGACGGAGGATACTGCGAAGTACATCGCTTCTTCCATGATGATGGGTATGCCGGTCGAGACCTTTGATGAAATGGCGCAGAGCGCAATATCCGAGATGAGTAATATGCTGACAGCCAACGCCGCCACTTCCTTGGCCGGGATGGGATATGATGTTGATATTTCTACACCAAGCTTGACCACCGGCGAAAACTTTCAGATAAGGATAAGCAATGACAGCTTTTTATTCGTAAAAATGGATATTGGTGGTCATACCATAGAGTTAAATATTGCTGTTGAATAAAAGCGAATAAGGGGCATCGCACAGCGGTGCCTTTTTGCATTTAGATTATTATACAAAATTGTTGAGAATATCTTTTCATTTTGATAGAATAACCCTGTTGTGAATGTCGGGAGGAAATGGATTTTGGATGTAAAGGAACAGCTTATAAAGGCTATAAATAGTTCTGTAAAATCAGCTCAGGAAGCTGGAATGCTTCCACCGGGAGAAATGCCATCGTTCGTGTTGGAGGCGCCTCCTAAAAAGGAGCTGGGAGATTTTGCCACTAATGCTGCTATGCAGTCAGCAAGAGTTTTTCACAGGAAACCACGAGACATTGCTGAAGCAATTATTAACTGTCTTTCAGCTGACTTTATAGACCATACGGTCATTGCTGGTCCTGGTTTTATTAATTTTTATCTCAAAGGAAGTGTATTATACGATAGCCTTGCGTCGATAATTGCAAAGGGAGATTCCTTTGGTCAGCTTCCCCCAAAGAATGTTAAGAAGATACAGGTTGAATATGTTAGTGCAAATCCTACCGGGCTTCTTCATGTAGGACATGGCAGAGGGGCGGCCTGTGGGTCTGCTTTGGTTAATCTGCTCCGGGCAGCTGGTTACCCGGTTGCGAGTGAGTACTATATAAATGACGCAGGTAATCAGATTGACCATTTGGCTGAGTCTGTTAATGCCCGTTATTTGCAACTTTTCGGTGTGGATGCTCAGGTTCCTGACGATGGTTATCGTGGAAAAGATATTATTGATACGGCTCAGGTTATCAAGGACCGTGATGGAGATAAGTATCTCCACATGGATGAGGGTGCGCGCCTGGCAGCCTTAAAGGAAATTGCCCTTAAGGAAAAGCTGAAATGTCTCAAACGTGATTTACAGGCATTTAACGTTGATTTTGATATCTGGTTCAGTGAGCGAACGCTTCACCCTGATGCAATAATGGATGCGGTGGAAACTTTGAAGAAGACTGGTGATATTTATGAAAAAGATGGGGCTCTTTGGCTAAAGTCAACGGCCTATGGAGATGACAAGGATCGTGTCGTAATAAGAGATAACGGGGTATCCACTTACTTGGCGGCTGACATCGCCTATCACCGTAACAAATTTCAGCGGGGCTTTGGCAAGGTAATTAATATATGGGGAGCTGATCACCACGGATATGTAGCTCGTGTTGAAGCTTCGCTCTCAATGCTTGGATATAATCCTGATAATCTTAAAGTTTTACTGTTACAGATGGTGAACCTGTACCGTGATGGTGAGCTTGTAAAGATGTCAAAGCGCACCGGGCAGAGCGTGACACTGGAAGAACTGATAGAGGAAGTAGGAACTGATGCAGCTCGTTATTTCTTCATTATGCGCTCGTTAGACAGTCAGTTGGATTTTGATATAAATCTGGCAAAATCCCAGTCAAACGATAACCCGGTTTACTATATACAGTATGCCCATGCCAGAATAGCCAGTTTATTTCGTCAGGCAGCTGAAATGGGAATTGATACAAGTGAAGCGCCTGAGTTGACTCTGCTGACTGATGATAAAGAGATTGACCTTATAAAGAAAATTATCGAATATCCAGAAGAAATTGAAAGGGCAGCTGCTGACTATGCTCCGCAGAGAATAGCCAGATATGTATACGATTTAGCGGGCGATTTCCACAGCTTCTATAACCAGTGCCGCTGCATAGGGATTGAACCGGAGCTGGCTAAAGCCAGGTTAGCGCTGTGTGGCGCTGCCCAGCGGGCTATACGGTTGGCTTTGGGAATTTTGGGTATATCAGCACCTGAAAAGATGTAATTTCGATGGATACAGCTGGGAGGAGAAAGAAAATGGCAACTAAGGAAAAGGATTTTACACGCTGTTCTGATGTAGATGTCGCATACTATATCCTGTCAGAAAAAGGAGAGCCTGTTCACTACAAGGATCTTGTACTTGAGATTATAGAGCTTCGTCATAAACCGGTGCAGTCCCTTTCAAATACGATTTCTGAGGTTTATACTCTCATAAATATGGACAGCCGCTTTAGCTATGTTGGGCGAAATGAGGACGGGAAATCTATGTGGGGTTTAAGCGAGTGGATTCCTGCTGAGCCTAAACGATCTCATTCTACCGCTAAAACTGTTAGGGAAGCAGGATTAGCAAAGAGTAAGACACGTAGGCTTAAAGCTGAAAAGACTGAATAGGGGAAATAATAAAGTGGCAAAATATATTTTTGTAACCGGTGGCGTCGTTTCATCCCTTGGTAAAGGAATAACAGCGGCATCTTTGGGTCGCTTGTTGAAGAACCGTGGTCTTACTGTTACAATTCAGAAATTTGATCCTTATATCAACATTGATCCCGGTACAATGAGCCCTTATCAGCACGGTGAAGTATTTGTCACTGATGATGGGGCTGAGACAGATTTGGACTTGGGCCATTATGAGCGCTTTATCGATATAAGTCTTTCAAAGCATTCCAATACAACTGCCGGTAAAGTTTATTGGAATGTGTTGACAAAAGAACGCCGTGGTGATTATTTGGGAAAAACTGTTCAAGTAATCCCGCATATTACTGACGAAATCAAACGGCATGTTTATGATATTGCAAAAACTGATAGTGCCGATGTGGTAATTACTGAAATCGGTGGAACCGTTGGCGATATTGAGAGCCTCCCTTTTCTTGAGGCAATCAGGCAGGTAAAAAAAGAAGTTGGCAAAGATGATGTGCTGTATATCCACGTTACTTTAGTACCGTATATTTCAGCTGCAGGGGAGCTGAAAACGAAGCCGACTCAGCATAGCGTGAAAGAACTCCGCAGTATTGGCATACAGCCGGACATTCTCGTCTGCCGTACTGAGAAATCAATATCAATGGACATGAAGGAAAAGCTTGCCCTATTCTGTGATGTTGATATGGATGCAGTAATTGAGAATCGTACCTGTTCAACCATATATGAAGTTCCGCTGATGATGCAGCGCGAGGGACTTGATAGAATAGTATTGGAAAAACTTCACCTTAATACTTCTCCGGCAAACATGGAGGAGTGGACTCGCATGGTTTACAGGATTCAAAATCCGTCCGGGAGGGTTCGTATCGCGGTAGTCGGAAAATATATTGAGTTGCCGGATGCCTATATGTCCGTTACCGAAGCATTACATCATGCAGGTATAGCCAATGATTGTGAGGTGAAGATCACCTGGATTGATTCTGAATCAATTCAGGCGGATAACACAGACTTGGATGAGATGTTCTCTGGAGTTAAGGGAATCCTTGTGCCTGGAGGATTTGGCGACCGGGGCATAGAAGGAAAGATTTTAGCAATTCAATACGCTCGTGAAAATAAATTGCCATTCCTTGGCCTTTGTCTTGGTATGCAATGCGCGGTTATAGAGTTTGCAAGAAATGTCTGCGGGATGGATGGTGCTAATAGTACAGAATTTTGGTCTGAGACGCCATATCCTGTTATTGATTTAATGCTGTCTCAGGTCGAAGTGGAAGACAAGGGGGGCACAATGCGCCTCGGCGCTTACCCCTGTATGGTTCAACCCGGAACAAATGCTTTTAAGGCATACGGTGTAGAAAAAATTGCTGAACGCCACCGTCACCGCTATGAGTTTAATAACAAGTATCGTAAGAAGCTTCAGGAGGCTGGTTTAGTTATCTCTGGCACATCACCGGATGAGAGTCTGGTTGAGATGGTAGAGATCAAGGAGCATCCGTGGTTCGTAGCGTCCCAATTCCATCCTGAGCTTACCAGCCGTCCCAATAGTCCTAACCCTCTTTTCCGTGACTTCATTAAGGCGGTTTGTAATTTTTATCGTGGTTAAGTAAAAAAATGGGGGGTGGTACTATGCCGAAGGGGTTAAAATTTACCAAGTGGCATGGCTGTGGCAATGATTTTGTCTTTTTCATTGATGAAAAAAATGAATTGGCAGTAAAATACGATGTTGCAAAGCTGGCTGTTAAGCTTTGTGATCGTCATTTTGGCATCGGAGCAGATGGTGTAATTTTAATTCTTCCACCACATGATACGACTGCCAATGATTTCCGTATGCAGATTATTAACTCTGATGGTAGCGAAGCCGAAATGTGCGGCAATGGAATTAGAATGTTTGCCAAACAGGTATATGAGTCCGGACTTGTTGATAAAATGGAATTTCGGATTGAAACCGGGGCGGGAATAATTATTCCAAAATTAAACCTTGTTAATGGGGCAGTGGAAAGCGTGACGGTTGACATGGGTGAACCGATTCTAAGTGGTCCTGCAATTCCCGTGTCTGGCTATGGTGAAGGAGAAATTGTTCGTCAGCCAATAATGGTAGACGGCAGAGAATTCCGAATGACCTGCGTGTCAATGGGCAATCCCCATGCTGTTGTATTCATGGACAAAGAGGAAGATTGTGATCTTATCGAGACGATGGGACGCTCATTTGAGATTCATCCGGCCTTCCCAGCAAAGACAAATACCCATTTCTGCTTTGTAAGAGATAATAGTCATATTCGTATGAGAGTTTGGGAGCGTGGGGCAGCAATGACACTGGCTTGCGGAACCGGAAGCTGTGCTGTTATGACAGCGGCTGTGCTGGAAGGACGCACCGGAAGAAGCGCCGAGATTGAACTGGATGGAGGCACCCTTCAGCTTGAATGGCGGGAAGATAATCACCTTTATATGACCGGTCCGGCCATAAAGGTTTTTGAAGGCGCATTAAATATTTAAAAATTACTTGAACGGAGGAGACTAATGCTTCGCAGCATGACAGGCTTTGGGGCTGGTGATGCCGAGACTGAAAGCTACCGCTTTCATATTGAAGTGAAGGCCGTTAATCAAAGATATTTGGATATTGATGTCAGAATGCCGTATGTCCTTAACCGCTTTGATGATGTTATAAGAAATAAGATTAAAGAATTCGCATCCAGGGGAAAGCTTGCTGTGTCTGTTACCTATTGTGACAAGCGCCCTAAGGAAAAAAAGATTTCCGTTGATACAAAACTGGCGTTGGCCTATAAAAAAGGTTTTGATGAATTGGCGGCGGTTACGGGCTTGAATCCAATAAAAAATGTTTTGGATTTGGCAAAATATCCCGGTGTTATGATTGTGGATGAAGCTGCTGATGAAATGGAAGGCTGTGAAGAGGTTCTCGTCACAGCTCTGACTCATGCGATGGTCAGTTTTGTGGAAATGCGAGAAAGGGAAGGGGCAAATATTGCCTTTGATTTTTCTCAGCGGCTGGATTTTCTGTCTTCTGTTGTAGATAGACTGGAGTCCCTTGCTCCACGCGTGATAGAGAATTACCGTCAGCGCCTGATAAAGACTTTTGAGGATGTTGGGATAAAGCCGTTTGACGATCTTCAAAGTGAACAGCGAATTGTTCAGGAAGTTGCCCTTTATGCTGACAGGGTTGATTATACAGAGGAATTTGTAAGGCTTCGCAGTCATATTAAACAATTTAGGAATATCATTATGGAAAATGAGCCTGTCGGCAGGAAGTTAGATTTTCTGATTCAGGAAATGAATCGGGAAATCAATACTGCAACCTCAAAATCCCCTGACATTGAAGTATCCGAGCTGGCAGTCAGGGTAAAGAGCGAGATTGAGAAGCTGCGTGAGCAGCTTCAGAATATAGAGTAAAAGGGAAAAATGGATACCAAGCTGATTAATATTGGTCTGGGAAATATTATAAACGCAGAAAAGGTAATTGCAATTGTCGCTTCAGGCTCAGCTCCAGCTAAAAGGCTCGTTCAGGACGCCAGAGCAGTTTCCGGTAGCAGTTTGATAGATGCCACTGCTGGCAGGCGTTGCAGATCGGTAATTGTCATGGATAGCGGCCAAATAGTTTTATCTTCGTTATTGCCGGAGACCATTGCCCGCCGCGTAAATGGAAATATAGACGATTTGGGGAAGGATGATGAAGATGAAGCGTAAAGGGTGTCTTATTGTCGTATCTGGCGCTTCTGGCACAGGAAAGGGAACTGTTTGTGCTGCGTTGCTGAATAAGAGGACCTCTTTGAGGTATTCAATATCAGCAACTACCAGAAATCCCCGAAATGGAGAGCAAGACGGAGTACAGTATTTTTTCCATAGCCGCGAGAGTTTTGAGAGGATGATAGCAGACGGAGATTTGTTGGAATGGGCTGATGTGTACGGTAATTATTATGGAACCCCCAAAACTCCGATAGAAAAATCCCTTGAGGAAGGCCAGGATATCCTGCTGGAGATAGACACTCAGGGAGCATTAAATGTAATGGAGAAAATGCCGGATGGAGTCTTTGTTTTTCTGCTTCCGCCTTCACTGGAAGAGCTTGAACGAAGACTTCGTTCAAGAGGTACTGATGCCGAAGAGGCAATAATTCGCAGGCTTGAGTCTGCTCGTAATGAATTAGCGGCAGCGAAAAAATATGGGTATATTGTTGTAAATAATGTTGTCAATGATGCTGTTGACATAATAGATGCTATTCTTACGGCTGAGCATGCTAAAGTATCGAACAATCAGAAATTGGTAGAAAGTTTGGCAGAATAAAAATTAATGTTTTTGTGGCGGGCTTTTCCTGACCACAGGATTATATTTAGAAAGGCTGATGTCAATTATGGATATGGTTACTCCTTCTATCAACACTCTTCTCCAAAAAATGGACAGCCGTTATGCGCTTGTAGTTTTAGCTGCTAAAAGAGCCCGGCAGCTTATGGAGGATGAAAGCCTTCTTAAGAGCGATGAAAATATGCGTTCCAGTAAGAGTGTTACAAATGCGTTGGAAGAAATCGCTGAGGGAAAGATTACTTTCAAGTGCTCAAATCAATTTAATGTATGAGTGTATCAGGTAAAACTATGTTAAAAGATAAAAAGGTTATCTTAGGTGTGACCGGTGGAATTGCCGCCTACAAGGCAGTAGAAATTGCCAGTCGTCTGAAAAAATCTGGAGCTGTTGTCAGGGTTGTAATGACAGAAGAGGCAAAGAAATTTGTAACGGAACTCACCTTCCAGGAGATTACCGGTCAACCTGTAACATGTAACATGTGGGCTGAAGTGCAGCATTTTAATGTGGCGCACATATCACTTGCTCAGTGGGCAGACCTTGTTTTGATCGCACCGGCAACTGCTAATATTTTGGCTAAAGCTGATGTGGGCATAGCTGATGACTTTCTGAGCACTATGCTGTTGGCCACAAAGGCTCCGGTGGTGTATGCACCGGCTATGAACACAAATATGTTCAGACACCCGGCAACCCAGGCTCATATAGCCTCTTTGAAAGCCAGAGGGGCAAAGATGATCGAGCCGGCCTCCGGCCTCCTTGCCTGTGGAGCAGTTGGCGCTGGTCGATTGCCGGAACCAGCTGATGTAATGGCAGAAATAGAAAAAATTTTTTCTGTCATGCGGAGTTTGGCTGGGAAGAAGGTGCTTGTGACTGCAGGTGGTACAATAGAGCCTTTGGATCCGATTCGCTTTATCGCAAACCATTCCAGTGGACGTCAGGGTTATGCTATTGCTGCCGAAGCAGTTTCAAGAGGGGCAGAGGTCGTGCTTATATCCGGGCAGGCAACTGTTGAGCCACCAGCCGGTCTGTCAAAATTTGTTAAAACTACAACTGCCCATCAGATGCGAGCGGCGGTGCTTGCTGATTTTGCTGACGCAGATATAGTGATTAAAGCAGCTGCCGTTGCCGATTACAGGCCTAAAAATGTTGCAGAAAATAAGATTAAAAAGACGGATAGAGATCTTGTAATAGAGTTGGAACGAAATCCGGATATCCTAAAAGAGCTGGGTGAATTGAAGCGTCCGGATCAGATTCTGATTGGATTTGCGGCTGAGACCCAAAACCTTTTGCAATATGCCCAGTCAAAGCTTGAAAAGAAAAATTTAGACTTTATTGTCGCCAATGATGTCTCAAGGCAAGGAGCCGGTTTCCAGGGTGATACGAATATTATTAAGATAATTTCCCGTGATGGGTCAACAGAGGATCTTCCCCTTATGACTAAGCGGGAACTGTCTTCGGTTATCATGGATAGAGCTGAATCAAAACTTAAATAAGACTATGAGAGGCTGTTTACCAGACAGCCTCTTGTTTACATAGAAGGTTGAATTATGCATCAATACTTGTTCTTTATTGGAGATTTTCCTGTTCGGGCGTATGGTCTTGTTCTTAGTTTGTCCATAGTATTAGGAACAGGAGTAGCTTACTTCTTGGCACGACAGGATGGCCGTTGGCATTCTCATATCGTGGATATGGGAATATATTGTGGCCTTATGGGAATTTTGGGCGCCCGTTTATGGGATGTGTTTTTTTTTGATTGGGATTACTACCATAACCACTTATCGGAAATCCTCAACGTATGGCAGGGAGGAATGGCCATACAAGGAGGTCTTGTTTTTGGTGCAGTCACGGGAATAATATATGCGGTAAAGCATAATATTGATGTATGGGTTTTAGCTGATATAGTGTGCCCGGGAGTTATTCTTGGTCAGGGACTTGGGCGATGTGCAAATCTTTTGAACGGCGATGCGTTTGGCGCGCCTACAGGCAGTAGTTTTGGTATAGTATACCCTGATACTACGTTGGCATATCAAACCTATGGCAGTAAGCCTCTTTGGCCTGCAGAAGTTTGGGAAGGACAACTTGATTTTGTGATTTTTGCCGTGCTTTTAATTTACCGGGTTTCGGTAGCTCATAAGAGTGGTCAGGTATTCATGCTTTATGTTATGCTGTACTCGATAGTAAGATTTTTTCTTGAATATCTCCGCGGCGATTACAATGAGCTTATTTTTGGTCTGTTTAAGTCGGCCCAGATGACAAGTATATTATCATTTGGTTTTGCATTCTTCTTTTATTTGTATTTTCAATATATGGGCAGCTATGATAGTCGGGAAAGAAAAATGTTTGGGGATAATGAAGAAAATAGCGATTGACAACGTGTTTTCTTTGCTATATACTACTCGACAAGTAAATACGAAGGAGCTACCTTGTTTGTATGATGATAGGGGTAGCTTGAGCTCATCAAGAGCAGTGGAGGGACTGGCCCTGTGAAGCTGCGGCAACCATGCTTAACTGCAACGGTGCCAATTCCTGTCGAAGGCTGAGGCTTGAGATAAGATGAGAGATGATGAGCTCTCCATGTGGAGAGTTTTTTTATTGGGTTTATTGTAATTCAAAAAATTATTCTTCTGGATGAACTGTGTTGTTGTATTTTTATTTATAAGGAGGATAAAATGGAAAAGATTCTTTTTACTTCGGAGTCTGTAACAGAGGGTCATCCTGATAAGATGGCTGACCAAATTTCTGACAGTATTCTTGATGCCATTCTGGCTCAGGATCCTACTGGCCGTGTTGCTTGTGAAACTCTCGTTACTACCGGACAAGTTCATGTAGTGGGGGAAATATCCACTAAATGCTATGTGGATATTCCGAGCATCATCCGCAAGACCGTTGAAGAAATAGGTTACACTGATGCCAATTATGGTTTTGACTGCAAGACCTGTGCTGTTCTTGTTTCTATTGACGAGCAGTCTGCTGATATAGCTATTGGTGTGAATAAAGCTCTTGAAGCTCGGGATGGAGAAGAGCACGCTGTTAGGGAAAGCGAAGACATTGGCGCTGGTGACCAGGGTATGATGTTTGGGTATGCAACCAATGAGACTCCTGAGTATATGCCGCTTCCGATTGCTCTTGCCCACAAGTTGAGTCGGCGGCTGACGGAAGTTCGTAAGAATGGCACGCTTCAATACCTTCGTCCGGATGGAAAGACTCAGGTTACCGTTGCTTATGATAAGAATGGAAAGCCAGTAGCGATTGACACTATCGTTATTTCTACTCAGCATTCTCCGGAGGTTTCCCAGGCTCAGATTCGCAAAGATATGATTGAGTATGTCATTAAGGCCGTTGTTCCGGTTGAATTCCTTAATGATGAGACAAAGTACTATATCAATCCTACCGGTAATTTTGTAATTGGCGGTCCTCAGGGTGACTCCGGTCTTACCGGTCGCAAAATAATAGTCGATACGTACGGCGGCATGGCCCGACATGGTGGTGGCGCGTTCAGCGGAAAAGATCCTACAAAGGTTGACCGTTCTGCAGCTTATGCGGCTCGTTATGTAGCAAAGAATATTGTTGCTGCCGGTCTTGCTGACCGCTGTGAAATTGAGCTTGCTTATGCAATTGGCGTAGCTCAGCCTGTATCAATTTATGTGGAAACCTTTGGTACTGCAAAGATTGAGGCTGCAAAGATTCGTGAGCTGGTGAAGGCTAATTTTGATCTCCGTCCGGCTGGAATAATCAAGTCTCTTGATTTGCGCCGTCCAATTTATAAGCAGACGGCTGCTTACGGTCATTTTGGCCGCACCGATATTGATCTCCCCTGGGAGCACACGGATAAAGCTGAAGTATTGCGCCAACAGGCTGGTTTGTAAGAAAACACATTATAGAAGGCTACTTGATGATACGACTTTCAAATCTAAAAAAGACATTTCAGGGCCCTAACGGGCCTGTAGAAGCCATTAAAGAAATAAACATTCACGTTGAGCAGGGAGAGATTTTTGGCATTGTTGGTTTGTCTGGCGCCGGGAAATCTACTCTTGTACGATGCATCAATATGCTGGAGAGACCCACCAGTGGAACTGTCATTGTTGATGGCAGGGATTTAACTTCCATGTCTGAGTCGCAGCTCAGAGAAGTAAGAAAATCCATTGCAATGATATTCCAGCATTTTAACTTGCTGTCTTCCGCAACTGTATATGATAATGTCGCTTTTCCCTTGCGTTTATCAAATACACCTGAGGATAAGATTCGGGAGAAGGTCATTCCTCTCTTAGAGCTTGTGGGACTATCAGATAAAGCAGATAATTACCCGGCGCAACTCTCCGGTGGACAAAAGCAGCGCGTCGGCATTGCCCGCGCATTGGCAAATAATCCTAAAGTCCTTCTTTGCGACGAGGCAACCAGTGCGCTGGACCCCCAGACCACAAAAGCAATTCTTGCCCTGATTAAAGATATCAACAAAAAGATGGGGCTAACTGTTGTTGTAATAACGCATGAAATGTCTGTAATAACCGATATCTGTGACAGGGTAGCAGTTATATCTGAAGGAGTCGTTGCTGAAAGCGGTCGAGTTCTCGATATTTTTACAAATCCCCAATGTGAAATTACCAAAGAGTTTACCAGTGTAATTCTTAGTCGGGAATTACCAGATGCCCTTAAGAATAAGGAGCTTAACCAGGAACCTGTAAATGGGGCACAGCTTCTTATCTGGTTGACCTTTGTTGGAAATTCCGCTGACGAACCTGTATTATCAACAATGATACGCAAATATGATGCGGATGTTTCAATTCTTTATGGCATGGTTGGAGAAATACAATCTACCCCCTTTGGCCGGATGTTGATAGGTATTACTGGTGATACTACTATTATAAAATCGTTGCTGGAATATCTTAAAGACAGACAATTGATGGTGGAGGTGGTCGGATATGTCAAGTGATATGGTTCCCCTCCTTGTAAAAGCCCTTGGGGAAACAGTTTACATGGTAGCTGTATCCATGATTTTTTCCAGCTTGTTAGGAATACCGTTAGGCGTTCTTTTATATGTTACCAATAAGGGTGGTATTTTGGCCTGTAAGCCGGTTAATAAACTGGTAGGTTCAGTGGTAAATGCCGTCCGTTCTGTACCATTTATCATTCTTATGGTTTCCATCATTCCCTTGACTCGCCTGATTGTTGGAACCTCAATTGGTACTACGGCTGCGATGGTTCCGCTGGTCCTTGCTTCAGTTCCTTTTATCGGACGACAGGTTGAGACTTCCCTGATGGAAGTTCCTGACGGAATCGTAGAAGCTGCCCGTTCAATGGGGGCAACCAGCAGTCAAATTATTCTTAGGGTACTGCTTCCTGAAGCGATGCCTTCAATTGTTGCCCAACTTACTACGGTTGTTATTGCGCTTGTAGGTGAATCTGCAATGGCCGGAGCAATTGGCGGTGGAGGATTGGGAGATTTGGCGATTCGCTATGGCTACCAAAGATTCAGACCCGAAATTATGGTTGCAACTGTAATAGTTCTTATTATTCTTGTTCAGCTTGTACAATTTCTTGGTAATCGTTTGGCTGCCAATCTTAATAAAAGATAATTTCGCATATGTTCCACAAAGGGAGTTTATATTTACAACTTTATAGGAGGAATACTCATGAAGAAGATCTATTTTATTCTTGCATCATTGGTCATTCTTGCTTTAGCCACCGTTGGCTGCGGCGGCGGAGCAGACAAGAAGCAGGATGCAAAGCCCGCTCAGAAAACTGAGCAGAAAGCCACAAAGCTTAAAGTTGGCGCTACCCCGGTGCCCCATGCTGAGGTACTCAATGCTGTTAAACCCCTGCTGGCAAAAGAAGGTATTGAACTGACGGTTGTTGAGTTCAGCGATTATGTTCAGCCGAACCTTGCTACCAATGACAAGGAACTGGATGCTAACTACTTTCAGCATCTTCCGTATCTGGAAAACTTTACCAAAGAGCATCAGAATGTAAAGCTTGTTAGTGCTGCCGGTATTCATATTGAGCCAATGGGAGTATATTCACGCAAGGTTAAGAAACTTGACGAGCTGAAGACCGGCGCTTCTGTTGCTATTCCTAATGACCCTACTAACGGCGGACGTGCATTGCTCCTTCTTCAGCGTGCAGGCGTTATTAAGCTGAAAAAGACATCTGTTGATGTAACTGTTCAGGATATTGCTGATAATCCAAAAGAACTGAAGATTCAGGAGCTTGAAGCTGCGCAGGTTCCCCGTTCTCTCGATGATGTTGATGCTGCCGTAATTAACACTAATTTCGCAATGCAGGCCAATCTTGTTCCGACTAAGGATGCAATTGTGATTGAAGATGGTTCCAGCCCTTATGTAAATATTGTCGCTGTGCGTACCGGTGATGAAAAGCGGCCTGAGATCGTAGCACTCTGCAAGGCTCTTCAGAGTCAGGATGCAAAGAAATTTTTCCAGGATAAATATAAGGGCGCAGTCGTTCCGACTTTCTAATCGGATTCTGCTTGAAACTACAAAAATGGTGGTCACAGAGATTAAACTCTGTGACCACCATTTTTGTTTGGTGCTGAATGGATACGATCAAAATCCCCGGCTTAACCAGTGACTTTGATTTGAATGTTGATTTCGTGTTAAATGATGTTGATCTGGCAGAGATTCATTGCAGAAAGAGCAGTTTTGTGAGTTTCTTGATTAACGCAGGCAGAAAGAGTGCTCTCCACTGAAATATTTTTCTCTGGATAGAAGGCTTTCAGAATAATTGCATTACTAAGAACACATATACCTGTGCAAAGCCCTAAGAGTGTTATATTATCGTAGTTTTTTACAGCTTCAGCAAGGGCGGGTGAGCCAAAAGTAGGCTTGTTTATAATAATACTGTCTTTAGTGTAAGGAATAAGTTCAGGGCAGATTTCCCATCCGTCAGTTCCTTCAATGCAATGTTCTACAGGAAGCTTTTTTCCTTCAGATGTATTGAGATAGTCGCTTTGATGAGTATCTCTGGTGAAAATCAGAGGAATACCCTGTTCCTTCGCTTCTTTAAGGCATTTTTCAACTGCCGGAACGATTTTAACAGCTTCAGCAGTTCCAAGGGAGCCCGTAATAAAATCATTTTGCATATCAACAACAATGATAACGGAATTTGAATTTAATATGATCAAAACCTCCTTTATAATTTATTGCTTATCATTAAATGAGTGGCTGGTTTTGACGAATCAATGGTTATGATGCAGTACCGATTGTAAGTTTATTTACAATCGGGTAAACATGACCAATTTTTCTCAATGCAGCGCCAACAAGAATAGAACCGATAACAACAGCCAAATAGTAACAGCAGATAACGGGAGCGGTATATACATATCCCAAACTGGTAATTACAAAGCCTATATATGTTATCATTATTGGATGAAACAGGTAAGCAAAATAGGAATGATAACCGCACAAGTTTAATATTTTCTTCAAATACAGAGGAAATGCTTGTCTCCTAAATAGTGAAAAAAAGAAAAGGGAACAGGCAAGGGTATACAGGACACCAACAGGGCTTAGCTGTTGTGCTATATTTATTGCCCATTCAGGACGTAAGCCAACATATCTTAATAGGTAATAATAATGACAAAGCAAACCAATGCCGGTAAAAAAAAATAACAGCGTAAGCGATCGCAGATGATCGCCTATATAGAGCTTAAACTCCTGCCAATGACTAGCACAATAAGCGCCGACAAGGAATATAAAGAGATAATGAAATACCCAATAGTTTAATCTTTGCGCTATCAGATAACTGATGTAAGGGTTGGAAAAATCAGTTGGTCGCAGTATATAGCACGACCAATAGTTAAAAGTAATCTGGGCAACAAGAAGTACCAAAAGATGGCGAATCGTAAGAATTTTTACAATTGGGATCCAGAGAGGCATTAAAAGATAAAACCACATGAGGATAACCATGAAATATAGCTGGTATGAACCGAAACCAAATATGAGATACTTTATAATTTCCTTAGGGTGAAGAAGCATAGTGCTTCTGTATAGAACAGTGTAATGAAAAATATAGAAGAATGACCAAAAAAGATAAGGCACCAAGACTGATTTTGCTCTACGATAATAAAAGCTTCGATAGTCAAAAGTGGAATTTAAGTCAAGATGCCAAAAAAGTCCAAAAGCTGACACAAAGAAAAAAATAGGTACGGAAAATCTGGTAAGTATCTGAAATAATGCGATAAGGTGAATGTTGGGGGTTGGGTTCATAAGATATTGAGAACCTATGTGAATACCGATAACCCCCAACATTGATATTCCTCTTATGTAATCAAGCTCTGGGAGTCGTTCTTTTATCTTTGCATTGTTCAAATCTAATCACTCTTTTAATTTATGAAGTAGTGAATAGTAACAGTCGCAATATAATCCAGTTCTCCACCATCAATTTGTGTGCCGGAGGAGGCTTCTTTTAATAACATTGCATTGCTGTATCTCCGTGGGGAATCAGAGGAGCTTTCGGCAATAGTTTCTATTCCAGTGATTGTCTTTCCCAATGACGCAGCAATGATTTCAGCCTTTTCTTTTGCATCACCAATAGCAGCCTTGATTGCAACACTGCGTAGTTTTGAGGTATCGCTTAGAGAAAAGTAAAGGCCTGATATTTGCGTTACCCCGGCGGCCAAGCTGTTATCTATAATCTTATTGATTACAGAAAAATCACGAACAGTTACTTTCAAGGTGTTTGAGACCCTGTAGCCTGAAATACTATTGTCATTATCGTATACAGGATAACAATTGTAATTACTGGTCTGAATGTCTGATTTACCGATACCCAGTTCACGCACAGCAACCCTTACCTTTTCGGTAATAGCCGCATTCTCACCGGAGGCAGTGGAAGTTTCCTCTGCTGTGGTGGAAATCGTCAGAGAAATATTGGCTATATCAGGTGCGGCGGAAGCAGCGCCTGAACCGGTAACAATTACTACAGAGTCAGGTTTAGAAGCTGCCGAAGTGTGATTATTTGGCATGGCAATCAGCAATAGGGAACAGCACAATACGGAAGTGGTACGTTTTAGTTTGCTTAAGAAGTTATTCATGATAATACCTCCAATTATATAGTGTTTTTTTACTTACCTCTTACAATCCTTGGATTGCAGGAGAATATAGCGACAAAAAATGTCTTCCACTTTAGTTTAGTAAGTGGCTGATAACATATTGGATAACAGAGTGGAAATGATATTCATATCATCACCCGACCTGAAGAAGAAGAAAATGCCTGTGCTATTTTCTTGGACAATGATTATAAGAGAATTAAAAATTAGCAGGAACGACTACCCAAAGTTGGGTGCGAAGTGACCTTCAGGCTACGAAGCGTTATAAGCTTTTCAGCTTCAGCAAAATCTACATCGGTAATAACACCGTTGTTTTCATACACACACATGGGATTTGATAAACCGATTTCCCCCGCTGGCATATATACATATTCCTGGCTGACATCGTCTCCGTAAATAAAACCGTCTTTAAGGTGAGCCTGGGCCATAGTTGGACGCATAGTTTTTCTCCAATTTGAGATAGAAATATCCATAAGTGTGTTTAGAACATATTCCGCCGCCATAGATAATAACCGGCAAAACCGGCAATACCAAAGGCTATAAGCGAGATCATTGTAAATGCCCCTGGTGTTTCGGCAAAAGGAACAGCAACATTCATACCAAAAAAACTGGAAATCAAAGTAGGTATGGCAAGCACAATGGTCATAGCAGCCAGAAACTTCATCACAAGATTCTGATTATTGGAAATTATGGATGAGAATGTATCGGCAAGCCGGGCAAGAATCTGACTGTACATTTCAACCATTTCTCGAGCCTGTTTGTTCTCGATAATAACATCTTCAAGAAGGTCTTCATCCTCCTCGTACATACGAAGGGGAGAATCTGTAGTTTGATTGTTACACAGGCGTAAAAGCCTATCGAGCACGGTCGCATTAGAACGAAGAGAGGCATTGAAATAGGTTAGACCTTTCTGCAACTCCAAAAGGCGCAGAATGTCCTGATTCTTCATTGAATTACGAAGCATTAACTCTACTTCATCAGAAAGTCTACTTATCTGTCTCAGATAACGAAGATAAAAGGTAGCTGATTTGTATAAAATCTGAAAAAGGAATCTCGTCTTCTTGAATGTTCTGAACGTCCGGGCCGTTGCCTCATTAAACTCAGAAATCACAGGAGTTTCCTCAAGGCAAACAGTAATAATATATTCGCCGCTAATAATAATGGCCAAAGGCAGTGTATCATAGCTTACATTAGTGCGCATGACCGGGACATTAGTCAAAATCATCACCGAGTTATCTTCGACATCAATATGTGAGCGCTCTTCATCATCAAGAGCTGAGCGAAGAAAATCGGGTTCAACGGCGGTAAGATTACCAATTACTTTTAATTCGTAAGGAGTTGGGTCGATTATATTTATCCAAGCCCCCTTTTTGAGATTTTTCAGGTTGAGCTCTTCAAGTGGTCCACTTTCCAATGAGCAATAAATTTTCAGCATGGCGAAAAGCTCCTTTCCAGGAAATACATGCCGTCATAGTTATGCTCTCAGGGTGTGGCAGAAATAATAGTCAACTGACAAAAGGGACAATAAAGGCAAAATGCCAGCAAAACCACGTCCCTATACCTAAGAGGGAAAAGATACACAGGGAGAAAGTGACGGCAGATGTTCCTCTGGTGACATTATTGAGTAACAATTGTTTGTTGCGACTCATCATATTACAATCAGATAGGTCACATAAATTGGGATGGTCACCGTCCATTACTCTCACCGTCCTTTCCCTTTGCTGTAATAAGAATACTGAAAAAAGCATAATAAAACCAGGCGAATTCCTCCGCCTGGTAAATTTTACTATTGAAATACTTATGAGTCAATGGAAAGTTTATTTTATTAATGCAGTGTAAAGGGATTGAAAGCAGATAAAATAGAGCATGGCAGAGAGAAGGAATCGAAAGAATTTCACTGATGTGTACTTGAACGCGATCTGCCCCAGGAAAAGACCGGCAAACAATCCCGGCAACATATAAGAGAATTCTTTTCCGGCGGCCATCATGTTTGTCCCGCCACTGAAACAAAATATGGCCATTGAGCAAGATTGAGCAAGAAAAAAATATAATACACAGGTAGAACGGAGTTCAACTCTGGATAGTTGCGCATTCGCAAAATAAATTATCAAAGCAGGCCCAGCCATGCTCACACTTGTTGCCATAATTCCGGAGAACAGACCAGTAATGAAAGCGTTTCGTGGTCTTTGAGAAAAATTGAGGTGGGAAAAATGGTTTACAACAAGGAAACAGAGAAGAATGACACTGATGATAATTTTAAGGTGGTTGGCCGTAACGTAATTGAACAGAATGAATCCGAAGGGCTGGCCGCATACAGCACCTAAGGTAAGGAAGAAAATCAAATCATATTTTGCCGTACGCCACAACATAATCGATTGAATAAAATTGGAAAAAAAACCAATATAAATGAGGATTTGTACGGTTAATTTTGCGTCATAAAAAATCATCATGAGAGGAGATGCGGTCAGCATAAGCCCAAAACCGGTTATTGATTGAAGAAATGAAGCCACGAATACGGCCCCCATTGGACCAAGGCGGTCATGGAAAGGCGTTAGCACGCTGATAAAATCAATATCCATCGGTATAACCTCTTCGATTGTTAATTTCCCGACATTCTACCACGATTTGGGAAGGTAGAATAGATAAAAATGACAAAATAATTTAATGATAGCTGCTCTATATAAACATAGACTAAACAAGATGCATAAAAATCTTTATATTTTTAAATGTTTTTCTAATGTCAATTTCATAATGCTGATATATAACATAATCAGAGATAGAAATTGCTATAGTTAGTGAATGAGTATATAATTTGAGAACATGAGCTTTAAGAGAATCCACGTTGCGAATAGGATGTGAAAGTAATGAAAAAATCAGTTCTTGAAAAGGTGAAAACTATTGCCGCCGGGGTGATCGTTGCTCCGTTAATAATGGGAACTATGGGTATATGTGAAGCAGCTGAACTATCTATTCAGGAGGCTGTTGACATGGCGCTGGAGCAGAATACGGATTTAGCTATTACCAGAGTGGGAGAAAAATCTGCCAGAGCTGATCTGAAATCTGCCCGTGGTCAAAATAGTGTTACTGTTTCCGGTAATGGAAGTCTGGGACTTAATAAGAATAGTACCGAATCAGATCAAAACAGAAATGGTAGCGTTAGTGCCTCTGTAAGCCTGCCTATTTTTACGGCCGGAAAAAATGAGGCAAATATTTCCAGCAGTAAGCTTGGGGTAAAGATTGCCCAGCTTGAGACGGAAAGAGAAAGGGAAAATACAAGACTTAAGGTGATAAAAGCCTATTATGATGTCCTTCAAAATAAACAGACTGTCGAGGTAGACGAACAGACGGTAAATAATTATAAAGCTCACTTGACAAATGTTCAGCAACTTTACGAAGCTGGAAGCAAAGCAAAAATAGACGTCCTTCGTTCTTCGGTTGAACTATCAAATTCTGAACAGGATTTGATTAGATCGAAGAATAAGTATGAAGTTAGTATAAAAACACTAAAAAATATTTTAGGACTTCCTTACGAAGAAGAACTCATTTTAACAGAAGATTTTAACTATGTTGAATTTAATCCTGAACTGAAAGATTGTCTGGCTTATGCGCTGGAAAACCGAAAGGACATTATTGTTGACAAATATCAGGTAAAGCAGACGAAGTATGCTATCCGAAGCGCCAAGGCAGATTACTATCCGCAGATTTCGGTCTCCGCTGGAATTGGGGGGAGTCAACGGTATTCACCCCGGCCCCATACCAGCAGCAGTGATTACGAAGCCGGCGTATCGGCAAGATGGAACATATTTGATGGTGGAGTTACACATGCTGCTGTCGAAAAAGCAAGAGCGGCTTATGAAAAGGCTGAATTAACGCTTCTACGGGATTTGGAAAATCTGGATCTTTCTTTTCAGACGGCGTATCTGGACATGAGAGAGGCGGAGAAAAGACTCCGTACTACAAAAATTGCCGTTACCATGGCTCAGGAAGACTACTATATTGCTACAGAGAAATACAAGGCTGGCGAGGGTCTTATGCTGGATGTATTGGATGCGCAGGTAGCTCTTGTAAGCGCCCAATTAAATGACATTAGTGCAAAGTATGACTACTCACGAAGCAGAGCTACGGTGGAAAATGAAATGGGACTCTCCATTGGAGAAACCGCGGAAGAAGCTCTTAACAGACAATCTGATGAAATAACAGGACAATCTGCCTTGGATACAAAAAAGGAGGTGGAAGAAGATGGGCAATAAAAAAATGGCTAAAATAGCGGCCGGTGTTTTGATAACTGCCGGTGTACTTGGCGGTGCCTTGTATTGGTTCAATTCCTCTGAGAACTCAAATGAATCAACAAAAATTGAGATAGTCAAGGTTTCCAAGATGGACTTGAAGTCAACGGTCAGCGCAACCGGAACAATAAAGCCTGTAAATTCGGTTGAAGTATCCTCAAAAATTACTGCTCGTATTAAAACTGTGTTGGTAAAGGAAAATCAGCAGGTTAAGGCCGGTCAGACTGTTGCAACTTTGGATGGAAAGGATTATGAAGCAAAAGCTGAACAGGCGCAATACAAGGTGATAAATGCAAAGGCGAAGTACGATCGGGCAGCTTATTTGTACAATATTGGCGCAAACAGCCAGGAACAGTACGAAGACGCTGTGCTGGAGTACGATACTGCCAAAAGCTCCCTGGAGGTTACTCAGTCGGATTTGGCTGAGACTATAATTACCGCTCCCATGGATGGAATCGTTGTGGGAGAGCCACTGACCCCCGGCACTATGGCAGTACAAGGCAATAATAATCCCACGGTTATTATGCTGATTGCCGATTTATCAAGCAAACAGATAAAAGCCCAAATCGATGAAACTGATATTGGGAATATAAAGGTTGGTCAGGAGGCGGTGTTTACAGTAGATGCTTATACTGATAAAAAGTTTAGGGCCAAGGTATCAGGGATTTCTCAAACCGATGTGACAAACAGTTGGAACATAAGCTCAAGCAGTTCTTCCAGCACATCGTCAGCCGATGTAATCTATTACTATGTCACGCTGGATGTGGATGATCCTGATAATGATTTGCTGCCAGGCATGACGGCAAGGGTGGAGGTCGTGACCTCAGAGAAGCAATACGCTTTGGCAGTCCCCATTTCATCACTTAAGACAAACGCCAATGGATCCTATGTATTACTTGTCAAAGGAGATGGAAGCACTGAGGAAAGAACTGTAAAAACCGGAATATACAGCGATGACTATGTGGAAGTTATAGACGGCATTTCCGAAGGAGACAAGATTTCAAATACCTACAAGGTGGCCATGAATAAGGATAACGGAGAAAAGGGCGGCAAAGGTTCTGGCGGAAACCGGGGACCCTTTGGCGGTCCACCGCGAATGTAATGGCGGGGGTGAGGGTATGAACAAATATAATGATAAAGTCCAGCAGGGAAGCATGATTAACGACCCGGAGAAAACTATCGAATTAAAGGGAATAAAAAAACTTTATCAGATAGGTGATCAGGAGGTAGCGGCGCTGGATGGAATAACCACCGATATATACAAAGGTCAGTTTGTCGCTCTCATGGGTCCTTCGGGCTCCGGTAAATCAACCCTCATGAATATTTTGGGCTGCCTTGACCGACCCACAGTTGGTTCCTATAAGCTTAATGGAGAAGAAGTAGCTTCACTCAGTGATGATGATCTGGCTGTAACCCGTAATCAAAAAATAGGCTTTGTCTTCCAAAACTTCAACCTTCTAAGTCGAATAAGCGCTCTTGATAACGTGGCGCTTCCCCTTGTGTATAGTGGGATAGACCGCAAGGAACGATGGGAAAGGGCAATGCATTACCTGGAGGCGGTGGGTTTGGCTGACCGGGCGTATCATCAGCCCAATGAATTGTCCGGCGGTCAGCGTCAGCGGGTAGCTATAGCGAGAGCCCTTGTAAATAAACCAAAAATAATCATGGCGGATGAGCCCACAGGAAATTTGGATACAAAGTCAACTAAGGAAATCATGGAGATTTTTGAAGAATTACATGACCAGGGAAAGACCATTATTCTTGTAACCCATGAGCCGGAGATTGCCGCCTGTGCCAGCAGGCAGCTTCTGGTTCGGGACGGAAAAATAACTAAGGACGCCGGAAGGGGTGTCCAAATGGATGTAGTATAAAAATGGAGGAGGGAGACTATATGCTTTTTAAGGAAAGCGTGCGTATTGCCCTCGACGCATTGACGGCTAATAAGTTAAGAACGATCCTTACAATGCTGGGAATCATTATTGGCGTTGGAGCCGTAATCGCTATGGTATCAGTGGGGCTTGGAGTCAAGCAGAACATTACGAATTCTATTTCCAGCCTCGGAAGCAATATGCTGATTGTCATGCCGGGAAGTTCCAATACCGGAGGCCTCCGGTCAGCGGCGGGCTCCCGGACTACCCTGAAATATGAAGATGCCGTGTCGATAAAATCAAAAGTAAAGAATATTGACTATGTATCTCCTACTGTACTGCGTTCATTTCAGGTAGTAAACGGCAACCAAAACTGGAACACAACCGTATATGGTGTTACCCCTGAGTATATGCCAATTCGATCACTGGCGGTTTCGGCTGGATCTTTCGTTACCCAAGATGATTTGACAAAACGTCGGCGTGTAGCTGTTATTGGTACCACGGTAGCAAGCAATCTTTACGGCAGCAAAAATCCAGTCGGACTGAATATCCGGGTCAATAATCAGCCCTATAAAGTAATAGGCGTTTTGGAAAGCAAAGGTCAGTCTTCTATGGGTCAGGATCAGGACGATGTTGTAATCATTCCTCTGACAACAGCCATGGAGCGGCTCATCGGTATTACATATGTTCAATCCGTGAATATTCAGGTTTCTTCTCAGGATAAAATGAATCGTATACAGGGTGACATTGAGTCACTCTTGAGGCAGCGCCACAGGATAAACGGGGGAAAAGAAGATGATTTTTATGTCAGAAATATGACAAGCCTTATGGAAACTGTAAATGAGACAACTGGTATGCTCACTTTGTTTCTAGGAAGTGTGGCGGCAATATCCTTACTGGTTGGCGGTATAGGAATAATGAACATCATGATGGTTTCTGTCACAGAGCGTACCCGGGAAATCGGTATCAGGAAAGCATTGGGAGCAACCTACAAAGCAATTATGACTCAGTTCCTCATTGAGTCCATCGTCATTGGAGTAATCGGTGGTTTAATTGGAATTGGCTTTGGTTGTGCTGCTTCTGAATTGATTTCCCGGTTCGGTGGATTTAACACCGTAATAACTCTATCGCCAATTCTTCTTTCCTTTAGCTTTTCGGTAGGAATCGGCTTGTTTTTTGGCATCTACCCAGCCAGAAAGGCAGCTCTTCTTGATCCAATAGAGGCTCTCAGATATGAATAAAAGAAACACTATTGAGATTGCTGTGCTTTGTAAGCTGACTCAATAGTGTTTTAATATGGGAAACCATTTCATCTTTAACGTTACAACAGAATAATATTTTTTAGCCAATGGTTTTTTTGTTGACGGAAATGTATATGGGGATTAGAATAATAAAAATGCGACATGAAAAATATTATTTTGGATTCAATATGCTGATGGCGGTATAGAAGAATACTCTGTAGAGTTATTACCATAATATATAAAATTTATGATATTGAGACTCTGAATACAGATTGATGGGGTTTTATCCTTGAAAAAGTTTTTTATTTTTTCATTAATTATCTTTTGTCTGGTTACGATTAGTAAATGCCCGGCGATGGCTTCTGTATCTGATTGTAAAACAGCGAAGAAGATTGTAATTCTTAATTATCATAAGGTGGACGATTACTTTAGTTCTTTGTCAATTACTCCCCGTGATTTTGATAACCAAATGGCCTTTCTTAAAAAAATTGGTTTTGAGACTATATCCCTTGAACAATTAAGGGTAGTGCTGGCCGGAGAAGAGGTTGATTTACCTGAACGACCGTTAATAATTACTTTTGATGATGGATATCGTGATAATTATATAAATGCTTACCCAATTTTGAAAAAATACGGGTTTACTGGCGTAATCTTCGTAATCACCTCTTTTATTGATCGTAAATTGCCTTATTACATCTCCTGGGATATGGCAAAGGAAATGCAGGAAAGCGGCGTTATTGATATTGAGTCCCATACTGTTAATCATATTTCCATGACAGAGTTGAATGATGAAAAGCTCCGAAGGGAGCTTATTGAATCAAAGAAAAGGATCGAAGAGGTTTTGGAAAAGCCAGTTGAATATGTAGCATATCCAACTGGTACCTATAATTTGCACATTGCCGATATTGTTCGTGGTTGTGGATACAAGGGTGCTTTCACAATAAAGTATGGGAATGTCGATACAATGACGAATTTATATGCGATTGAGCGCTTACCGGTTTTTAGAACGGCGAATACTTACGAAGATTTTATTGACAGAATACAGTATGTTCCGACTTTTGAGAGATTTGGCTGGATGAAAAGCTGATTGCTCAGCAGTTATTAAGTGGGGAGAAAATGGAATTAACGATCGCCGAGCTTTTTAAGGTTATTATAATTGGTATTGTAGAGGGTGTGACAGAATGGCTGCCTATAAGCAGTACCGGTCACATGATATTGGTTGACGAGCTTATTACTCTACAGGTATCACAAAAGTTTAAGGACATGCTACTGGTAGTTATACAGCTTGGGGCGATTCTCTCTGTTGTAGCCATGAATTTTACCCGGCTTAATCCTTGGGCCGATGGCAAGAGTCGCCATGAAAAAAACAGAACTATCATTTTATGGTATAAGGTTATTGTGGCTACAATGCCGGCTGGTGTAATAGGTTTGCTTTTCGATGAATATGTAGAGGAACATTTCATGACCGCCGCTGTGGTTGCGGTTACCTTAATAGTTTATGGAGTGTTGTTCATCCTTGTTGAAAACTATAATAAAAGGCGGAAGCCGTGTGTAACAAGTTTGGAGTTGCTTGATTACAAAACGGCTATATTGATTGGCTGTTTTCAAGTGCTGGCTCTGATACCGGGAACATCAAGGTCAGGCGCGACTATTTTGGGCGGAATGTTGTGCGGTGTTTCCAGAATGGTCGTGACAGAGTTTACATTTTTCCTGGCTATACCGGTTATGTTTGGAGCAAGCATTCTTAAGCTGTTGAAATTTGGGGTATCTTACTCTGTTGCTGAGTTTGTCATCCTGTTTGTGGGAATGGTTGTAGCGTTTATTGTATCGGTGTTGTCTATAAAGTGCTTGCTGAAATACATAAGAAATAATGACTTTAAGGCCTTTGGATACTATAGGATTATACTAGGTGTTGCTGTTTTATTCTGCCTTGTGTTGTGATAGAATACAATTATGAAGATGCTAGTAGGATTGGGAAACCCCGGAAAGAAATATGAAAATACAAAACATAATGTGGGCTGGATGCTGCTGGATGCAATAGCTGATAAGCTTGGAAATTCAGAAGGATGGAGAAAATGCGGCAAGGCTCTTGTTGTGGAGTCTCGTCTCGGGGCAGAAAAACTGATTTTGGTAAAGCCATTGACTTACATGAATCTTAGCGGGGAAGCTGTAGGCCCCTTGGTGAATTGGTATAAGCTTGATACCGGGGATGTTATGGTGGCCCATGATGATATGGATATTCCTGTTGGAACTATCAGAATAAGAAAAAAAGGCAGTGCCGGGGGACATAATGGAATTAAATCTTTACTGCAGCACCTCCCTGATGAGAACTTTGCAAGAATACGAATTGGGATAGGCAGGCCGCTACCTGGCTGGTCTGTCGTTGATCATGTCCTGGCAGCATTTAATGAAGACCAGCGACCGCTGGTTGACGAGTCTGTCAAGTATCTTATACCGGCGGTAGAATGTATAGTCACTAATGGTATAGATTTTGCTATGAATAAGTACAACCCCCAAAAGCAAAAGAAGGAAAAGAGTGCTTGGAAAAAGGAACAGGCAGGGGACAGAGACGACGATGAATGAGGTTACAGCATTATACGCTGACAATGATGGTAATATACTTGACATACCGGGCCTAGGCGCCATGGGAAGAGTTGGTAATTCTGAAGTACAGTTAAAACCAAAGGATTTGATACCTTTACCACGAGGGTCAGACTTGATGTTTATGCCTGGCCGGCAGGCGGTGGGATTAACTTCCGATGGAGAGGTGTTACCGGTTGCCGGCCTGGCTGTTGCGGCGATTATTCCGCCTGGTTACACGAGGACTCATGTTCCCGCATATCGAATCGATTTGGAAAATAATGACTCAGCAAGACCTCTTCCGCTGTATGGATATACTGCGGTGGCTGTGTACAATGACGGGCTTTACGTAGCGGCAATACATACAGATGATCAAAATGATAAATGGAATCCAGAACATTATAATACAAAAAATCTTTCAAAATTAGTAAAGAGTATAAAAAAAGATTTATCAGGAAATCGTCTTGTTGACCATTTGTCAAATTGCGCACTAACTTGGCACTGCCAGACTGCCGAAAACCTTTTTTATCGCCGGTGGGAGGCGGGGATCCCGGTTTCTCCAGTTTGTAACGCCAAATGTTTAGGCTGTATATCATTGCAGCCGGCAGAGTGCTGCCCTTCTCCCCAGAACAGGATTAAATTCAAACCTACTGCAAAGGAAATTGCCGAAATAGGAATCTACCACCTGTCTACAACTCCTCAGGGCATTGTTAGTTTTGGGCAAGGGTGCGAAGGAGAACCGTGTCTGTCAGCCGATAATATAGCAGAAGGTATCAAGTTCATAAGAGAAAGTACTGATAAAGGCCAGATCAATATAAATACCAATGCTGGGTTTACCCCCGGTATTAGAAAAATAGTTGACGCCGGGCTGGATTCCATGAGGGTCAGCATTATAAGCGCGAGACCAGAATCATACAACGCTTACTACCGAAGCTCTTATGATCTGACTGAGGTGAAAAACAGTATCCGATACGCATTGGAGCATGGCGTATATGTATCATTGAATCTTTTATACTTCCCCGGCTTTAACGACCGTCAGGAAGAGGTGACTGCTTGGCAGGAATTTCTAAAAGAGCTTCCGATACAGATGATTCAGATGAGAAATCTGAATATTGACCCTGACTGGTTTCTTGCAACAATGCCCACACATAGCGGTACATCAATCGGCACGATTAAATTTATTGAGTCGTTAAGAGAAGCACAGCCTGAAATAACAATTGGTAGCTTTAGCCATTATGTCGGGGACTGATGATTAAGCTATTAGGATTTATGTCCTGTTTAGTAATTTTTTACATTCTCTAAAAGGAATTGGGGGTTATTTATCGAAAGAATTGCTATAGTTTATTTTTATTTGAATACGTGATTGAATTCTTTTTTTCAATATTTCTACAATGGAGGTAAAGTAAAATGTTGGATGATCAGGATTGGGGACTATTCAAAACTAAGCTAAAGGCAAAAACTGGTATTGACCTTGATCTATATAAGGAGGCGCAAATGAGGCGCCGCATTGAGAATCTGGTCTGCCGTAGTGATTTTGCTTCATACGCAGGTTATTTTGATGAGTGTTGCAAAAATAAAGATGATTTTGCGGCTTTCATTGAATATCTTACTATCAACGTTTCCGAATTTTTCAGAACCCCTGAGAAATTTGGGTTGTTGGAGACCGATATTATTCCATATCTTTTGAAGCGTTCACCAAAACTTAACATTTGGAGCGCAGGATGCTCTATAGGTGCTGAGCCGTATTCTCTTTCCATAATTATGAAAGAGATGACTCCGGGCACGAGGCACCGGATACTAGCAAGTGATTTGGATATTGAAATATTAGCAAAGGCTCGTGCAGGTGTTTATTCTGACAGTGAGCTTAAAGCCGTAAAACCAGCCCGGTTGGCCAAATATTTTGACAAGGTTGATGGAAAATACGCCGTTAAGCGGGATATCAAATCCGTAATTGAATTTAAGCGTCACAATTTGCTGAAAGATCCATTCGAGACTGGCTTTGACCTCATTCTTTGCCGAAATGTTGTCATTTACTTCACTGAAGAGGCAAAAGATCAGCTTTATAGTAATTTTCTCAAGTCATTAAAGCCGGGTGGTATTCTCTTTGTGGGCGCAACTGAAGCTATTCTTAATTTCCGGAAGCTAGGCTATACTAGCTACAAGCCCTTTTTCTATCAGAGACCGTTGGAATAGAATAGTACGATTTATTTTGGGAGGGCTAAGCCCTCCTTGTTTTTTTGGTGCAGTATAAATGAATTCCATTGAAAGTATTAATGAAAGCTTCCGCTGGGCGTATGAAAAAAGCTTTTTTTATCGGCAAATATATGATAAACAAGGCATCCTCGTCAAAGATTCCATGACAAGAGCTGATTTTACGCAGCTACCGGTTATTAGTTTACTTGATTATATATCAGCACCACTGCTCGATGTTGTATCTCTA
>CAJTSO010000003.1:35513-48404 GCA_910579115.1 uncultured Selenomonadaceae bacterium
GAAATTAGTTCAGCGACTTGTGGAGGATCAATGTTTCTAAAGGCAAGGTCGGATAAAGAAATCAGCGATAGTGTTGAATTGACAAAAAAATATTTAATCAGTACAGGTGTTAATAGAACGTCAATAGTGGCACTTGATGGCCTCTTAGCTGTCGAAGGAACAGAAATATCAATGGCATTATCGGTTATTGGGGCTGGTATTTGCTACTTAACTACTGAGATGAGCTTCGTTGAAAGGTTGAATTTACTTGGACGGTTAGGGGTAGATACGATAATTATTCATGTAGATTCTCTGCGTGAATATATAGTAATCGACTGTGACTCCATTTTATCCAGATTGTTTCGCATCATAACAATATCTTATAATTATCCAACGAATGAGAAAAAACAGTGTGTTTCAGAGTACGAAGCAACGATAGGGACTCCAACATATGAAATTATTTCCTTACCGTGGACGGCGTCACTGATTGACCTATACAAGAGCGTTGATAGTGATGATTACATAGCTCGCGACACATTGCTGATAGAAAAGACATCAGACAATCCAATCGTTACAGATACAGCGGCAAGAGCGATGCCGTTGATTAGAGTAAAACAGGACGGTTAAAAGATTATGGATAATTTCATCAGAATTAAAGGTGCAAGAGCGCATAACCTTAAAAATATAGATCTTGAAATTCCCCGGGATAAGCTGGTGGTTGTTACAGGGTTGTCAGGTTCGGGAAAGTCTTCTCTTGCCTTTGATACTATTTATGCAGAAGGTCAAAGGAGATATGTTGAATCGTTGTCATCCTACGCCAGACAGTTTCTTGGGCAAATGGATAAGCCGGATGTAGACTATATAGAAGGACTTTCTCCGGCCATTTCTATCGATCAAAAAACGACCAGTCATAATCCAAGGTCAACAGTTGGCACAGTGACAGAAATCTATGATTATCTTCGCTTGTTATTTGCCAGAGCAGGGCGGCCTCATTGCCCGAAATGCGGAAAACCCATTACCCAGCAATCCCTTGATCAAATGCTTGATCAAATCTTAAAGCTGCCGGAACGGACAAAAATATATATCACCGCCCAGGTGGTAAGAGGCAAAAAAGGGGAACATCGAAATACTTTAGCGGCAATCCGCCGGGACGGGTACGTCCGGGTACGCATAGACGGTGAATTGTACGACATCAACGATGACATCAATATTGATAAGAATAAGAAGCACACCATTGAGGTTGTAGTTGACCGTCTGGCTATACGTAATGATATAAGAAACAGGCTGGCAGACTCGGTTGAAAGCGCATTGAAGATAGGCAATGGGGTTGTATATGTCGATATCATAGATGGCGAAACCATAATGTTCAGTCAGAATTTTGCCTGTGTTGATTGCGGTATAAGTTTGCCGGAAATAGCTCCGAGAATGTTTTCCTTTAACAGTCCCTTCGGGGCTTGTCCAAGCTGCAGCGGACTGGGAAGTAATAAAAAATTTGATGAAAGCCTCGTCGTTCCTGACCCTGATAAAAGCATAGCCGATGGCGCCTTTGCCCCCCTGTCCAAAAATCTTGCTTCTTACGCTATGTGTCAGATAGGGGCAATGCTGTACAAGCATGGGGAAAAGCTTGAAACTCCTTGGAATAAGCTGCCGGAAAAACTTAGATATTCCCTGTTGTATGGTTCAAAGGAAATAGTGGATTTTGAATATGAAAATATGTTTGGCGAAGTTCGCACCCACCATGTTTATTTTGAGGGCGTCATGAATATTCTTCAGCGCCGCTATAAAGAAACGACCTCCGATGAAATGAGGGAGAGCTACGAGCAGTATATGACAGAAACCCCTTGTCCTGCTTGTAATGGGTCAAGACTTAAGCCTGAAACACTGGCAGTAACAATTGGCGGGATGAATATTCATCAGGTTACTTCTTTATCGGTCAGTGATTCACTGGCCTTTTTTGACAAACTCAACCTCAGCGATAAAGAGAAAAAAATAGCAGCACAGGTACTAAAGGAAATCAAGGCAAGGCTTGGATTTTTATCTCATGTGGGCCTTGACTATCTGACTTTGAACAGGTCAGCCGGAACTCTCTCCGGCGGTGAGGCGCAGCGAATCAGACTTGCCACCCAGATAGGTTCGGGCCTTATGGGAGTATTATATATTCTTGATGAACCCAGCATAGGTCTTCATCAGAGAGATAATAAACGCCTGTTGGATGCCCTTTGTCATTTACGAGATTTGGGAAATACTCTCATCGTCGTAGAGCATGACGAAGATACAATGCGCACGGCTGACCAAATTATCGATATTGGACCAATGGCCGGTGAACATGGCGGCAGAGTCGTAGCACAAGGTACGGCACTGGAGATTTCTGCCAACCCAGAGTCAATAACAGGGCAGTATCTATCAGGGAGAAAATCTATTCCTGTTCCATCCATTCGTAGAGCAGGAAACGGAAATGCTATTGAAATAATTGGGGCAGCAGAAAACAATCTGAAAAAGGTGAGTGTAAGATTCCCCATAGGCCTGTTTACGGTTGTTACCGGGGTTTCCGGTTCGGGAAAAAGCACACTTGTCAATGAGATACTCTATAAAGGAGTGGCGGCTCGGTTATACCATACAAAAAGCAGGCCGGGCAAGCATAAAGAAATTGCTGGTCTTGAGTTTATAGACAAAATCATAGATGTTGACCAATCACCTATTGGTAGAACTCCCAGATCAAATCCTGCCACTTATACTGGCTTATTTGATGCTATTCGAGATTTATTCAGCAAGACTGCCGAATCAAAAATGAGGGGATATAAGCCTGGAAGATTCAGCTTTAATGTTAAGGGAGGCAGATGCGAAGCCTGTAAAGGCGATGGAATAATAAAGATAGAGATGCATTTCCTGCCGGATGTCTATGTGCCATGTGAAGTCTGTCATGGGGCAAGATATAATAGAGAAACCCTTGAGGCTAAATACAAAGGAAAGAGCATATCTGATGTCCTGAATATGACGATTGATGAGGCTTTGGATTTCTTTGCCAATATTCCGGTAATAGCCAGAAAACTCCAAACAATACACGATGTAGGACTTGGTTATATAAAACTTGGACAGCCTGCAACTACTCTTTCCGGAGGCGAGGCCCAGCGAGTTAAACTAGCCTCTGAGCTATCGAGAAGGTCCACTGGAAAAACATTATATATTCTTGATGAGCCAACTACAGGGCTTCATACCGATGATATTTCCCGTTTACTGGTAATCCTGCAAAGGCTGGTAGATTCAGGAGATACTGTTGTAGTTATTGAGCATAACCTTGATGTAGTTAAATCAGCTGATTATATTATTGACCTGGGGCCAGAGGGAGGCGAGGGTGGAGGAACAGTAGTATGTACAGGTACTCCTGAGGATATTTCAAATAATAATCAATCTTATACTGGCAGCTTCCTTAAACCAGTACTTACCAAAAAAAGGTGAATGCCATGACTGGTACAGTATTTGCTTGAAAATATTCAAGCTGTATAGTATTATGTAAAAAGTTAGAAGCGTTTGCAGTAGTGCAAACGCTTCTAATAATTTTGAGATAATAAAGAATAATTTTCAATTTCTTTTTTATTTTTTGAGTAGTAGCATGTTTGTTTCTGATAATACAATCATATTTGGAGGAAAATATGACAGAATTATTACTGGAACGCTATTTTGGCGGAGTGATGCCAAGGGGAGATAATTCAGACGACCGAAAGAAAATCGGACAATTTACCGGAATAGTTGGTATTATTGTAAACCTGTTTCTCTTTGCACTGAAACTTGCTTTAGGTCTTATTACATCATCACTGGCAATAGTTGCTGATGCTATTAATAATTTGTCAGACGCAGGCGTGTCCCTTGTTACGATTATTGGCTTTAGATTTGCGGCTAAGCCAGCCGATGGCGAACATCCTTATGGTCATGGACGAATTGAGTACCTTACAGGTCTATTTTTGGCGGTAATAATTCTTGTTGTTGGCCTTAAAACAGCAGAAGAGTCTTATCACCGCATCATCTCACCAGTGAACATAAGTGTTGATTTTGTAATAATTGGCGGGCTCACTCTTTCAATTTTTGCAAAACTGTGGCTTGGCCATTTTTACAAATCAATAGGAAATAGAATTGGCTCTGTAGCCATAAAAGCAGCAGCTACAGATAGCTTTTCAGATTGCATTTCAACCAGCGGCGTAATGCTGAGTATTCTTGTTTATCATTTTGGCGGATACAATATTGATGGATATGCAGGAATGATTGTCGCCCTGTTTATTTTACTTACTGGATATCATGCTGCAAATGACACACTAAAGCCGTTGCTGGGAACTAATCCGGATGACGAAATTACGGCCAGAATTGATGAAATAGTAAAGGGCTGTAAGAATATTCTTGGGTATCATGATTTAGTGATACACAGCTACGGACCGAATCATTCCTTTGCTACACTTCATGCAGAAATTTCCGCAGACTATGATATAGTATCTGCCCATGATATTATAGATGCACTGGAAAAAAGGATCAATGATGAGCTGGGGATAGAGATAATAATACATATGGATCCTGTAGATCTAAATAGCGCTGAAAAAAAAATATGTCAAAAAATGGTCGGAGATATTTTGAGGGGTATTGATGCCAGACTTTCCTTACATGATTTTCGCCTCACTAAATCCAAGGGAAAACAGAAAAAAATGTGCTTTGAGATAATGGTTCCTCATGGATATAACATAGATGATGAACGGCTAAAGGGAATGATTTTTGAAGAACTGCTTAATAGGTGTAGCCCTTACACAGCATCTATACACTTGGATCATCCGTATCAACACACTTTTTCCTGAGCTGAATGTATTTTTTATTATCGCCTCAATCAGTCTCGTTGTACTGACATACCGTACATCATTGTATTGGTTACAGATTATTTTTGCAGGTATCCGGGAGTGAAGGCAGTGTTACCGCTACGGACTGTATAGTCTTAAATAAAATAACGGCTACATTATACTTTTAGTGGACTGTAGCCGTTATTTTGTTTGTATGAATTGAAACCTTAGCGAATTGCTGCTTCAAAAGCAATTCGTAGCATATCGTCAAACGTGGTTGTTCTTTCCTCAGGAGTTGTTTCTTCACCAGTTATGAGGTGATTGCTAACTGTAAACAGGGCCAGTCCTTCTACACGGTATTTAGCGGCAAGAAGATAAAGGGCGGCGGCCTCCATTTCGGCGGCAAGAACACCGTAATCATGAAGTTTTTTTAAGTCAATTTCATCGTCATAGAGCCTATCCTGAGAAAGAACATTACCTACATGCACTGTAATTCCATATTCTTTCGCCACGACTACAGAGCGTTCCAAAAAAGAATAGTCAGCCGTAGGGGAAAAGGTAATACACGGGCCGAAAGTATTGCGTACCATTGAGGAGTCTGTAGTACAGGACTGAGCAATAACAATATCGCGAACTTTGATATATTCCTGCATTGCTCCACAGGTTCCCACTCGGACAAGGCGCTTTACCCCGTAATCCTTAATCAATTCGTTGACATATATGGATATAGAGGGCATACCCATGCCAGTACCCATAACGGAAATCCGCTCGCCCTTGTATAGACCTGTATAACCAAGAATGTTCCTGGTTGAATTAAACTGTTTAACATCAGTCAAAAAGACTTCAGCCGCGTGCTTTGCTCTGAGGGGATCTCCAGGAAGAAGAATGCGTTCGGCTACTTCACCCGGTTCACCAGAAATATGCCATCCCATGTGTATACCTTCTTTCATAAGATTTTGATACAATTACTTTAATATATATTGTATTCTTTTACAAGTACATATGGAAAAAGCGGATATTTTTTTATAAAATCACGATGGCTGGCAGGAATTCATTACTATAGACCAGAATATCTCACGAGTCAGGATTGGTATAAGTATTTCAATATATATATATATATTCAGGTGATGAATTTGTTATCAAAACCTTATTCTCTGATCAGAAAAGAACTTGATGAGGTTGAAGTATGTTTACGAAAGGTTTCTGAAACGACTTTTCCTCTGTTATCCGGCATTGAGAGCAGTCTTATAAGCGCTGGCGGAAAAAGACTGCGCCCCGCGCTGTTTTTACTGGCCGCAAGAATGGCAAAGAAAGATGATTTTGCGGATATTGTGCCGCTGGCAGCGTCATTAGAGCTTATCCATGTGGCATCTTTGATCCATGATGATGTCATAGATAATTCCCTTTTGCGCAGGGGGAAAGAAACAGCAAATGCAAAATATGGCAATCATGTGGCGGTTTTGGCCGGCGATTACCTCTTTGCCAGCGCGTTTGGCTTGATCAGTGATAAAGATTATCCGAGAATTGTTGGGGGAAAAATTGTTGAAATTGTAAAGCTACTGGCGGTTGGAGAAATTCAACAGGACTCCTCATTGTATAAAATCACCACTGACGAGGAGGCGTATTATTGCCAAATAGAAAAAAAGACGGCTGCGTTCATGGCTGTCTGCTGTGAAATTGGTGCCTTGGTGGAAGGAATTGGGACTGATATTGCTAATAAACTTTATAACTATGGCCATAATTTGGGTATGGCATTTCAGATTACCGATGATTTGCTGGATGTGACCAGCAATGATGAAACGTTAGGCAAACCGGCAGGACGTGACATTAAGCAGGGTGTAATAACTTTACCGGTTATTTATGCTTTGAAATATTCTTTAAAAAAAGAAAGGTTGGCGGCTATAATTTCTAATCCTTTAATGAGTGAGGAGGAATTGCAGGAAGCTGTTATGATCGTCAGGGAGTGTGAAGGCATTGCCCGGTCAAAGAAAAAAGTCCAGGAATATGTCAACAAGGCTAAAGCATTTATTCCCGAAGAATGCAGTGAAAATTTAAGAGAATCCTTTGATTTTTTAGCTGATTATATCTTGAAGCGTAATTATTGATTTTTTATTAAGGAGGAGTAAATATGTTTGGCATCGGTGTTCCGGAGCTTATTCTTATTCTCATAATTGGCTTGGTAGTTTTTGGACCGGGAAAACTCCCAGAGGTTGGTAAAGCCCTTGGCAAAGGCATTAATGAGTTCAAAAAAGCAACCTCCGATATAAGTGAAACAAAACCAATGAACACGGAAAAAACTGAAAGCAAAAGTGAAGTGAAGGAAGATGCCTGAGGAGTCTACCCCTCAAAATGAAACCTTCAATAGTAGCATAGATGGCAAAAATTCCACAGATTTTGATGAAGCAAGTGCCGACCAGAACTGCGACAACAGCGAGCTGCAGGAGTCTGACGGGTCTGGTGGACCAGTAGATGAGAAGGAAATTGATGATGGTAGCATGTCGATCATTGCTCACTTAGAAGAACTACGTTGGCGTTTAATTCGGGCAATATTGGCAGTCTTGGTTTGCAGTGGTATTTGCTATTGTTTTATTGAAGAGATAATGACTTTCATCTCAGAACCGATAGGGAAATTATATTATTTGCAACCTTCGGAGGCTTTTTTTACTTACCTGAAGGTATCAATCTTTTGCGGTTTCATATTAGCGCTGCCTATCGTGTTTTATCAAATATGGTGTTTTATCCTGCCAGCTCTAACCATTAAAGAACGATATATAGCCGCGGTTATAGTACCTTCTTCGGTAATTCTCTTTTTATCTGGCTTGGCATTTTCTTTTTTCCTGGTAATGCCTGCTGCCTTGAAGTTCTTTGGTGGATTTGGCAGTGATTCACTGATGCCCATGTTTTCGGTGGCCAGATACTTTGATTTTCTGTTTTCATTTATTCTTCCCTTTGGCTTTGTGTTTGAGCTGCCATTAGTAATTGTCATTGCCGCAAAGCTGGGATTTTTATCTTCAAAATTTTTGAGAGATAAGCGGCGTTACGTTATCTTTTTATCTTTTGTGATAGGAGCGATTATTACGCCTACTCCTGATATTTTTACTCAGATTATGGTAGCTCTTCCCATGATTATTCTTCATGAGCTAAGTTATTTTATCGTCAGATTTGTTTTAAGAAAGTGAGCTTCAATGGCATACAGAGACTTGCGAGATTTTGCGGCAGAGCTGGAAAAGCGGGGTTTGCTTAAGCGAATAAAGGCTCCGGTAAGCTGTGACCTTGAAATTACCGAAATAACGGATCGCATTTCCAAACGGGAGGGAACCGGAAATGTGGCTCTTCTCTTTGAAAACGTGGTCGGTTACGATATCCCGGTGTTAATAAATGCCTTTGGCAGTATGGAACGTATGGCTTTAGCATTGGGAGTCGGTACAATTGAAGAATTGGCAGACGAAATTCGTACCATGTTACAGTTACCCTACATATCATTTCAAAATAAAATGGATGTTATTTCAATAATCCCAATGATAAAAAAGGCGATAAATTTTCCTAAATATGTAAAAAATGCCCCCTGTCAGGAAGTAATTGAGAGAGAGCCTGATTTAGATAAGTTCCCAATTCTAAGGTGCTGGCCACAGGATGGAGGCCCATTTATAACCCTTCCTCTTGTGTTTACAAAAAATCCGGCTACCGGAAAAAGAAATGTGGGAATGTACCGCCTCCAAAAGTATGATAAATGTACAACCGGAATGCATTGGCATATTCATAAAAACGGGGCTGATAACTATAGAGATACGGTAGCTGCCGGTAAGAAACATATGGAGGTTGCGGTAGCAATCGGTACCGATCCCGCCCTTACTTATGCGGCTACAGCTCCTTTGCCCAGAGATGTAGATGAGATGGTTTTTGCCGGTTTCCTAAGACATAAGTCTGTAGAGCTTACAAAGTGCATAACAGTTAACGTTGAGGTTCCTGCTACCAGTGAGATAATCTTAGAGGGGTATGTAGAGGCAGGGGAAGTCAGAAGGGAAGGACCTTTTGGGGATCATACCGGTTACTACTCTTTGGCGGATGATTATCCTGTATTCCACATTACTTGTATAACACACCGAAAAAATCCCATATACGCAGCAACTATTGTTGGCCGCCCACCTATGGAAGATTGTTATATGGCAAAAGCAACCGAACGAATTTTCCTGCCTGTCCTTCAGCAGATAATTCCCGAAATAGTTGATATAAATTTGCCCCTGACCGGCGTGTTTCATAACTGCGCTATGGTGTCCATTAAGAAAACGTATCCCCAGCAGGCTAAAAAGGTGATGCAGTCTATTTGGGGCATGGGTCAAATGATGTTCACAAAGATGATCATAGTAGTTGATGAACATGTTGATGTCCAAAATGAGAAAGAGGTTTGGTGGAGAGTATTCAATAACATTGATGCCAAAAGTGACATTATTATGATTGATGGGCCACTGGATGCTTTAGATCATTCTTCGCCGATGGCAAAATGGGGCACTAAGCTTGGTATTGATGCAACAAAAACATGGCCGGAAGAAGGCCATACGAGAGAATGGCCAGATGAGATATCAATGAGCGAAATAGTCAAGCGAAATGTCACTGAGAAGTGGAAGGATCTTGGCCTTGACTAAAATAAATCGGCTTCTTCGCGCCCATATAAAAAATGTTGCTATTCATCATACCATTTTTGATTTGCCCTTTGCTTATGTTGGCGCAATTCTTGCCTCTGGGGGGGATCCTGGCTGGAAGGTTTTGATCTGGATAACATTGGCTTTAACCGGGGCTCGCTGCGCAGCCCTGGCTATTGACAATTTAGTGGATTTCAAATACGATAAAGTTCATCCAAGATTCACTAAACGCCCGATGGTTACAGGTGATTTAAGCAAAAGGGATGCGGTAGTATTTATTGCTGTTTGCGCGGTGATAATGGTTTATTCCGCCGTTCAGTTGCCGGATATATGCCTCAAACTTCTGCCGGTTGCCGCTTTTCCATCAGTTATTTATCCATTTATGAAGAGAATTACCTGTTTGTGCCATGCAGTTTTAGGGGTCGCTATAGCAATGGCTCCAGCCGGCGGCTGGATAGCTGCCGGCGGCAGTATAGATTGGAATTTAATACTGCTTTGCTCAGCTGTAGGGCTGTGGATAGGTTCCTTTGACGTTATATACGGGGTTCAGGATATAGAATTTGACATTAGCCAAGGTCTTCATTCCATGGCCGTCTCAGTGGGAGCAGTGAACGCTTTTCGTTTAGCGGCTATCGGTCACGCTATGTCTATTGGAACATTTATCTGGCTGGGAATAAGAATGGGCTTAAATTATCTGTATTTTATTGGTATAGCCGTGGCTGCCTGTACCCTGATATATCAGCACCGGATTGCTGATTACAGGGATTTTTCCTGGCTTACCCAGAAATATTTTATGCGAAATGGTATCGTATCTATAGCCATTTTGATATTTACATTTACCAGCTTTTTGTAAATCGTTCACATGATATTTTAACTGGGGTTTATTCAATTGTGATAGAGATAAACATTATATCGATAAAAGAATTTTTTCCACTTTTGAAGTGGTGAATATCATTTGTAATGGTCTCGAAAGAAAGGTTGATAGTTATGTCCGCAAGAATCCTCTCCGGAAAAGAATTTGCCACCAAAATTAAGGAGGCGGCAAAGGAAGACGCTTTGGCATTTAGGGACGAGTATGGTTTCATGCCGGGCTTAGCGGTAATTATAATAGGCGAAGATTCTGCTTCCCAGGTTTATGTTCGCAATAAGAACAAGGCTTGCGAGGAGTTGGGGTTTCACTCTGAGATGATTGCCCTGCCTGCTGATACTTCAAAGGACGAGCTCCTTAGCAGGATAGACGCATTAAATGCTGACAAGAAAATAAGTGGCATTCTCGTACAGTTGCCATTACCAAAGGCGTTGCAACCCTTCGAGTATGACGTGTTAAACCGAATTGATCCCATGAAGGATGTTGATGGTTTTCATCCGGTTAATGTAGGAAGGCTCGTTACTGGTCAGGAATCTCTTGTCCCCTGTACCCCTGCTGGCTGTGTAAGGATGCTTGAACTGGCTGATATTCCTATAGATGGGGCTAATGCGGTTATAATCGGTCGCAGTAACATAGTTGGCAAACCCATGATGAGTTTGCTTTTAAAAAAAAGCGCTACCGTTACTGTATGCCATTCTCATACAAAAAATCTCGCTGAGATTTGCCGCAATGCCGATGTTCTTGTGGCGGCAATCGGTAAGCCTCTGTTTGTAAAGGCTGATATGGTAAAACCGGGAGCAACTGTAATTGATGTTGGCATAAATCGCATTGAACCAAAGAAACTGGTTGGGGATGTGGATTACGACTCAGTTAAAGAAGTTGCCGGTGCAATTACTCCAGTTCCGGGTGGCGTGGGCTTGCTGACAATTGCCATGCTGATGGCAAACACCGTTAAGGCAGCGAAGCTGCAGGCTGGGAGAATATGACGATTACTTAATTAGGAAGGATGCTGACTATGAAAACAGATGTAGAAATTGCTCAGGAAGCGAAGATTCGCCCGATTTGTGAGATTGCGGAGAAACTTGGTTTGAAAAATGACGAAATTGAGCATTACGGTAAATACAAAGCGAAGATTACCCTCAGCGCCTATGAACGGGTAAAAGAAAATAAGAACGGTAAACTCATTCTTGTTACGGCAATAAATCCCACCTCAGCTGGTGAGGGTAAAACTACTACAAGTGTTGGTTTGGCAGATGCTTTCCATGTTCTGGATAAAAATGTCGCTGTTGCACTTCGTGAGCCTTCCCTTGGGCCGTGCTTTGGTGTGAAGGGCGGCGCCGCCGGTGGTGGTTATGCCCAAGTCGTTCCTATGGAGGATATAAATCTTCATTTTACCGGAGATTTCCATGCTATTACAGCTGCACACAATCTTTTGGCTGCGGTGATTGATAACCACATTCAGCAGGGTAATGCTCTTGATATTGATGTCCGTCGCATTGTATGGAAGCGTGTCCTTGATTTGAATGATCGTGCCCTCAGGCATGTTGTAATCGGGCTGGGCGGAAAGGCTCACGGTATTCCCCGTGAGACGGGATTCGATATCACCGTTGCTTCTGAAATGATGGCGATTCTTTGCCTGTCATCCGGTCTTCAGGATATGAAAGAACGGCTGGGAAGGATCGTTGTTGCTTACGACCGCTCCGGAAGGGCAATTCGTGCTACCGAGCTGGATGTAACCGGGGCTTTGGCGCTTCTCTTTAAGGACGCAATCAAACCAAACCTTGTTCAAACCTTGGAAGGAACACCTGCCTTTATTCATGGAGGTCCCTTTGCAAACATTGCCCATGGCTGCAATAGTGTAATGGCGACAAAATTTGCCCTTAAGTTTGCCGATTACGTAGTAACTGAGGCAGGTTTTGGCGCTGATCTTGGCGCTGAAAAGTTCCTAGATATAAAGTGTCGTTTTGCTGGCTTCAATCCGGATGCAGTTGTAATTGTCGCTACCGTCCGGGCATTAAAAATGCACGGTGGCTTAGGCAAGAAAGAGCTGGATAAGATTGATCTGGACGCTCTTAAAAAGGGTATGGCAAATCTAACAAAGCACATTGAGAACATTCAGGCCTTTGGCTTACCTGCGGTTGTTGCCCTTAACGCTTTTCCAACTGATACTCCCGAAGAAATTGAACTCGTGGAGAAAATGTGCAGCGAAATGGGAGCTGAAGTTGCTTTGTCTGAAGTTTGGGCAAAAGGTGGAAAAGGCGGCGTAGAGCTTGCTAAAAAAGTTGAGGCTGCCATTGAGAAACCCAAAAATTTCAAGTTTATGTATGATGTGAGCCAGACTATTCCTGAGAAGATTAGCGCTATCGCTAAAACAATCTATGGTGCTGACGGTGTTGTTTTCACAGCAGATGCTAATAAGCAGATGAAAGAAATTGAAGATCTGGGTTATGACAAAATGCCGGTATGCATGGCTAAAACACAGTATTCTCTCAGTGATGATGAAACTAAGGTGGGGCGTCCCAGTGGATTTAACATCACAGTAAGAGAGCTTAAAATCTCTGCTGGAGCTGGTTTTATAGTTGCGCTAACC
>CAJTSO010000003.1:48414-69267 GCA_910579115.1 uncultured Selenomonadaceae bacterium
GGTAATATTCTTACCATGCCTGGTCTGCCTAAAAAGCCGGCTGCCGAAAACATGGATATTGATGAGAATGGTATCATTACCGGACTGTTCTGATTAAAAATTTTTGATGACAAAGGGCGGGGGAGACTCCGCCCAATTCATCGTTATTTAACGAGTTTAATACGGGTGTATAAAGATATGAATAATCGCTGGTTAAAAAGGCTGAACTTTTCCCTGATTATTGCTACTTTGGGAATTATAATCATGAGTCTTGTGATAATTGGCAGTGCAACCCATATTAACGATGATGGCGGTCAACGCTTCTGGTATGTTCAGCGCCAAGGAATATTTGCCATAATAAATATTGCCGTAGTACTTTTTCTTATTAACTTTGATTACAAGATGTTGCAGCGTTATGGAAACGCTCTATATATTATTAACCTTATACTTCTTTTAGCAGTTATGTTCTTCGGTCATTCGGCCTTGGGAGCGCAAAGATGGATTCAGATTGGCCCAATTAATTTACAGCCTTCTGAGTTCTCCAAGCTTCTCATTATAATTTCTTTGGCTTCAATGTTAGAGGACAAGATTGGAAAATTGGAGACAATCTATGACTTATTGCCGATTGCTGCATATGTGATGTTGCCTTTCCTATTGGTTTTAAAGCAGCCGGATTTAGGTACATCGTTGGTTTTTATTGCCATTTTCCTCGGTATGATTTTTTCTGCTGGAGTCAATCTGAAGCTCCTGGGCGGATTATTTGGAGTGGGAATTGCCTTGATGCCGCTGCTTTGGCATTTGCTGAAGGACTATCAAAAGACAAGAATAATGGTATTTATTGATCCCAATATTGATCCGCTTGGTTCTGGTTATCATATAATTCAATCAAAGATAGCAATTGGTTCAGGAATGCTATTTGGTAAGGGCTTATTTGAAGGGACACAAAGTCAGCTGAATTTTTTACCGGAAAATCATACGGATTTTATTTTTGCAGTCGTTGGTGAAGAACTTGGATTTTTGGGTTGTTCATTCCTGCTTTTATTATATTTAGTTCTTTTATGGCAAGGAATAAAGACTGCCATCGAGGCCAGTGATAATTTTGGTAAGTTATTGGCTGCCGGTATCAGTTCAATGCTTGCTTTCCACGTGCTTGTCAATGTTGGAATGACGTTGGGCGTTATGCCAGTAACAGGAATTCCATTGCCTTTGATGAGCTACGGAATCAGCTCTTTAACAACTAATATCATGGCTGTTGGCCTGCTCTTAAATATCCAGATGCGCAAGCAGCGGTCAATGTTCGACTGATTAATGAAAGGGAACGGAGGATTTGACAAATTGTCAAAAGTAATAATACCCCTCGATATACTACAATCAGTAGCAAAACCAGGCAGATATACGGGTGGTGAGTGGAATCAGGTTGTAAAAGAGCGTGATATTGTAGAGTGTACATTTGCTCTATCGCTTCCCGATGTATACGAAGTCGGCATGTCTAATTTAGGCTTAAAAATCATTTATGAGGTCTTAAACAATAGAAGAGATACCGCTGCAGAGCGTGTATATGCTCCTTGGACCGATATGGAAGAAAAAATGCGGGAAAGAAATATACCGCTATTTTCTCTGGAAACAAAAACTCCGGTAAAAGAATTTGATTTTTTAGGCATCTCCTTGCAATATGAAATGATTTACACCAACATAATTAATATGTTGGACTTAGGCTCGATATCCATATGGAGTAAAGATAGGGGCGATAATGAACCATTTATTGTCGGGGGTGGTCCCTGTGTGTATAATGCAGAACCTTTGGCTGATTTCTTTGACTTCTTCATTGTAGGAGAAGGGGAAGAGGTAATTGGAGAAATCGTTGAGGCCTTTATTAAATGGAAAAATACGGGGAAACCAAATGGAAGAACCGGATTCCTGAAGGTAGCAGCTTCTATCCCAGGAATATATGTACCGTCCTTGTATATTGAAAAAAGGGATGAAAATGATAATTTTGTTTCATTGAAGCCTGTTGACGCTGCTATTCCTGCGGTGATAACCAAGCGGGTAATAGCTGATATAGATTCTGTTGAATTTCTTGAAAAACCGGTCGTTCCATATCTTGATATTGTCCATAACAGAATAATGCTGGAGCTTTTCAGAGGGTGTACAAGAGGCTGCCGTTTTTGTCAGGCCGGAATCGCATATAGACCGGTTAGAGAACGAAGTATGGATCGGTTGAGAAAGCTTGCCAGAAAACTCGTTGATACCACCGGCTACAGTGAAATGTCCCTGACTTCATTGAGCTCAGCTGACTATTCTTGCCTTCGACCTTTGGTTGAAGAGTTTATTGCGACCTTGGGTAGGGAAAAAATTAGCTTCTCTTTGCCATCTTTACGCATTGACAGTTTTTCTGTAGATTTGGCTGAAAAGCTTCAGAAAGTAAGAAAAAGCAGTCTAACGTTTGCCCCGGAGGCTGGGACCCAACGTCTGCGCGATGTAATAAACAAAGGTGTGACAGAAGATGACCTGCTTAATTCCCTGTCTGCCGCCTATCGTCAGGGTTGGAAAAGTGTCAAATTATATTTTATGATTGGACTTCCAACCGAAACAGATGAGGATATTGTCGGAATTGCAAGGCTGGCGAAAAGGGCTGTTGACCTTTATCAAGAGATTAGGGGACGTAGAGGTGTCAAAGTAACTATAAGTGTCTCTTGTTTTGTCCCCAAGCCTTTTACGCCGTTCCAGTGGTTTGGTCAGAACACCATGAAGGAGTTTCATAGAAAGCAGCAACTCCTCAAAGAACACATTACCGATAAGTCTATACGATATACATATCATGAAGCTAAGGTCAGTTTGCTTGAGGGAGTTTTAGCCCGTGGAGACAGAAAGCTGTCAAATTTGCTTTTTGAGGCATGGAAAGCAGGCGCCAAATTTGACGGATGGACTGAACTGTTTAATTATGATGCCTGGATGAAGGCTTTTTCCGTAACAGGAATAGATGCCAATGAATATAACACAAGAACCCGTAGTTTCAATGAACCGTTACCGTGGGAACATATTACTCCTGGAGTCGATAAGGCTTTTCTTCTGCGGGAGTACAATAAAGCGATTGGAGAAAGATTAACGGAAGATTGCCGACGCGGTCAGTGTAATGGGTGTGGTATATGTCCAAATCTTGGCGTTCAGGTCATTGATTGGGGTGAACGTAAATGATTAAATACCGAATGGTCTTCACAAAAGGTGAGGAGCTTCGTTTTATCTCTCATCTTGATTATGCAGAGGTTATTCGAAGGGCTATCCTCAGAGCCAAGCTTCCGGTTAATTATTCTGAGGGCTTTAGCCCGCATATGAAAATGACTTTTCTTGCGGCGCTTGCGCTGGGAGTTACAAGCGATGCAGAATATATGGATGTGGAGCTAACAAAGGAGCTGGCTACAAAAGAAATAATGGAGCGGCTAAGTCTTCAGCTTCCCACCGGCATAAAGCTATTAAATTTGAAAAAGATTGACCTAAACTGTCCAACCAGAAAAGCCCAGCCGGATATGACCGTCTACCAGGTTGAAGTTCCATTGGACTGTAAAGAAACCGGATCTGAAATGGTTTATGAATCATTTCAGCGATTTGACAATGAACAGAAAGCCGTATACCATCGCATTACTCCCAAAAAACACCAGGTTTTTGATGTAAAGCAGTATTTGTCCAAGCCAATAGAATACGAGATACATGGACACTGCCTAAGGATGTTAATAAACATCAGAATCACTCTCAAGGGCAGTGTTAAGGCGAGTGAAATTCTGCAATTGCTAAAGGATAGTTTTCAGTTGCCAATTGAAAAAGAAAATGCCTTGATCCATCGCAAATCAGTACTTTACAAGAATCGTTCCTTGATTGATTGGGTATAAAATGAAAAAGGTAATAATCGACTCAATGCCTGAGGAAACAAGGGTGGCAGTTATAGATGATGGTTTTTTGATAAATTTTGATGTAGAAAGATCTATTCTTGCTCCACTAGTTGGAAACATCTATAAAGGAAGAATTCAGAATGTTTTGCCTGGAATGTCTGCTGCATTTGTTGATATAGGCTTTGGGAAAAACACCTTTCTTTATATTGGTAATGGCGAATTGCCTGAATCGGTCAGGCACATGTCAGCTAATGATAAATTCCATATCGGGCAGGATATAATTCTCCAAATTGAGAAGGATGCTTCAGGCAGCAAGGGGCCAAAGGGTACTATGCGTATAACATTACCTGGTCATTCACTCGTTCTTATGCCAACCTCTGATTATATTGGCATATCCCATAGAATAAAGGATGAGGCAACCCGTTCCCGCTTAAAATTCATAGCGGAACAGCATCTGCCTCGAAACATGGGGCTCATTATAAGAACTTCAGCAGCCCTTCAATCGGATGAGGTTTTTGTTGATGAGTTATCTGAGCTTACTCAATTGTGGAAAACAATATGTACACAGTACAAGGTTATGAGCGGCCCTGCATTAGTTTATCGAGATGCGGATATAGTTGTGCGAGTAATAAGAGATGTTATTGATGAGGAAATTGATGAAATTATTACCAATGACAACGAATGTTATTTAAGGTTAAAGGGTCTGCTGGATTCTATTGCTCCTGAAAAAAAACACCTCCTTTCTCTTTATGGGAAGAGGCGTCGAATTTTTGATGAGTATGGATTGGAAGAGGAAATCAGCCGTATATATTCAAGGAATATTTCCTTAAAGTCTGGAGCAGAAATAGTTATCGACAGAACCGAAGCCATGACGGTTATAGATGTCAATAGCGGCAGGAATGTTGGAAACGGTTTATCATTGGAAGATACATTGTTGCGGGTTAATCTTGAAGCGGCGGAAGAAATTGTCCGGCAGCTTAGACTTCGCGATATCGGTGGCATTATTGTCGTAGATTTTATCGATATGGAATCAAAAGCCAGTAATGATATGCTTTTGGATAGACTTCGCCAATTGGCGGACAAAGATCGAGTAAAAACCACCATAGTTGGAATGACAAATCTCGGCCTGGTGGAAATCACACGGAAAAAATCCCGCAGAAATTTTGCCCGAATCAATTATTCTGATTGTCCCTGCTGTGGAGGAACAGGTCAGGTATTTTCCCCTGTTACCGTTGGCATAAATATTAGTAGAGATATACGCTCTGCTGAAAAAGTCAGTCACGCTGACTTTGGGTATGAGGTTGAGGTACATGATACTGTAGCACCTGTCCTGACAAAAACGGGAATGCTGAATGATTTAGCTCGTGAGCTGCATACCAAAATAAAACAATCGTCAACAGGGGCTATACATCCATCCCGGTATGCAATTTCCAGATTAAATAATAAAGAATAGCGGTATTGGTGATTTACATGAAACTGTTTTCCCGTGAATTAAATCCAGGTGCTATTTTAAAACAGAGAGCAGCACTTTCTGAAGGAAAAATAAGTCAAGCTCTCCTAGTAGAACTAAAACGGAGAAGAAAAAAGGGAGTTCTTGGGACAAGGGTCCCCAATAATTATATGGTTAATCTCTCTCCCGATGACTATCGTATTTTTGCAACGAGAAAGTTCATTGATGAGCTATCATTATTCATTAAGAAACAGGTTGTCTGTTTAGATATTTTCATTGAAGACAAATTGGCGATTACCATAAAGGGCGAAACACATATTCCAAACGGGAAATGTAAAGTCAGCTCTTTATACGCTGAGGAAAAGAAATCTATCCTTGCCGTATCTACCGACACCGTAGTTGTTGACAAATCCGATTATACCTTACCGATAGCCCATCATAACAAACAGGATATCGCCTGTTTATATATTTCAGCAAATGAAGGTAAAGTATGGTATTTAAGCGAAGATAAGGTATATATTGGACGGCAGGAAAAGAATGATATCTTTCTTGAGGATAATACGATTTCCCGACTGCACGGGTACATTGCCTATGAGAATCATCGTCACATTATATACGATGCTGACAGTTTGAATGGCATATATGTTAATGGCAGCAGGATACAGAGTCAGTATCTTTGTATCGGCGATGAAATTTTGCTTGGGCAAACAAAGCTGGTATATGATATAAAGGATCGACTGGCAAACGAGTATTAACATAAATAGGAGGTGACACAAAAGTTGAGCGGAAAAGAAAAGGAAATGAGGAGCAACCTGGTTTGGTCAGCTTATACTGATATTGGGCCATTTCGTAAGGAGAATGAGGATAGTTTCGCTGTTGTACCCCCGGCGACGTTCGTTATAGCTGACGGGATGGGAGGATATGCCGCTGGAGAGATAGCGAGTCGAATTTTGACTGATACAGCAGCAGACCTGTTGACAGGAGCTGAAAACATTACCGAATTATCCTTGAAGCACGTTATTACAAAAGCAAACCGTAAAATTGTAGAAGAGGCAATAAATAATCCCGAGAAGCAGGGAATGGGAACAACGGCAACTTTGTGTCACATAAAAGAGAATGTTGTTTATTGGGCTCATGTTGGCGACAGCAAGCTGTATCATGTTCACAAGGGTAGTATCGTACAAATTACGAAAGATCATACATATGCAAATATGCTTGTTGATAGAGGACAGGTATCCTTTAATGAAGCATATTTGGATAGTAGCGCTAATATGTTGACGAGGGCAGTAGGGGTTGAGGATGTTATTTTTTCCGATTCCGGAAGCTTTGATGTAGAGCTGGGCGACAAACTGATTCTATGCACAGATGGACTTAGTGGAACATTATCTGAGGATACTATATGTGAACTGTTACATGATTCAACCATTGAAAGTATGGCCAATAAATTGGTCAAGGCGGCAATTGATCGTGGAGCACGGGACAATGTTACAGCAATCGTTGTAGAAATTTTGAAAAACTGCTGACTAAAGGAAACAGTAGAAATGAAAGATATGTTACAAAAAGAGGATACAATAATTGACGGCAGGTACAAAATACTTGAACGTGTCGGCGGAGGTGGAATGGCTGAGGTCTACCGAGCCAGAGACATGGTATTAAATCGTGTTGTTGCTATAAAAGTACTGCGCGAATCAATGGCTTCTGATTCTGATTTCGTCGAAAGATTTAATAAGGAAGCCCAGAGAGCTGCCGGTTTGTCACATCCCAATATTGTCCGAATCTATGATGTAGGTGATAAAAATCAACTTCACTACATTGTTATGGAATACGTTTCCAGAGAAACGCTTAAGAATAAGCTTCAGGCCTGTAAAAATCTTAGTGTCAGGGAATCATTGAGGGTAGTGAAAGACATAGCCAGAGCTTTGGCCCACGCCCACTCAAATAATATAGTCCACTGTGATATTAAGCCCCATAACATTTTGGTCGCCCCCGATGGTCAGGTAAAAGTGGCTGATTTTGGTATTGCCAGGGCTATAAGCTCTAATACAATGTCCTTTTCAAGTGATATCGTCGGTTCTGTACATTACTTTTCCCCTGAACAGGCCCAAGGGCTTACTATAACTCCAAAATCAGATATTTATTCACTTGGCGTGGTCTTCTACGAACTTTTGACTGGAAAATTGCCGTTTACCGGGGAAACCTCCATAAGCATTGCGCTGAAACATTTGGAAGAGGAGATGCCCTCGATTCGAAAGGATAATCCTGATGTTCCTGCAAAACTTGAAGCAATTGTGGCTCGTACCTTGGAGAAAGAGGTTGATCGCAGACCGGATGCAAGCGAGCTAATTGAAATGATCAATAAGCTGGAGAATGAACTATATAGTAGCAACGAGGATAATTTAGATGATGTTACCCGTGTGCTTTCAAAAGTTGATGCCGAGTTTCTTGCAAAAGGCAATTCTGATCATGGCAGCAATGATGCAGGAAGGCCGTTTTACCAGAAACTTGCCATTGTTGCCGCCATCCTCCTTCTCTTAGTCGGTGGTTTTTTTTCAGGAACTTATATTATGCTTGGGAAATTTTGGGTAGTTGCAGAAGTTGATGTTCCCAATGTTATAGGTAAGCAAATTGAAGATGCCAAGAGAATTATTGAGAATGAAAAATTACGGGTCACCGTAAAAAAAGTATTCAACGCTGAAAAAAAAGCTGGCGAAGTGCTATTTCAAGAGCCGGAAGCCGGAAAACGTGTTAAGGAAGAAAGAAATATTGTTTTAACTGTTTCAGAAGGCGGTGAAATAGTGGAAATCCCTGATGTTGTTGGTTTATCACGAAGAGATGCCCAAACCAAACTTCAAAAGGTTGGCTTGAAAACAGGCAATATATATGAAAAGACGCATAATGGTGAGGCCGGGAATGTGCTTGAACAGGAGCCAAAAGCTAAAACTCAACACGTTAAGGGATCAAAGGTGGATTTGACGATTAGTAAACCGGAAATAAAAACTGTTAGGGTTCCCAAAATAATTGGGCAAATGTTTGACACTGCCGAGACTGCCATCTCCAGCCAAAATCTTAAATTAGGTACAGTTGTCGAAAAGGAGAGTAAAAACAAACCAGGTTTAATTATTTCTCAGGATCCGCCCAGCGGAAAAGAGGTACCAGCGGGTACAGCGGTAAATATAGTTGTGGCCAAACAATCGAAGGCTGCCACTGGCAATCCAAACTTGAAGGATAAAGATGGAAAAAAGAAATAATGAGGCTATGACGAGTCTGACAGGTACCGTTATTCGCACTCAAAACAGTTTTTATTACATTGTTCCACAATTGAATTTGGATGAGAGAAGATTCGATGTAACGGCGAATCCCATATCATGTAAATTAAGGGGAATATTTAAGAAAAGTAAAGAAGTTGTAACCATCGGAGACCGGGTAGAGTACACTCTTTTACCCGACGGAACTGGTGTAATAGAAAAGCTTTTGCCGCGAAAAAGTCTCATGAAGCGCCCTTTAGTTGCAAATATTGATCAGGCGTTTTTGATTTTTGCGGCCAAGGATCCGGATCCGCATCCATTACTTATTGACAGATTTCTCGTTCTAGCAGAATGGTCGGGTATAGAAAGGATGACACTCTGCTTTAATAAGATCGATTTGATTCACGAGGAAAGTCTGTTGCAAATTCAAAAAAAATACCAGTCAATTGGTTACAAAGTTCTGTTAATTTCTGCCGTTGAAGAAAAAAATATTTCAAAGCTTAGGAGAATGCTGGCAAATTCCATATCTGTTTTTGCCGGTCCTTCCGGAGTTGGTAAGTCGTCACTTGGCAATGCTATAGATGCTAATCTGGGGTTGGTTACAGGAAATCTTAGCAATAAAATACAACGAGGAAAGCACACCACCAGGTTAGCGCGCCTTTTGCCAATCAATGTAGGGGGATATATTGTAGATACTCCGGGATTTAGTGCCCTTGATCTCACGGAAATAAAACCGGAAGAGCTGGCAGATTATTTTCCAGAATTTCAAAAATATGTTAGTAACTGCCGATATAGAGGCTGCCTTCATCAACATGAGCGAGCTATTGAGTGTGGTGTAAAAATGGCGGTGGAGTCGGAGAATATTGACGAAACTCGTTACTCATCGTATTTATCAATTTTAAGAGATATTAGCGAGCAGCGGGAAAGAACAAAAAAGTATAAGGGGAGGAAAGGCAGTGACTGAGGATAATAAAAAGGTAAAAATTGCCCCATCGATACTGTCGGCAGACTTTGCCAATCTGGGAAGAGATATAAAGAGAGTTGATGATGGTGGGGCTGAATATATTCATATCGATGTAATGGACGGCAGTTTTGTACCGAATATTACAATTGGTTCCGGTGTTGTTAAATGCTTGCGCAAGGTTACTGACAAAGTATTTGATGTCCACTTGATGGTCAATGATCCTGAAAATCAGATTGATGCTTTTGCCGCAGCCGGAGCTGACATAATAACATTTCATATTGAAGCCACTGCGCATGCTCATCGCACAATCCAGGCAATTCATGCTTTGGGTAAGAAAGCGGGAGTTTCTCTCAATCCTTCAACTCCCTTGTCATCTATTGAAGAACTCATAAACGATGTGGATTTGATTCTTATAATGACCGTAAATCCAGGATACGGCGGGCAAAAGTTTATTCCGTCCATGATTGGTAAAATTAAACGACTTCGTAAAATAATTGACGAGAAAAAAAGTCATGCAGAAATAGAAATCGACGGTGGAATAAAACCGGATACCGCGAGGCTGGTTATTGATGCCGGTGCCGATGTGCTTGTTGCCGGCTCTTATATATATGGCGCTGCTGATATTTCTGCGGCGATTGAATCATTACGTTGAAAGACGGTGGAATAAATGGATAAAGCAGTCGTCCTATTATCTGGCGGCCTTGACTCAACTACCTGTATGGCCGTAGCAGACAGCTTGGGGTATGAATTGTATCCTATAAGCTTTGATTACCATCAACGACATAATATAGAGCTGGATGGAGCAAAAAAAGTTGCCGAGTTCTATAATGTTAAGAAGCATCTGATTATCGAATCAAGCATGAATCTTATCGGTGGAAGCGCTTTAACGGACAATGGCATTGATGTTCCCCCTGGAGAACCCAATCGGGAAGAAGTGCCAGTTACTTATGTTCCCGCAAGAAATCTGATTTTTCTTAGCTATGCATTGGGATATGCAGAGATTATCGGGGCGAATCATATATTTATTGGGGTTAATTCCGTAGACTATTCCGGCTATCCTGACTGCCGTCCAGAATTTATTGAGAAATTCCAGAAGGTTGCTGATTATTCCACTTCAGCAACAGTTGTAAGGGGAGTAAAAATTAAGATTGAAACTCCTCTTCAGTTCCTCTCCAAAAAGGAAATTATCCAGCTTGGAGTAAAGCTTGGCGCTCCGCTTCAGTACACGCACAGCTGCTATAAGGGTAGAGAAAAAGCCTGCGGAATTTGTGACAGCTGTTTATTGCGGCTGGAGGGATTCAGGGCTGCTGGAATACCAGACCCAATAGAATACGAGATTAAGGTGTGATATATGAAAGACATTCAAAATACTACTGATATCAGAGGAATAGCTATACAACGGGTAGGAATTAAAGATGCTAAACTTCCTTTTCAGATTAGGACAAAGGTTGGAGGATACCAGCCTGTACTGGCAGATATTCAGTTTACGGTAGCATTGCCACGCCATTTGAGGGGAACCCATATGAGTCGTTTTATGGAGATCCTGAATGAATGGGGAACAAAGCCTATAGCGGAAAAGGAAATGGAAGCCATACTTTTACAGGCTATAGATCACCTGGACGCTGATTCTGCTCTTTTGTCCTTAGGTTTTAAATATTTTATAAGCAAGACCGCTCCGGTCAGCGGCAAAGCTTCTCTTTTGGATGTGGATTGTAAATTCATAGGGGAGCTAACAAAGGCGGGAAATTTTTCCTTTACCCTTGAGGTGAGGGTACCTTATACATCCCTTTGTCCTTGTAGCAAAGAAATTTCTAATTATGGGGCCCATAATCAAAGAGGAAAAATGTCCGTATCAATCAAATTTAGTAATGACAGGGAATGTATCTTTATTGAGGATTTGGTAAAAATAATGGAAGATCAGGCTTCCTGCCCTGTTTTTCCGTTATTAAAAAGAGTGGACGAGAAGTATGTTACTGAAGCAGCATATGACAATCCCAAGTTTGTAGAGGACATTCTGAGGGACCTTGTTATTGCGTTACGCAGTTTGGATGGGCAGGTATATTTCCGGGTGGAATGTGAGAACTACGAATCTATTCACAATCACAATGCTTACGCAGCCCATGAAGAATCATCAACTGGTTGATGTAGAATATAGATAGCCGTCAAAATTTAATAATACTCTATAACGCCAATGCGAAGGACTTTACAATTCTTTGTATTGGCATTATTATTACAATGAGGTTGTGTATGTTCTAATCAAAATTCTTTAAAAATGTAGTCTTTCAAAAAATTGCAAGGCAATTCCCATCTATTGGCATTTAACGACGATGGAGATATTGTATTAGTTCTACTGTGGTAGATAATGAGGAACCAGCCACTTGACTTGCTAAATTGGAGTGGGGGACATCTTGTCATCGTTTTATCCCGGCAATTTCAAGGAGTGCCTGAATGAACAAATTTCACAGACGGTTAGCGTTTATAATATTGCTACTATTCTTGATATCATGGTTAGTAATATATTTTACCGTTGATATTAATACACTGGCCAATCTTACGGTTTTTAAGCCAACGGGAATATTATTGGCGCTTGTGTCCATTAGCATAGGTTTGTTTTTGGACGGGACGAGGCTAATGCATATTTTAAAAGTGTCCGACGAGAAAATATCGCTCCGTGAAGCAATGCAGGTTGTCTTTGGTAATTATTTTTTGGCACTGCTTACCCCGGGGGCAACAGGCGGCGCAGTAGCTCAGATGATTTTCTTAAAGAAATTTGGAATACCAACCGGAAAAGCCACTGCTGTGATTTTGGGTAAAACCCTTATGACGATTGCTTTTCTTATATTGACAACCCCGTTTATTTTTTTGTATGACAGCAAAATTTTATCAATGCTGTCAGATACAGCTTTGTTTTTTACTTCTTTATTTTTAGTGGTTTTGTTTATCGGGTTATGTGTTGCCTTGAAATATCATTTATTATCCCGGGTTATCATCAAAATAGCTAAGGCTTTACCTATTTACCGAGGACATCAGTTATTGGTCCTTTTCAAGGAAATAAACGAGGCGGCAAGGGTACTGAAAAAGTCTCCGGTAATGATGGTTCTTATTTGCATAGAATCAGGCATCTCGCTGGTTTTTCTCTATGCAATACTTCCCTGCCTTATGTACGGCTTAGGGGTGACCAATGTTGACTGGATAGTGATTATGGGGAGGATGTTCTTCTTGAATATGCTCCTGTATTTTACTCCCACTCCCGGAGGAAGTGGAGTCGCCGAAGGCGGCTTTATATTGTTGTTCAGTCATCTTGTTCCAGCGGGGACTGTTGGCATATTAGCCGTAGCCTGGCGTATCATTTCCGAATACCTTCCCTTTGTCATAGGTCTGTTTTATACAGTTAAGGTTTTTGGTGAAGAATTCATCAGCAAGCAGACGGAAAAAGCTTAATTTTTTATAGAAAAGGTGTATCTTTTGCAACTTAAACGCTTGATAGCCTATGGTTTTAAATCATTTGCGGAAAAGATTGAAGTGGATTTTGATTGTGGAGTGACAGCTATTGTTGGTCCTAATGGCAGTGGAAAAAGTAATATCACCGATGCCATTCGTTGGGTGCTTGGGGAGCAGAATATTCGCAATCTCAGGGGATTAAAGACCGAGGACATTATTTTTTCTGGTAGTAAAGAACGCCGCCAATTAGGCGTGGCGGAGGTGTCCCTCTATTTTTCAAACGAGGATTCGCGTCTGCCTGTAGATTATTCAGAAGTCATTGTCACCCGCAGACTCTTTCGTTCAGGAGAAAGTGAATGCTATATAAATAAAGTACCATGCCGTTTGAAAGATATACATCTTCTTTTGGCTGATACCGGTGTGGGCCGAGAAGGCATAAGTATTATTGGGCAGAACAAAATAGATGAAATACTCAATAACAAGCCGGAAGACCGCCGTCTTTTTTTTGAAGAAGCAGCTGGGATTACAAAATTTCGGGCAAATCGTAAAGATGCGTCAAAAAAACTTGATAATACCAGGAATAACCTTACTCGTATCAACGATATATTGTGCGAAATAGATACGCAGCTGGAACCATTAAAAGTTGAAGCTGAGAAAACTCGTCAATATAATGAAATTGCCCAGGAAAGAGATAAAGCGAAAATTACCGGACTACTGAACCGTTACGAGCAGGAACAGATGAAGGTATCATCCGGAAAACAAAAACTCCTTTTAGAAAGGGATGGTGAGGTTTCTGTAACGGCAAAACTTGCAAAAGCTGAAGCCGATAAACAGGAATTAAACCAAAAAGTGCTCTTTATGGAGGAGGACTTAACGGCTTTAGGCAGCGATTTATTGAGTCTTTCTGATACAATTAAGGACAAAGAAAGCGACCTCCGACTGCTTGATGAACAACGACGAAATGATGAGGAAGCTCTGGAACGATATTCCGTCCAGGAAAAGCAGATAGAAAGAGCTATAGAAGAAGGAAAAGCTACCTTACTGGAATATCAGAACAGCAATTCCACACTGCTCAAAAAAAGGCAGGAGGTCAGCGATATTATATCTTTGCTAAGGAAAGATATTGCAAATAAAAATCTGGAAATAAGAAATGCGTCAGAAACATACACGAAATCCCAGACTGACCGCCTAAGGGCTGAACAGAATGTAAGTGAAAAGAAAAATTCTATTGTATTACTGGAAAAAGATATTGATAGCGAAACTGAGCGTCAGGCAAAAAGCGGCGAAGCAGAAAAAGAAATCAGCGCGGCTCTTAAGCTAAGCAGTGAAAAGCTTGACGCTGTAACTCAAAATCTTTTATACCTTGAGAATGAGTACACTGAAAAAGAAAAATTACAAAGAGATAATGAACGAGAATTTCGTACGCATAAGGACAGACTTTATCGAATCCAGCAGGACATAAAAAGCAAACGCCAGCTTATTTCCCAGATTGAAGCAAAACTTCAGGTTCTTACCCAGTTACAGACTGCATATGAAGGATTTGGAAAAGCGCCACGCTCAATTCTGTCCTGTCATGAATCCTGGCGTGATAATGTTAATGGCGCGGTTGCTGAATTGTTGAATGTCCCGGAAAAATATGTGAATGCTGTTGAAGTTGCCCTGGGCGCCGCTCAGCAGTACATTGTCACAAGGGATATGAACACTGCAAAAGCGGCTATAGAGTATCTGAAATTTAATAAATTGGGCAGAGTAACTTTTTTGCCATTGGAAACACTAAATGATCGAAAACCTGTAAATCTATCAAATGACATAACATCAATGAAGGGATATGTGGGTATTTGCCATGAACTGGTTGAGACGAAGCCGGAATATGATATAGTGGCTCGTTTTTTGCTTTCCAGCACGATTGTGGTTGACGGCTTTGATAATGCAAATAAAATAGCGAAAAGGCTGGGGTATAAAAACAGGATAGTGACTATTTCCGGTGAATTGTTAAATCCTGGCGGATCGGTTTCAGGCGGTAGTACACGCAATAATGAAAACAGCTTTCTTAACAGAAGGGGGGAGATATCTTCCCTGACTAATACCCTGAATCAAAAAACTTCAGAAGAATCAGCTGTTCAAGCTGAAGAAAGCAATCTCACAAATAAAATTGTTGAAATTGAGCAGTGTAAGGAGACTCTATCAAAAGATATTCAACAGTTGCTGATTAAAATTACTTCCTTAAGGAGTGATAAAAAGAACCTGGAAGAAGCTGTGGAGGAAAAAGCCAATACCCTTGAAGCTATCAGAGCTGTAGCAGCTCAGTTTTCCGTTAGTTTTTCCAGGCTCCAGGAAAAGAAACTTGCTGCCCATAAGGAGCTACGGGAGGCAATTGGCGCTGCAGAACGGGCATACGAAGAAAGCAGACAGTCCGGCATCAGTCTTTCAAAATTAGAAACAGAAGCTAAAGGACTATCTGACAAACTCCGCAATAGCGAAGTTGAAGATGCTGCCGTCAATCAACAGATTAATTTCTTGAAAGAAAAGACATTGCTAAAGCAGCAGGAAATTGACCAATTAAATCTCCAAAGACAAGCAATAAAAAAAGAATCCACCAGTCTTAATGAAAAATTGTCTAATAAAAGTGACGATAGATTATCGGCTGAAGCGAAGCTTAGCGACTTAAAAAATCAGCTTACAGTAATAACTAAAAATCGTGATATGCTTTATTCTGCAAAAATGGCTGCCTTGGCTGCAGGTAACAATAAAGACGAAGAAATCAGGGTAATCAATAGAAATTTGACAGAAGTACGCCAGAGAATTCAGGATCTGGAATTACATATTAGTCAGTGTCAGTTCGCCGCTGATGAAAAAAAAAGGTCGCTGGAAGACGATTTGGGAATATCCATAGCTGCTGCAGAAGCTAAAAGACTGAAGCTTAACGGCACAGAACTTCAGCGGCACCTTCGCAGGCTTGAAAACAAGCTTGAGCAATTGGGGCCTGTAAGCCCAGGGGCAATAGAACAGGCACAGCGGCTTGATGACCGCAGAAAACTTTTATCTGCTCAAGCTGGCGATTTGAGAATTGCAATGGATAATCTCATCTCTATAATTGATAATATCGATGAAAAAATGAGGGAGCGACTCACTGAGGCATTCAATTCTATCAGAAAATATTTTGGAGAGACATTTCTCTCACTATTTGGCGGGGGAGAAGCAGACCTTATCCGCACGGGCGAAGAAGATATTCTTTCCGCCGGCATTGACATAAATGTGACAATTCCCAACAAAAAGCAGCAAAATCTTTCGGCTCTTTCAGGAGGAGAAAGAGCCCTTACTGTTATCGCGCTTCTTTTTGCAGTCCTTCGCTATTCTCCATCGCCATTTGCTGTACTTGATGAAATTGACGCTCCCTTGGACGAGGTTAATATTTCCAGATTCGGCCGTTTTTTGAGAGAGTTCTCAGAAAAAACCCAGTTTATTATTGTGACACATCGCAAGGGGACCATGGATGCCGCTGATACTCTCTATGGTGTAACTTTGGAAGATGCCGGTATTTCAAAAATAATATCCGTAAAGTTTGATGAATGATTAAAGGAGACCGATTATGGGCTTTTTTGACAGACTAAAAAAGGGAATAACCAAGACTCGCGAAGCTTTTACCGGAAAGATTGAAAAACTGATTCTCGGTTATGCAGATATCAATGAAGACCTGATGGATGAGTTGGAAGAGACTCTGATAATGGCAGATGTTGGATTTGATACAACTGAACGATTGATGGCTTCGGTCAGAAAAGGAATTAAGTCCAAGCAGATAAACTCTCCGGAGGATTTAAAACCCTTTCTGGAAAAAGAGATTTCCAACATATTGAATCTGGGAGACAGTGGAGTGCGTTTTGCGCCAAAGGGCCCAACGGTTTTACTTATTGTGGGTGTTAATGGTGCCGGTAAGACTACAACGATCGGCAAACTGAGCGCATTCTACGGTTATTATGGAAAAAAAGTAATGTTGGCCGCAGGCGATACTTTTAGAGCAGCAGCCATTGAACAGCTTGAGGTTTGGGGAGAACGGACAAATGCAACCGTGATCAAGCATGAGGCCGGTTCCGACCCGGCAGCGGTAGCTTATGATGCTGTAATGGCGGCAAAGGCCCGCAATGTAGACATATTGATTATCGATACTGCCGGACGCCTTCAAACGAAATCAAATCTCATGGAAGAACTGAAGAAAATCAATCGGATAATTTCCCGTGAGATACCCGGTGCCCCCCATGAAACCCTGCTCGTTCTTGATGCAACAACAGGGCAAAACGCTATAAGTCAAGCAAAACTTTTTACCGAAGCAGCTCCTGTTACCGGTGTAGTTCTTACAAAGCTTGACGGTACCGCAAAGGGCGGCGTCGTAATAGGCATAAAATCTGAATTGAAAATGCCAGTTAAGTGGATTGGCGTAGGTGAGGCTGTAGAGGATTTACGACCTTTTTCCCCTGATGAATTTGCCAGAGCGTTGTTTGATAAATAAAAATTGCCATTGCCAAGTAAAAATACTTGACAATGGCAATTTTTATTTGTATAATCACTTCCGTTGATGTAAACTTAAGCGCTTGACACACCTCGCAATTATAATATATGGCGGTGAAATACATGGATACTCGTTCCGGTGAAAAGTTTGTTGAGCGCATGGAATTTACCGATTTGTATGACTGCTATGGTCAATTATTGACAGATCATCAGCGCGAAATACTAGCCATGTATTTATATGATGATTTAACGATATCTGAAATTGGTGACAGTAAGGGCATATCGAGGCAGGCTGTACATGATATGCTTAAAAGAGCGCATGAAAGTCTGGCTGACTGTGAAATTAAACTGGGGTTCATTGATAAGCAGCGTAACGAACACGAAAAGCTTTTGAGTATTTATGATGAGCTCTCTGCTGCCCAAGAAGATGCCTCCAGAAAAAAAGCTTTGAAAATATTAAAAAAATATATCGACAGCTATATGGAAAGCAGGGGAAATAATGATATTTGAAGGCCTGGCTGACCGTCTGCAGGAAACCTTCAAAAAGTTACGAGGTCATGGACGGCTCACAGAAGATGATGTTAACGAGGCAATGCGGGATGTGCGAATGGCGCTACTCGAAGCCGATGTTAACTTTAAGGTCGTAAAAGATTTTGTAAAGAAGGTTAAAGAACGGGCTGTTGGACAGGAAGTTCTGGAAACCTTGACGCCTGCTCAATTCGTTGTAAAAATCGTTGACGAAGAGCTTACCTCGTTGATGGGTGGAACTCAGAGCAAGATAAATATCTCTCCTAAGCCTCCAACAATCATCATGCTTGTTGGTCTTCAGGGCGCTGGTAAAACCACATCTGCCGGTAAACTGGGTATAGCCTTGAAGAAGAAGGGTAAGCATCCGATACTTGTCGCAGCAGATATATACCGACCCGCAGCTGTGAAGCAGTTACAGATTATCGGAAGTCAACTGGATATCCCGGTATTCTCCATGCCTCAGGGAACAGATGCGGTGATGATTGCAAAGTCATCCTTGGACTTTGCCACCCACAGAGCTTCAGATGTTATAATAATTGATACCGCTGGTCGTCTACAGATTAACCGGGAATTGATGGATGAACTAAAATCCATCAAGACAGAGGTAAATCCCCATGAGATCCTGTTAGTGGTAGATGCTATGACAGGTCAGGAAGCTGTCAATGTCGCCCAAAGCTTCAACGAAGATTTGAATATAGACGGCGTGATCCTCACTAAGATGGACGGTGATGCGCGAGGCGGTGCAGCTTTGTCCATAAAGGCTGTTACCAATTGCCCGATAAAATTCATTGGTATGGGCGAAAAGTTGGAACCCCTTGAACCGTTTTATCCTGACCGCATGGCATCTCGTATCCTGGGGATGGGCGATGTCCTTTCTCTTGTTGAAAAAGCTCAGGAACTTTACGATGCAAAGCAGGCTAAGGAAATTCAAAAGAAATTCCGCAAGGATGAATTTACTTTAGATGATTTCCTGGAGCAGATGCAACAGATTAGGAAATTGGGTTCTTTTGAGCAAATTCTCGGAATGATTCCCGGTATGGGCACCCTGAAGAAACAACTGGAAGGTGCCGATATTGATTTGAATGGCAAAGAGACTCGCCGTATTGAAGCTATCATTCGCTCCATGACCCCTCGTGAGCGTGCTGATATAAAAATCATTGATGGAAGCCGCCGGAAGCGTATCGCAAAGGGCAGTGGAACAAGTGTGCAGGAGGTAAACAAGCTATTAAAGCAATTTGCCGAGATGCGCAAGATGATGAAAAAAATGAAGAACTTAAAGGGTGGAAAAGGTTTAGGCAGTTTTAGAATGCCTAAGATCCCCGGACTACCCTTTATGAAGTGATCAGCTCTTTAAGGAGGTGAATATATAATGGCAGTAAAGATTCGTTTAACCCGTCTCGGTGCTAAGAAGAAGCCCTTCTATCGCATCATTGTCGCTGATTCCCGTTCCCCGCGCAACGGTCGTTTCATCGAAATCATCGGTAACTACGATCCGACTAAGGAGCCTGCTATCGTCAATGTTGATGAGGACAAGGCTATTGATTGGATGATGAAGGGTGCACAGCCGACTGATACCGTTCGCTCCTTGCTCAGCAAGAAGGGTGTTATGGCTAAGTATGATGCCGCAAAGCGCTCTAAGTAATTGCGAGGTTTCCAGATGAAAGAACTGGTTGAATACATCGCCAAATCCCTTGTAGATCATCCGGAATCGGTCATCGTTGAAGAAAAAGTTGACGAAGACGTTGTAGTGTTTGAACTTCATGTGGCTCAGGATGACATGGGTAAGGTCATCGGTAAGCAGGGGCGTATTGCTAAGGCTATCCGTACAGTAGTCAAAGCAGCTGCAACTGTAGACAATAAAAAAGTTACCGTAGAAATCATATGAGTTGAGGCGGCATTTACTCCACCGATTGATGGAGTTTTGCCGCTGTTTTTCTAAATTTGATGAAAAGAGAGGTATTAGTATGGACACTATTTCCCTTAAAATACCCATTACTATAAAAGCAAAGCTTACTGATAAGCTTCGCGCCCGCATTGTAAGCGAACTCACTGACAGCCTCAAGCGGGTAGAGATGGAGCTCAGTCAGCTGGATATACAGGAGCGTCAGGTTCTTGCTGAGCAGGGGCACAATGATATTCAGCGTATTCAGGCTATTCGTGCCCATTTTGACGGAGAGCGCCAACAGAGGGTTGATTTCAGAAAAGACACTGAAAAGCGGCTGGAGGATACAAATCACCTTGCTCCCGGCGCAGAGATCGTTCAGGGTCAGCTTGAGCGCATCGTTGATGTGAAGATCGGCGACAATATCCGTGAATTGATGAATGTAGAAATATTGGTTGAAGACGACAAGGTTGTCGCTATTCGCAGCTAATATGAAAAATGAAGATAAAAACCGCCTTCGTATAGGAAAAATTGGAAAGACTCATGGTATACGAGGTGAGCTTCGCATAAACAGCCTTACAGATTTTCCAGAACGATTCGAGGGCATGACCCAAGTCTATGTCAATGATACGCTAATGGACATAAAGACTGTTCGCTATCAAAACGATGCGGTTCTTATGTCATTTAAGGGATTTGACACTCGCGAGGCAGCGGCAACATTGACAGGCCGGTATCTTATGGTAAACCGTGAGGATGCCGTCGAGCTTGAAGATGGAGAGTATTACACAATAGATATTATTGGGCTGGAGGTATATGATAAGGAAACGGGTAATCATTTAGGAACTGTTACTGATGTTTTATCCACCGGCAGTAATGATGTCTATGTGACAAAGCCGATAGAAAAAGGACAGAAGGATATTCTTATTCCGGCTCTCAAGTCTGTTGTAAGTAAAATAGATGTTGACGGTGGCTCCATG
>CAJTSO010000004.1:0-8451 GCA_910579115.1 uncultured Selenomonadaceae bacterium
GGAGGGATGCTGGTCTTGCCTGCTCAAGGATCAGGACGCGGTAGCCTACCCGCCACAGGGTAATGGCAACACCGGTAGAAATATCCCCGCCGCCCCTCAGAACTACCAGGTGGCCAAGCAGTTTATTCTTCATGATGAAATCCTCACTTATCCTCGTAGGGCCGCACTCTCAGGCGAATGCCCCGTTCATCGCAGATTTTCTGGCAGAGCCGGATTTCCTCCTCCCCCTCTACATGATCCACCACGGTCAGCACCACTTCGGGAACATATTTTTTCATATTCTGAGCAAAATTAAGCATCGCGTCATAGGATTTCAGGCCGAATTTACTGCGGGTCAGCGCCAGGTACCGCTCCCTGTTGGAGGCATTGAGGCTGATGGAGCACACATCCAGGATTCCTCCGGCAAAATCGCCCGATATGTCCCGGCCGTATTCCAGATCCCCCAGGCCGTTCGTATTCAGCCGGGTTCTGACAGAGGGATGGTTTTCCTTTACCCATTTCAGGAGGGTTATCAGCTCGGGCAGGCGCATGGTGGGCTCACCGAAGCCGCAGAACACCACTTCCCCCGCCAGTTCCCAGGGAACCGCCGCCAATTCCTCCTCCACCGTTTCCACCGGCGGTTCCCCGTCCTTCAGCCAGAGGGAGGAGGACTCCGCCATTTCCTTCATTTCCCGCAGGCAGAAGGTGCAGGCGCAGGTACAGCGGTTGGTGAGATTTACGTAGATGCTGCGGCGGCCCTCCGGGTGGCGGCGCAGGCTTTCCGGAAGGGAGATGTATTCCCCGCCGGTATCAACAGCGTATACGATCATGGTTTTCCTTTCCTCAAAGCAATGGATTCAGGTCGAGCTTATCAAAGCCGCTCAGGAGGCCCCGCAGCTGGCAGACGATGGCGCTGACGGAGCCGGCGCGGCGTCCCTCCACGTTGAGGGGCAGCAGGGGATCATGGAGGGAACGGCGAAGCAGCGCCCAGCCGTCCGGGAAAACCAGCCGCACCCCTTCGTAGGAGGGAGCGGCGATCTTTATCCCGGCTCCCTTTGCCCGGCCGGCAAAGGCTTCCAGAACCTCGTTCCCATAATCCGCCGCGTTGTCTGCTCCCCTGATCTTCAGGCGGTATTCCACCGCTTCCGCCGGATAACCCAGCCCGGCGATCAGGTCCTTCAGGCGGCGTCCCGCCCGGCTGGCTTTCGCTCCCGCAATGATCAGCTTTACCGCCAAATAGGCCCCGTCGTCAAGATAGTAGTTTTCCCTCAGGGCTCCGTGGCCGCTGGTCTCAATGGCCAGGGGACTTACAATGCCCTCGCCGTTCAGGCGGCGGCACTCGTTGATGACGTTCTTGTAGCCCCGTTGGAAGCGGTGGTGAACGAGCCCCAGCTCCTTCGTGAGAAATTCCGCCAGCTCGTCACTGGTAACGGAATCGGTAACAATGGTGCTGCCGGGATAGTCCGGGGCCAGGACGGCGGCCATCATGGCAATGAGGGCGTTGCGGTTTATCTCCGTGCCATCATCCAGCACGGCGCTCATCCGATCAACATCCGTATCAAAAATCAAGCCCAAATCGGCCCCGACGGACAGCACTCCCTCCCGGAGAAACTCCATGGCTTCCGGGTTTTCCGGGTTCGGCTCATGGTAGGGGAACATTCCGTCCGGCGCCAGGTAAAGGCTCCCGGACACATCAGCCCCCAGAGGCTCGAGGACGCCTCCGGCAAAGAAGCCCCCCGCCCCGTTGCCTGCGTCAATGATGATGTGCAGACCCGAAAGGGGGCGGCTACCTTCCTCAGCGCCCAATTCCCGGCAGATGACCCGCCGGAGGTGGTTACAGTACCGCTCTATCAGCGGATAGCTGACGGCCTTCCTCAGTCCGCCGTCCTTTTTTTCAATGTTGGCCGCCCTCGTGAGCAGCTCTTTAATATCGCCCTTCTCCAATCCCCCGGCCGCGGTAAAGAACTTCAGCCCGTTGCGGTTGAAGGGCAGATGGCTGGCGGTAATCATTATGGAGCCGTCCATGGCCGGGAAGGCGGGCGGGGCCTCCTCCCCGAAGACGGTAGACATAAACATAGCCGGACTGGAGGCCAGACCGCAGTCATAGCCCTCGGCCCCCATGCCGGTGATCGCCTTGAGAGCCTCCCCTTTAAGGGCGGGACCGGTGAGACGGGAGTCAATGCCCACCGCGATCTTTAACTCGCCCACCGGCTTGCCGGTCCTTTCCGACAGCCAGACGGTGTAGGCCGCGGCGATCCGGTTCGCCGCTTCCCCGGTAAGCTTCACCTCTTCCCCGGGCCGTCCCTTCATTGCCACCCCGCGGATGTCGCTGCCGTTTTGCAGGGCCAGAAAATGTTCCATACTTAAGCTCATGATTTATCCTCTGCTTCTCATTTGAATTCCGGACTGCTCAGCTCCAGGTCGGCGGCGGAAATGATCTCCGGCTCCACGCCTCCCGTAACTGTCAGCGCCCGATAGTAAGCGCCGCAAATGTCTTCCACATACATGGCCTTGATTAGGGCATCCTGGACTCCCCGGCCGCTGACGGTCATTACCCCGTGGCGGGCCAGCAGCAGGGCGTCCCCCTTGGACAGGGGAACCTTCACCGAGTCCGCCAGCGCCTGAGAACCCTGCCGCCCGTAAGCCGCCACCGGTATATACCCGCGGTTTCCGCCGCAGCCCAGATGGCCGCTCTCCGCCAGCACCGGCGGCACCGGCTTTTCGAGGATGGCAAAGGTGAGGGCGCAGGGGGAATGGGTGTGGGCCACCGCGTTGATGTCGGGCCTCGCCTCGTAGGCCGCCACGTGCATCAGGGATTCGCTGGAGGGCTTGCGGTTATTTTTATTTTCCAGAATTTTCAGGTTCCGGTCGATGATTATTATATCATCCTCCGTCATGGTCATTCGGTCAAGGCCGGAGGGAGTGATGAGTATACATCTCCGCTCATCGTCGATCCGGCTGAAATTGCCGGAGCGGGGCCGGCAGAGACCGGTCTCCTCCGCTTTCCGGGCCGCCTCGATGACCTCCCGTTTCAGATCCTCGTACATTTTATTCTCCTGCCGAAAGTTCTTTATCCCAAAGAAATATCTGCCCAGAAGGAATCGCCCTTGCCCTGGTACCTGCCCTCCAGCTTCAGCATTTGGGCGATGGTAGCCCCAAGGTCGGCAAAGCTCCGCCGGGTTCCCACATTTACCCCCGGCTTTACGGCGGCCCCACAGGCCAGCACCGGCACGTATTCCCTGGTGTGGTCGCTGCCCGCTCCTTTAGGATCGCAGCCGTGATCCGCCGTGATGACCAGCACCTCGGTATTATCCATGGCCCGGAGGAACTCCGCCAGCTGTCCGTCAAAAATCTCCAGGGCCCTGGCGTATCCCTCCGGGTCCCGGCGATGGCCGTACTTCATGTCAAAATCTACCAGATTCACAAAGCAGAGCCCCTGCCAGGATTTATCCCTCAACAGGTCAATGGCCTTGTTCATCCCATCTTCATTCCCGTCCATGGGCCGATGATCCGTAATGGACTTACCGGCGAAAATATCCCGGATCTTTCCCACGGATATTACCTTCTGCCCGGCGGCGGCAACGGCGTCAAGGACGGTAGGGCCGGAAGGCTCCAGCGCGTAATCATGGCGGCCGCTGGTCCGCTCGTAATGGGGGAAGTCGCCGGTAAAGGGCCGGGCAATCACCCTGCCCACCCCCCAGGGCGTTCCCCCGGCGCAGATTTCCCGGGCCTTCTCGCAGAGAGCATACAGCTCCTGCCGGCTGTATACCGCCTCGTGGCAGGCTATCTGAAGAACGCTGTCCGCCGAGGTGTACACTATCGGCTTCCTCGTCCTCAGATGCTCCGGTCCGTAATCGTGGATGACCTCCGTCCCGGAATAGGGCTTGTTGCAGAGCAGGCCGATGCCGAAGGCCTCCTCCAGCTTCGCCGTCAGCGACCGGGGGAAGCCCTCCGGAAAAGTGGGCATCGCCTGCTTACTGATCACTCCGGCGATCTCCCAGTGGCCGGTAACGGTATCCTTGCCCAGAGACATCTCCGCCATCCGTCCGTAAGCTCCCGCCGGAGCCGGAGCCGGTCTGGCTCCCGGCATTCCGTTCCCCTCGATGTTGTACAGCCCCAGCCCTTCCAGCCGGGGCACAGCGAAACCGGGTACCGACCTGACGGAACGGAGAGTATTCACGTCCCCGTCGCCAAAATCTCCCGCGTCCGGCAGCGCGCCGCAGCCAAAGCTGTCCAGCACGATGAGAAACACCCGCTTTACATCCATCGCTTTCACCTCTCAATATATTCCTTAGCGTTTACCGCCTTCTCCCGGCCCAAACAAATACCCGGGATAACCAAGCAATTATCCCGGGTTGCAACCCGTTCACACTGCCCGGGTAATTTCCAACGTGATACCGCCCTTCCACCGCAGTATCTCCCCGAATTTATTTTACACCCTTCCGCCATTATTCGTCAACGATAGCCGGCGGCAGATTGCCAATGAATCGCAAAAAACTCCGCCCCGGCGAACATTATTGTTTCCCTAATCCATGAATTTAATATATAATATATTTATAGTAAAATTTCAAAACCCGGAGGAATACAAAATGAACACTGAAATGCTGAAGATTCGTCCCCGCCGCCTGAGAGTCAGCCCCGGGCTCCGCAGTATGGTCCGCGAAACGAGCCTCGCCGTGACGGATTTCGTCTATCCCCTCTTCGTCGTCGCCGGAGAAAATGTCCACCAGGAGATTCCCTCCATGCCCGGCGTCTACCATCTGTCCGTGGACCGGGCGGTGGAGGTGGCCAAGGCCGCCGCCGCCCTGGGCATTCCCTCCGTGGAAATCTTTGGCCTGCCGGAATACAAGGATGAAATCGGCAGCTCCGCCTGGGACATGGCCAGTCCCGTCCAGCGGGCCATCGCCGCCATCAAAAAGGCCGTGCCGGAGCTGGTCATCGTAGGCGACGTCTGCCTCTGCCAGTACACCAGCCACGGCCACTGCGGCTGCCTTGCGGGGAAGTATGTGGACAACGACAAGACCCTGCCCCTTTTGGCCAAGGTGGCCGTCAGCCAGGCCGACGCCGGAGCTGACATCGTCGCCCCCTCCGACATGATGGACGGCCGGGTGGCCGCCATCCGGGACGCCCTTGACGAGGCCGGCCACCAGAATATTTCCATCATGAGCTACGCCGTGAAATACGCCTCCGGCTTCTACGGCCCCTTCCGCGACGCCGCCGACAGCGCCCCCCAGTTCGGGGACCGCCGCCAGTACCAGATGGACCCGGCCAATATCCGGGAGGCCCTGAAGGAAACAATGCTGGACCTGGAGGAAGGCGCCGACATAATCATGGTAAAACCGGCCATGGCCTACCTGGACGTGGTGACCAGAGTAAAGGAAATCACCGACTGCCCCATCGCCTGCTACAACGTCAGCGGCGAATACTCCATGGTCAAGGCCGCCGCCGCCAATGGCTGGATCGACGAAAAGCGCATCGTGCTGGAGTCCCTCACCTCCATGAAGCGGGCGGGCAGCGACATTATCATCACCTATCACGCGTTGGATGCCGCCCGGTGGCTGGCGGAATGAGGAGGCAGAATATGCTCAGCTTGGAAAAATCCGCCGCCGCCTTTGCCGAGGCAAAAGCCCTGATGCCCGGCGGCGTAAACAGTCCCGTCCGCTCCTACCGCTCCATGGGCTCCACGCCCCCCTTCATCGCCCGGGCAAAGGGCTCCAAAATTTACGACATCGACGGCAACGAATACATCGACTACGTAGGCAGCTGGGGCCCGATGGTGGTGGGTCATGCCCATGATGAAGTCATCGCCGCCATAAACGAAGCCGCCGCTCTCGGCACCAGCTACGGCGCTCCCACCCTGCGGGAATCGGAGCTGGCCAGACTGGTCATGACCGTCTATCCCTCAATCCAGCGGATACGCATGGTGAACAGCGGCACCGAGGCCACCATGAGCGCCCTCCGCCTGGCCCGGGGCTACACGAAACGGGACAAGATCGTAAAATTCATCGGCTGCTACCACGGCCACAGCGACAGCCTGCTGGTGAAGGCCGGTTCCGGCCTGGCCACCTTCGGCGTTCCCGACAGCCCCGGCGTCACCGCCGGAGTGGCCAGAGATACCATCACCGTCCCCTACAACGACCAGGACGCCCTCACCGCCGTCATGAAGGAACAGGGGGGCGAAGTGGCCGCCGTCATCGTGGAGCCGGTAGCCGGAAACATGGGCTGTATCCTGCCGAAGCAGGGATACCTTGGCTTCCTGCGAAATATCACCGCCCAATACGGCGCTCTCCTGATTTTTGACGAGGTAATGTGCGGCTTTCGGGCCAGCCTGGGGGGCGCTCAGGCCGCCTACGGCGTCACGCCTGACCTCACCTGTCTCGGCAAGATAATCGGCGGCGGCCTGCCGATGGCGGCTTACGGCGGCCGGGCGGAGATCATGGATTACGTCAGCCCCGCCGGACCCGTCTATCAGGCGGGCACCCTCTCCGGCAACCCCCTGGCTATGGCGGCAGGCATCGCTACCCTGAAAATCCTCACCGCCGAACCAGCGCCGGGCCAGCCGGACCCCAGCCGGCTTCTCACCTTGAAGGTCAAGGAGCTCCTCGCCGCGATAGGCGATTCCGCCAGAAAATACGGCGTGCCCCTCCAGCTCCACCAGGCCGGCTCCATGTTCGGCCTTTTCTTCAGCGAGAAGGAAGTGGAAAACTACGACAGCGCGGCGGCCTGCGATCAGGAAGCCTTCAAGGTCTGGTTCCACGCCATGCTGGAGCAGGGGATCTACCTGGCCCCCAGCCAGTTTGAAACGATTTTCATGTCCCTGGCCCACAGCGAAGCGGATATCGCCAAAACCATCGCCGCCGCCGATACCGCCCTGAAAGCCGTGGCGGATTCAAGGAAATAAACAGTTACCAAAAATCCCTGCACTTTCCTTGATGCGACTCCTCGTAAATAGAGTCTGTAAGAAAACCGTTAATCAACATCGGTGGTTAGCGATTGCCAAATGAAATGATGGCAGAGCTTACCACCGCTATGTTGATTTCCGAGCTTGACTAACTCACTTAGTAAGTCCGAGTGGAACGATGGACGAATTTAGTGAGTGTCATGCACGCGACCTTAGCGATTGCCGAGCGTAGCGATGGCAGAGCTTAGGGAGTTGCAAAGCGTGTTTTCGACAGACTCTATTTACGGGGTCAGTATTGCAATGTATTGTGCCTAAGCAAAGGGAAAGAACAAATGTAATTTAACGAAAAAATATCAGGAGGATAGCATGAACGGCTTTACTTTCTATACCCCTACCGAAATAGTCTTTGGCCGGGAAACGGAGACCAAAGCGGCCGAGCTTGTGAAAAAGCACGGAGGCAGCCGGGTCCTCATCGTCTACGGCGGCGGCTCCGTAAAAAAGAGCGGGCTTCTCGACCGGGTGGAGGCCACCCTGAAGGAAGCGGGCCTTCCCTTTGCCGGGTTCGGCGGCGTTCAGCCCAATCCCCGTCTGGCCCATGCCCGGGAGGGGGTGAAGGCCGCCGCCAAATTCGGCGCCGACCTGATCCTGGCCGTGGGCGGCGGCTCCGTCATCGACACCGCCAAGGCCATCGCCCACGGCGCTTCGGACCTTTCCACCGACATCTGGCAGTACTGGTCCGGGAAAAAATCCGTCACCCGCTCGCTGCCCGTGGGCGTGATCCTGACCATCAGCGCCGCCGGCAGCGAAACCAGCAACAGCGCCGTCCTCACCAACGAGGAAACCGGCAAGAAATGCGGTATCAATACGGACTTCAACCGCCCCGCCTTCGCCATCATGAACCCGGAGCTGACCTGCACTATCCCCCGCCGCCAGCTGGCCGCCGGCATTGCCGACATCATGATGCACACCCTCGACCGCTACATCACCCATGAGGAAGGCAACGAGTTTACCGACCGGGTAGCGGAGGCCCTCCTGAAGAACGTCATCCGCTTTGCCAAAGTGGCCATGACAAATCACCGGGACTACCAGGCCATGAGCGAAATCATGTGGTGCGGCTCCGTCAGCCACAACGGCTTCACCTCCCTGGGCCGGACCATGGACTTCGGCGTCCACAAGCTGGGCCACGAGCTGTCCGGCTTCTACGACGCCATCCACGGGGAAACCCTCACCACCATGTGGCCTGCCTGGGCCCGGTACGTGATGATGGACAAGCCGGAGCGCTTCGCCCAATACGCAGAAAACGTCTGGGGCGTCACGGTAGGCACCCCCATCGAGCGGGCAAGGGCGGGGATCCGGGAGACGGAGGAATTCTGGCACAGCCTTGGCCTGCCCCTTTCCTTCACGGAGCTGGGCATCGGCGTAAAGGACGAGGCGGAAATCGAAAGGCTGGCGGACAGCCTCTCCGACCATGGCGCAAAAAAAGTGGCCGTCTTCCATCCCATCGGAAAGGAAGAGGCCATGGCCATCTACAAGCTTGCCAACCACTAAATTATTTCCAGCCTATCGGCGGC
>CAJTSO010000004.1:8470-64176 GCA_910579115.1 uncultured Selenomonadaceae bacterium
GGCAGGGGAGCCGCCATATTTTTACCCCGGCGGCCTCCGCCTCCTTCAGGGCTTCGCCAAATTCCGGATGGGTGGCCGCGTTTGGATAGACCTCCCTCACGCCGTTCATCTGAATGACGAAAGCAACCACGGCGGCATAGCCCGCCGCCACAGCCCCGGCCAGCTCCCGGAGATGCTTCACGCCCCGCTCCGTGGGAGCGTCCGGAAAATATCCCTTCCCCGCCACCTCCAGCGTGCAGCCCTTTACCTCCAGCAGGATTTTCTCAGTCCCCCTTTCCAGATAAAAGTCGATCCGGGACCTTCCGTATCTGTATTCCGGCTTTATCAAGTCGTAGTCCTGAGCCTCCAGCCATTCCCTCACCGCCTGGTTCGGCGCCTGGCTGTCGATGTTTATCCAGCCCCGGGAGGGCTTCTTCACTGCCACCAGGTCATATTGTGTCTTGCGGGCCGAATTGCCGCTCTTTACCAGGGCCACCTCCCGCTGAGGCGCCAGTAGCTCCTTGCAGCGGCCGGTATTTTTTACATGGACAGTTTCCTGCCGCCCCGCTATTTCCACCCGGGCGATGAAGCGGTTCGGCCGCTCTATGAACCGCCCGATGGTACAGTTTTCGTATTTCATAGCCGTCCTCCTGACTGCCCTCACTATAGCAGGTTGACGGGCTTTTTTCAAACCGCCTCCCCCGGAGCCAAGCCGGTGAATATTATTGAGCAGGAATTGCCTTGCATTTCCCTGAAAGCCTGCATTATAATGAATCCGTACTTCAAAATTCTCCACTCAAAGGAAAAATAAATGACCACAAAACATAAAGGCATGGCTCTCGCCGCTGCCGGAGCCGCCTTCTGGGGCTGCGCCGGAGTGGCGGCCCAATTCCTGCTTCAGGCCCGGAGCTTCTCTCCCGAATGGCTTACCACCGTCAGAATGCTCCTGGCCGGCTGTCTGCTGTTGATTTACTGCCGGTTTCGGGGAGAAAGCATTTTCGCCCTGTGGCGGAATGCTTTGGACGAGCGGGAAATCATCATCTTCTCCATATTCGGTATGCTGCTGACCCAATACACCTACTACGCCTGTATCAAGGTCAGCAACGCCCCCACCGCCACCACCCTCGGCTACCTCATGCCGGTGTTTATCGTGGTCTACGTGGCCCTCCGGGACTGGCAGCTGCCCACCGGACGGGAAATATTCTGCGTTTTTCTGGCGGTGGCCGGTTCCGCCGTTTTAGTTACAAAAGGCGATCTGGACGCCTTGGCCATTACTCCCTTGGCTCTCTGCCTGGGCCTGGCCACCGGCGCCGCCCAGGCAGTATACACCTTGCAGCCCCGGCGGCTGCTCACCATTTACTCCCCGGAGCTGGTGGTGGGCTGGGGAGTGCTGGTGGGCGGCCTGCTCTTTACCCCCTTTGCCCGTCCCTGGAATTTTGGCGGCATTATGGACATGACGGCCGCCCTGGCCTTCTTCTACATTGTTGTAGGAGGAACGGTCTTCGCTTTCGTCCTGTACATGGCCAGCCTCCGCCTGGTAGGCCCTTCCGACGCCGCCATGACCAGCTGTCTTGAGCCGGCCGCTTCCGTCATTCTCTCCGGCCTCCTGCTGGGAGTTACCTTCGGCCGGGCCGAATCTCTGGGAATGGTCATGATCCTGACGGCAATCTGCATCCTGGCAAAAGGAAAATAAAAAAGAGGCTTGTTATGCTGAAAAAAATTACTCACTATCTGTTCATCGTAGTCGGCTGCCTTATTGCCGCCGGTTCCATCAACGTCTTTCTCGTTCAGCACCACCTCCTCTCCGGCGGCCTGGCCGGGCTGGGTATTATCTGCTACTACCTGTTCGGCATTCCCGCCGGCGTGGTCACCCTTGCCCTCAATGTCCCCCTCCTGATTGCCGCCTGGCGGATGCTGGGAAAAAAATACGTGGCCGAGGTGCTGTTTGCCACGGTAATGTTCTCGGTGTGCCTTGACGCCACGGAATTTATGAGCCATCAGTACATCACGGACGACATTCTCCTGGCCGCCATCTACGGCGGCGTCTTCAACGGAATCGGCTTCGGCATCCTGTTCAGGCTGGGGGCCAGCTCCGGCGGCATGGATATCGCCGCCGCCATCGTCAAGAAATATTATTCCTTCAACATGGGCGAAGTGGTTTTCAGCATCAACTGCTGTATCATGGTGATGGCCGCTTTCCTCTTTGGCCCGGCCCCAGCCATGTACACCCTCATCTCCATGTTTATCGCCGGCCGGTTGTCCGATATGCTGGCGGCCGGCTTCAACCACCGCAAAGCCGTGATCATCATCTCCCGGCAGCCTCAGAAAATTGCCGACGGAATCATCCAGGAACTGGAACGGGGCGCCACCTTCCTCCACGGCTCCGGCGCTTTTTGCCGGGATGAAAAGCAAGTGGTCTTCTCCGTGGTCCTCATGACGGAAATCGCCCGCCTGAAAAAACTGGTCAACCAAGTGGACCCCGCCGCCTTCATGATATTTATCGACGCCAACGAGGTAATGGGCCGGGGCTTTACCCTGTCCCGGCAAACCGTCACCGACGCCAGAGCGGCGGGAGACAGGCGGCTCATCGGCTCCCGGTTTGATGAAAACCCGTAAAAAGTTAAAGTAGGAACTATCCTCGCATTGACCTCTCCGAAAACCTCAATTGAGAAGCCGCAAACTCAAAGCCTCTCCTTTAGGTGATTTTCTTGCCTCTCCCTCTGGGAGAGGTGGCGCATCGCCAGATGTGCCGGAGAGGGTAAAAGATTAACCGGAGGCCTATAAGGTAAAGCCGAGCATAGTTTATTCACCCCTCAGGCGGCTTCGCCGCCAGCTCCCCTAAAGGGGAGCCTATGGGACGGATTAGAGGTTACCCCTCAGGCGGCCTGACAACAGATGGAATTGCCTTGCAATTTCCTGAAGGACCGCATTATAATAGCATCAGGTATATTTACATTTATTTGTGTTTATTTCTCAATACAGTCAGCCGATCATCTCCTGAGAAAACGAGGGATTTTATGTATAGTCCAAAATTATCTATTCTCCTTGCAGCACTGCCGGAAAGCCGGGCCGGGCAGCTGCGGATGCTGGCCCCCAAAGGAACCCGGCTGGTGTCCGTTCCTTCCTTCGGCCACCTCCAATGGCCAGCCTGCGACATTATCATCATGGGGGACAACGCCGGTCTGCCTCCGGCGGAAGTCCGCCGGCTGGCGCCCTCCGCCGCCCTCTACCTCGTAACCGGCCATGAAGAAGCTCTCGACCCGGATACCCTCTCCCTGTTTCGGGAGGTGTGGCCGGCCCGGATGACGGATGTTCTTTGGGACTACCGGCTGCGCCGGATGCTGGCTGACTTCCTGGCCAGAAAAGAAAGCTACTACTACCGCAGCGCCCTTGATACAATAATAAATACTCTCCCGGATCTGGTTTGGTTTAAGGATGTAAAAGGCGATCATCTGAAAGTAAACAATGCCTTTTGCGATTTCGTTGGCAAACCAAGAGAAGATGTGGAGGGACACGATCACTACTACATCTGGGATATTACCGAGGAAGCGTACCGGAATGGGGACTTTATCTGTCTGGAAACTGACGCCGAGGTTCTCCGACAGGGTGAGACCTGCCTCTTTGATGAGCGGGTGGACAAAGCTGATGGCCCTCGGACTCTTTCAGTCTACAAGTCTCCCCTCCGGGATGAAGACGGTTCTGCCATTGGTACCGTCGCGGTAGCCCATGACGCCACTGATGAGATCAACCTGAAGCGGCAGATCGACGCCATGGCCTTTTCCGACCCCCTCACCGGCCTGTACAACCGCTACGCCTTCTACATGATGCTGGCTCACGAGCGGAAGACTCTCCGGGTTACGGTAATCCTCTTTGACCTTGACCATCTCCGTCTGGTAAACGAATGCTTCGGCCATCAGGCCGGGGACGAGGCCATCCTCCGCTTCTCCCAATTGCTTCGGGAAGCTTTTCCCGACAACATCTGCGTCAGAATGAACGGCGACGTTTTTGCGGTGGCGGTTCTTGGTGATGTAGAGCGGACAAAAATCACCGCCCCTTTGGACGGCCTGTTCTCCCGTTTGAAAAAATCCTTCTCCGCCAAGAAAACCCTCAACATACTGGCCGTCAGCGTCGGCATTGCCGATACCCCCAACCCCTCCCAGCCGGTGGACGATGTGATCTGCCGGTGCAGCTACGCCGTAGCTCATCTGAAAAGGCGCAACGGCTTCACCATCGCCCTTGATCCCACGAAGCCGCCAAGTCCAATCCTCCTTGAGCTCCTGCGGGCAAAGGCTGACTCTGCCTACTGCTTCTACGATGACCTGCCCAGATAAACTGATAAACAATCTTCAAAAATACCGCCCGGCAATCGGCCCGGCGGTATTTTTTTGCATAAAGTCCCCCCGCGTCAGCCGCCGGGTTCCTTTATACAAAAATCCCGGCCGCCGCTGATGCGGCAGCCGGGATAAAACACTCTTTTCAGCGGTTACTGAACACTCATGGAGAGGGGTACAATCTTATTGGAAAGCTTTGCTTTCTGAAGGATTTCCTCCGTAACGGTAGCCCCTACCTCCGCGATAACCAAGCCGCTGTCTGTGGCAACCTGGCGGATCACCTTCTTGCCCAGCAGGAAGCGGCGATGACGCTCTTCCGTAGCCCGGTCGGCCGCTGATTCGGCAGATTCCTGAGGTTTCGCCGCAGCAGCCGGCGCTTCCTCCTCGGGCTCATCCTCAGGCTCGTCCACAACCGGAGCCTCCAGGGCGGTAACTTCCTTTCTGACCTCCTCAGCTTTCTTTGCTACAGGCGGCTTGGGAGCGATAACCGGTTTAGCCGGAGCTTTGGGCGCGGCCGGTTTTGGGATAGCTATTTCTTCAGTTTTTTTTTCCGATTCCAATTCAGCGTCGATAACGGTGACCTGCTTACCGAAAATAGAAATCTGGTCGGTATTTATTTCCGCGGCGCCGCCCTCTTCATTTTCGAGGGCGCATTTCTCAATGCGGCCTCCTTCTCCCACAAAAATCTCCGAAACCTTGCCCTGAATCGTACCGGTCTTGGTAATGGCCTTTGTGCCGATGATGCGGACATTGGCATCAAGCATGGTCTCATAGTCGCTGGCATCCTCAAGGGTGAGAATGTTCTCGCTGTTGGTGATAGTGACGGCATCTTCACCGATGGCAATTACAGAAGAGTACGGCAGGAGCTTTACTCCGCGATACCAGTCCTCGTCCTCAATGGTAATGGCGGCCACCACGCCATTCTTTGCATCGATGAGCAGGGATTTGCTTGTGCCCAGCTCCCGGCCTTCGGTAATACTGATAACTGGCAGGTTGAGGATTTCAACGCTTCTCTTCAACATTTGTTATTCCTCCTGACGAAACATTTCTAAAAATTAGCAGAATAAAGTTGTGTACAATTATAACACAAAAAATAATATTAGAATATACCTAATACTATCTTTTTCCCGCAAGTCAGAGAATTTCCCGGAAGTAATCCTCCGGAATTTCCGTAAAGGACAGCTTCGGCGTGCCATGGTTTTCCAGCACGGCCATCAGCTTTAGCAGATATTCCTCCGAGCCCTTGAACTGGGCCAGGGTAATCTCGTCTCCGGCAACCGCCGGCAGGCGGCAGGCATCCCGGTACATCCTGACAGCCGCCTGATAGTCCCCCTGCGCCTTGTACACATTGGCCAGCTCGATAACTACAAAGGGGGCGTAGCTGTCATCCCCAAATTTCTCCACCGCCGCCGCAAGCGCCGCCGCCGCCGCGGAAAGGTTCCCCTCATTTTTTTTGCTGTACGCATAGTCAAGAAAATCATCCAGAGTCGAAAGTCCTGCCAGCTTGTCTCCGGAAATATCCGGCAGCTGGACAGGTTCCTGTTCAGGTTCGGAACCCGGTTCAGACTCGGGAACAGTTTCCAGCGACCCTTCGAGAATTGTCCCAAACTCGGGAACGCCTTCCATCTCAGGCTCAAAACCCGGCTCATAAGCTGATTCCATTGTCACTATCGGTTCAGTTACCGGCAGCGCCTTAACAGCCGGTTCCGGCGGAAATTCCGCCACCGGCGTCAGCTCAGGCGGCTCAATATTCACCGGCAAAGTCTCTGGAGCGATCCTCTCAGATTCAGGCGCTCCGGCTACCTCAACGGCGGTCTGCTCCGCCCTCTCCAGGGCTTCAATCACGATCTGCCGGTCATTTCCGGCAGCCACCGAATCCAGCTTTGCTTCCGCTTTTTCCAGGGCGCTTTCCTCAAGCTCCCACTCCATATCACGCTTCAGCAGGTATTCGTTATAGTAAGTCATCAGCGCAGCAGAGGCAATGATCAAAATCATTATCAGCGCCACATAATCGAAGGTAATATAAGACGAAACAAGCAGGGTTATGAGATTTGCCGCCACCGCCATTACCGCGCAAAGGGCAAGGGGCCGCCATTTCATTTCAAAACCCAGATAGTCCGTCATCTTGTGAATACCCACGATGAATGCCGCCATCACTGCGCAGGTGATAAGAAAAAATTCCATTTTCACGTCACCTATACAAAATTTTACCGGTCTTTGACCGTTGAACGATGATCGGTGGAAATTGTCTTACAATTCCCTGAATGACAGCATTATACGCCATTGCTTACAAAAAAGCCACCGGTATTTTCTTTCTTGATATGAGCCCCGTAAATGAAGGGCCAATCGGGCAGATGGGTAAAAGGTAACAATAAATCGGTCTCATAGCCTCCCCTCCAGGTTGGCATGAGCACTCAAGCCGCTGAAAGCGGCAACCGCCAATCCATCTCATAGGCCCCCTGTAGGGGAGCCTATGACCTGTATTATAACGCCCGTTTATTTCGTCTGCCGCAAAATCTTTGCCGCATCCAGCATCATTTGCTGAGTGGAGCTGTCCGGAATTATACCCGGTCCCCTCTCCGGCTGGCTGGCTCCGTTATCCTCCGCGCTTTCTGCATCTTCCCCGCTGTCCGGGGGGCGTTTTCCTTCGGTTACTCCTTCCGGAGCGGGAACGGACGGCTGCCCCTCTGTCTTTTCTTCCTTTTCCCTCACAGGTCCGGCAGTATATCCCGGCTTTTCCTCCGCCGCCGGGGCTTCCGGCTCAGTCTTCGCCTGTTTCGCCCCCTGGGGGACCTGGGGCTTTGCCACGACAGGCGGCGCTGGTGGAGTTGGCTTCACCGGCAGGGTAACGGCGGAAAATCTCATCCACATGGCGGCGATGGCCAAAGCCGCCGCCAACGGGGCGAGCCTCATCACCTGACGGAGGAGCTTTGCCCGGCGGCGTAGTCCCTTTTCTCCATCGGGAGAGTTTTTCATCTCTCTGGCTCTGGTCAGCTCCGCCTCCGCCAGCATTATATCCAGCTCGCTTTTGATATCTTCTCTTTTTTCCAACGCCCCGGACGCTGAACCAAGCCACTCCCGGGCCGCCTCCAGGTGATTTTTCACCTTGTCCCGCTGGGTACTGTCTGCCATGCTCCCCCTCCTTTCCGCCTATCGAAACAATTATACTGCCGTTGCTTAAGAAAATACCCAAGGCAAGTTTCTCTTCAAATATGAACCATCGTCACTTTGCCATGAACCGGGACATCATCCCCCTGATTCGCCGGATGCCCTTCTTCTGCAAACGATAAATGCTGCCTACCGACAGCTTCATATCCGCCGCCACGTCGGCGGCTTTTTCTTCTTCCATGTAAAGGGAGCTGATAACCCGCCGCTCTTTTTCCGGCAGACGGCTCACAGCATTTTGCAGGCGGTCATATAGTTCCGCCAGCTCCAAACCGGGCCGATACATCGCTCCCTGTATCGGGAATGGCTTCCCAGCGGCGGTGCTCCCCCGTCAGCCCGGAAAAATCTATGGTCAGGGCATCCCCCTTCGCCTCCGCAGCCAGCCAGTCCATCATCCGCCCCCGGATCCGATGAACCGCAAAGAGGCTGAAAGCGACGCCCCGCCGGTGGTCGTAGCTCTCTGCCGCCTCAATGAGTCCCACGGTCCCCTCCTGCACTACATCCATTATTCCCTCCATAGAGGCAAAAGGTTTTGCACAGCGAAAGACCAGGGGCTGATAGGCCCGGATGAGGCAGCTTCGGGCTTCTCGATCGCCCTGTTCCTTAAAGTCAGCCCACAGCTTCCTCTCCTGCTCCGGCGCCAGCAGTTTGATTCGCCTGAGCTCGCTCACATAGTCCTGCCATTCCATTCCCATCAGCTCCTTTCCCTTAAAATTTAGTCAGAAATTCAATCTGATTTCCATCCCGACCCGGGTGTCATGCTCGTTCATATCCTGCTCCAGGGACATACTCAGCCTGTCGTCAAAATCATACCTGAGACCGGCCCGGTTTATTTTATTACCTACGCCAATCGTATATTTCAGCATGACCTTGTCGCTTATGTATTTGCCTATTTGGACATTATACTCGCTCTGCCCTCTTTCCCGGTCATTATCACCCTGGCCCTCCCCCATTGAATAATCGCGGCTGGAAATCTTAAACTCGTCCAGGAACAGCAGATCCCGGAGGCTGTCCTCCAGCTGGCCCAGGAAGCTCATATGGAGACCCATATCCAGAATGGAATAGGCCAGCTCCTTGTCGTCGCCGCTTTCCCCTCTTTCCCGGCGGAAGGTCAAAAGCTGCATTATCTCCGTCTGACTCATCTCCGGACTGGAGGTAAGCCGGAAATCCATCGTTCCCAGAGATCCCTTAGTTGACAGATAAACCTTCGTCCTGCCCACCCGGGTATAGGCAAACAGATCGATAAAGGGCTCGTAGGTCCCCTGCTGGTTACAGCGGACTTCTCCCTCGTAGATATTGAATTGGTTTTGCAGGTAGTAAAATTTTCCTTTCTTTACGGTAATTTTACCGCTGTTTACCGGATAGCCGGTAGTCCCCCCCAGATGCACCTGCCCCTCCAGCCTCATGTCGTACAGCTGGGAACTGTAGGCCCTGACTTCGGGACCAACCTTCACATCCACATCCATCAGCAGCTCGGGCAGCGGAGTCTCCTCATCGGAAAGGGGCGGCATACCCAGCTGGACATTGTGAATATCTATCCAACCGCTGGCCAGGGGGATTTCCCTGCCCATAAACATATCCGGGGCGATGGTAAGCGCCCCGTTGAAGGGACCTTTATAGAAGGGGCAGTCCACCTCCAGACCGTCGGCATTAAAGGCCAGGTCATAATCCACCGCCTCAAGCCCTTCGAGTCTGACCTTCCCTGCCAAAGACAGCTTGCCCTTTCCCAGCGCGGCAGAAATCTCCCGGAGCACGATACGGTCTCCGTCAAAAATCATTTCACCGCTTATATTCGTGAAGGGAGTAAGGAAATATTTCGGTTTAAGGGAGCCATCCCTGACTCCCAGCCTTCCATACAGCAAGGGCGCGCCTGCCGTTCCCTTGAGGTGCAGGGTGCCATCCGCGGGTCCCATTGCCCAGTCAATACTGCCGGACAGGATGGGAAGCAGGGACAGATCCGCTTCCTTCAGGGACAGCCATAAATCCAGCTGGCGGCCCCTTTCGTCCTCTCCCCGGTCAATCCCCAGCGCCTCGAGGGGAATGTCGCCTCTGGCCAGCAGCCGGTAGATCTTATTCAGCTCCGTCTTCTCGGCTGCCGCCTCCTTCAGGCGGATGACCCCGTCCGAACAAACGGCCGTGGCCGTCATCCGGTCGAAGCTTGATCCTCCCATGCCGCCTCCGGTAACCAGCACCGAGAAGCTTGCCACCGGAGCGGCAAAGGTTCCGCCCAGGTCTGCATCCACATCGATTGCTCCCCGCAGGGTCACCGATGAACCGGTAAGCCCCGGTATTATCCCGGCGTCAATATTCCGGGCCGTGAGCTTAATGGCAACGGCCCCGTCCAAATCGGCCGTGCCATAGCCGGAGAATGTTCCGCCGCTCTGGACGCCGGAAAGCTGTTTCAGGGTAATGACCCGGTTCAGGAGATCCGCCTCCAGCCGCACGTCGCTGAGGGGCTGCCCCTTTATATCCCCCTTCAGGAGAGTGCCGCTGACGGAAACAGCCGGGTTATCATAGCTGCCCCCGACCGTTATCGTCCCATCCAGACGGCCTTCGGCCTGTTCCGTGGGGAGTCCGGCCATGGCCAGCAGGCCGGCCAAATCGGCATTTTTCACCTTGAAACCGCCGCCAATCCCCTTGGTGCCGGTATTCAGGGCAAAGTCCGCCTCGTAGCGTCCGCCGTTTTGCAGGAACCCGCAGGGCTTCAGGGAAATGATCCCGCCGGCAAAGTGGACATTACCCTGGAAGCTTTCAACCGCCGCCCCGTTTAGCTCCAGCCGGTCAGCGGACAATTCTCCGTCAAATACCGGCCGGAAAACAGTGCCGGTAACTGTCCCCGAAAACCTCCCATGTCCCTTGACTGGATAGGGCAGCAGGCGGTCAAAGCGCTCCATGTTCACATCGTAAACCGCGGCCGTCAGGCTGATTTCCCCTTTTTTGCCGAACCGGCCGTTCAAGTCCATATCCACCAGCGGTGAGAAAACATGGAAATCCGTCAGCCCAAAGCTTTCCCCGTCAAAGGTATAGTCGCCGTCCATTCCGTTCAGCAGGTAACCGGCATAGGACCCCCGGTAAAGGTGCAGGTAGCCCGTAACAAATGGCTTGTCCACGGTGCCGGTTATGGTCACCACATTGTCAAACTCACCGGTAACGGGTGGCGGCTCCTGAGGGAAAATCACCGGCACAAGGTTCTCCGCCCGCTCCTTCATGGTATCTATCCGCAGGTCGAGCTTCTTCTCCCCGGCAAATCCCACTGTGCCCTGGGCGATCCAGCGTTCGGAACCGTCCCGCTCCAGGGAAAAGCCCTTCAACTGGAGGCCTGACAGATTTCCCGCCAGCAGTCCCGTAAAGCTGTCGAAGGGAACCCCAAAAAGCTTCCCCCGGACCCCTGATATATCCGCCGTCAGCTCCGGATCCTCCGCAGGCCCCCGAAGAGAAGCGGTTACATCCGTGAATCCCTTCATAAAGAGATTCTCTTTGAACCGATTGAGCATTCCCAAATCAAAGTGGGTGGCCCGAAGAGTTAGGTCATAGCTTTTTCCATGTTCAGCCGTAAAAATACTGCCCTCGAGCCCCAGCTCACCCCCGCCGTAATCCTCCCCCAACAGGAGGCTGAGATAATCCAGCTTCAGCTCCGTAGGTTTCCGGAAGAATGACACAGACAGCCTCTCCCCGGTAATTCCATCATAAGAGGGAGCCATCAGCTCCGTATTTCCGTACACCGTCAGCCGGCCTTCCGCCGCCTCGTCAAAGCCCTGACCCTGAAAGTTAAGGTCAGCGGTCAGACTGCCGCCTATTTCAGAAACGCCGGGCTTTTCCCCTAAGGCGGCCAGGTTAGCCAGGCGGGTCAAGTCTATCCCCTCGGCAGCAATTTTACCAAGGTAGCTCTCGGTGGACAAACCAAGCTCACCAGCCAGCTTCACCTTACCCCCCAGCATTTGCGCCGTTATTTGAGGAACGGTAATGATGCCATCCCGCAGGATGACCTCACCCTTCAAATCTATTGGTTCACCATTGTAACGGACCCTGACCTCCGCCAGCAGCTTATCCTCGCCGCCGTCGTATTCCAGACTGCCGTTCAAATCGGCCAGCTCCGCCCCGTAGGCCTGGAAAGACGCTTCCTTCAGCCATGCCTTCACCCCGTACCGGGACTCCTCCCCGGCAAGGTTTGCCGTCACCTTTGCCTTCTCGATGAGGCCGCCCCCAATGACCACCTCCGCCGGAAGCTTTCCCTCCGGCAGCAAGTCAAGGAAATCCCTGACGGCCGCGTTCTCCACCACCGCCTGCAAATTTCCCTCCAGGGTCGCCGTATCCAGCTCGCCGGTGATGGCAACCGCCGCTCCTCTGACCGTGGCGGTAAGCTCCGGCGCAAGCTTCGGATTACCGTCAAAGTCCAGCCTGCCGTTCACCTGCTGAAGGACGGCCCTTCGGCCGTCATTGAGGGACAGGTCCACCCTGCCCTCCCGCAGGATAATACAGCCGGAAAAATCATTTTCCGACTTCTCCTCGCTTATCAGGTCCTCATAGTTCCATTGGCCGCTTTCCCGCTGGCTGATACTGGCCCGCAGCCGGTTTATTTCCACTTCATCGACGGCTTTCACCGGCGCTTTAAGCAAAGCAAAGAGGCTGAAGCGCACCTCTGCCGCCTCGGCCTCTGCAATTTTTTCGTCAGCTTTATCAAAGATGACAATATCCCTGATGGTCACGCTCCGGAGAGAGGATACCTCCACCCGGCCAACGGCGACTTTTGTCTTTAAGGCGGCAGCCGCCTCCCTGCTCAGATAGTCGGCCACCCCCGTTATAAAGGCTTCACTGAGGATGATATACCAGATGACCGCACAGGAAAACAGAACCCCTCCGATACCCAGAGCGGCCGCTCCTTTAGGATTCCTCCGGACTATTTCCCAGTACTTCCTGAACTCCGTCATCTGCAACACTTCTTTAACAGTTTATCCCCGGGGATTTACATTGGGAGCAGCAGGAGGCCAGCCCATGGTGCGCCCGGAAACGGAAACGGCGCTCTGTATTTCGCCGGTTTCCTTTGCTCCGTCAGGGACTTCCCCCACAGCGCTCTCGTAGCCCTCCTGCTTCTTCGCCTCCCGGTATTTGGCATTCTTCAGCGGCACCGCATGCTCGTCATTGATATAGGCATTTACATCCAGGTCAACGGCTATACCCATAGCGCGATCCAGCTCCGCCTTGCCGATATTATAGTTGTACAGAGCCACGGCGTAATTGGTGCGGCTCTTGTTCAGATTGTCCTCGGCGTCCATTACGTCGATATGGGTACCGATCCCGTTTTCGTACCGAAGGCTGGCGATCTTGAAGTCTTCCTTAGCCTGCTCCACCGCCTTGCCAGCCGTGATGATATTCCGCTCCGCCGCCGTCATGTCAAGGAATGCCTCACGAACCTCCAGGCGGATGTTTTCCTCCTGCTGAAGAGCCGTCTCCAGCGCCTGCTGGTACTGGGCCTTTGCCTGCTTGACCTTCGCCCGGGTTATGCCGTTGTCAAAAACGTTCCAGCTGGCTGATACTCCGGCAAACCAATTATCACCGGACTCATGGTCCCGACTGTCAATTTTCTCCCCGGCTACGGAACGGGTAGCCACCAGGGATATTTCCGGCAGAGCCCCGCCCTTTTCGGCGGACAGGGCGTACCGGGCCGCCTTTGCCTTCCTTCGGGCCGCAATGCCGTCCGGCCGATGACTCAAAGCGTACTCCAGACACTTATCCAGCTGAAGATCGTAGCCCCGGTAGACCATCTCGTCAGTGGGGCGGGTATCGTTCGCAGTGGGCAGCCCGATGATATTATTCAGCTTGGAAACCGCTACGTAAAAATCATTCAGGGCATTGGTAAAGGACTGCTCGGCATTCGCCAGCTGAACCTGGCTGCGGAGCACGTCATTCTTGGCCACAGTACCCACGGCGTAAGCGGCGTCTACATTCTTCTGGTGCTCCCGGAGGGTTTCCACCGAATCGGAGTTTACCTTCACCAGGTTGAAACAGTGCAGCACCCCGTAATAAGCGGCGGTGGTCGCCTGGCGGATCGTCTGCTTCGTGGCCTCCGCCGTCAGATTGGCGGCATCGTAGTTATAGTCCGCCGCCTTGATGGACTTTTCCAGCTTGCCTCCGGTAAATATCGGGAAGGTCGCCGTTGCCGTGCCGGAATAATCATGGTCATACTTCTGCCCTCCTATAATCTGGGCGCTGTCGTAGGCCTTGCCGTCTATGCGCCCGCCCCGGCCCTCCAGGGTTACTTTTAGGCCGTGGGTGCGGCGGATCTCGGACCGCTGCCACCGGGCCAGATCCCTGGCGTATTCAGCCAGGTGAATATCCCGGTTATTTTTTTCCGCCATTGCCAGGGCCTCTTCAAGGGTGAGGTAGACGGTATTTGAGGACTTTGCCGCCGCCTCCTCTATCTCCCGGGAAGCCTGTGTCTCCATGGCAAGGGACGAAGGAGCGAAGCCGACGGCTCCCGTGGAAAATGCCAGCGCCAGCGCCAATTGTCTGCAAAGTCTTTTATAATTTCTCACAATATAAACCTCCATTAGTCAAAAAGCAATTCCCCTGAACCGCCCGGCTAAAATTCCTGACGGACGCCGAAATAGGTAGTACGGTTCCCCATGTGCTTTGCCACGTCATCTACATTTGTAAAAAGATAAGTCTTGTCCGCCACCCGGTACCGGACCCCCAGACGGAGCCGTAAATCGTTCACGTCGTAGGCATCGGCCGAAAAGCGCCATCTGTCTCCGGCATCATAGTCACAGCCCAAACCGAAATAGTCGCGGATCAGACCGCCCCGGGCCGTGAGGCTACCGTATTTTTTCCCGTACTGGGCGGAAAACTTATCGTCGTTGCCAATGCTCTCGTCCCGGAACTGGACGAAGCTGTCCTTACCGCCAAATGTCAGGTCAATATTGCCCTGGATCCGCTTGTCATCACGGCGGGGAGAGGCCGCGTTTACCTCCAGGCCGATGGTGGCAAACTCCGCCAGATTGCCACCCATGAGGTTATTCATCTTCCGGCTTACCTCCCGGGCATTCCGCACCGTTTCCTTCAGATTGTCCTGGGTCTCCGGATCGGTTACCGCTCCCTCCATGGCCGCCGCCATGTTGTCAATGCGCCTTGCCGCCATGGCAAGGCTGGCCACCGTCTCCCGGAGGCCGGCCGCCGTATTGCCCCCGTCTCGGGCTTCCTCCATCATCCGCGCAGCCTCGTCCGCTGCGTCACCCAGCCGGCCGGTAATGATTTCCATATTTTTCACCAGCCTGATGAGATGAGCTTCGTTCTGTTCGGATACTCTGGCCAGGGAACCGGTAACCCGCTGAATATTTACCGCCGTATCGATCAGTCCCCTTTTCAGCTCGGCGCTGCCGGTAATCTCGTTTATGGAAGAGAGGATAGTGTGCATCTGCTGGATCAGCCCCCCCATCTGGGCCATCATGCCATCCATGGTGGCTTCACTGCCGCCCTCTATTTCAGCCCCGTCCGGATAATTATTCCCGCTGCTGCCGGGAGAAATGCTGATGAACCGCTCCCCCATGAGACCATCGGCAGCGATTATAAACAGGGAATCGTCGGGAATTGGGACATCCTTATTTACGGTACAGACTACATTCACCCTATACCCCATGGGCGTGATACTTTTGACTGTGCCCACATTCACCCCCGCGTAGCGGACGCTGGAGGATACTTTCAGACCAGTAACGTTGGAGAAGCTCACCGTAAAAGTATTTACCGGCGGCCCCCCGAAGGAAAATCCGGACAGATGGATAAGGGCCACCGTCAGAATCACCGCTCCCAGCAGGGTAAATCCCCCTACCTTTGCCTCTGTACTCATTTCAATCTCCTCGTCAGACCATTCAAACCATGTGGGCCGCCGCCAGGAACTCCCTGACCCTTTCGTCCTTCAGCTTCAAAAACTCCTCCACCGGCTCGCAGGCCACCAGCTCACCGGCTGCCACCATGGCAATCCTGTCCGCTATCCGGCAGGCGCTGTGCATATCGTGAGTCACCACCACGCTGGTCACCTTCAATGCCTTCTGGGTGCTGGTGATAAGCTCGTCAATCTTCGCTGTCATTATGGGATCAAGGCCGCTGCTGGGTTCATCGTAAAATATTATTTCCGGCCCGAAAGCTATAGCCCGGGCCAGGCTTACCCTTTTCTTCATTCCTCCGGAAAGGGAGGTGGGCATCATGCTTTCCGCTCCCGGCAGCCCTACCAGCTCCAGCTTTTCCGCCACCACTTTCTTTATTTCTTCCTCGCTGAGAGATGTGTGCTCCCGCAGCCCGAAAGCCACATTGTCCCCCACGGTCATGGAGTCAAATAGGGCGGAATACTGAAATACCATACCCATGTGGAGGCGGATCTCATCCAGCTCCTCCTCCGCCAGACCGGCAATGTTTTTATCCCCGATCCAAATCTCACCGGAGGTTGGGGGAATGAGACCGATCATCAGCCGCAGGAGAGTTGATTTACCGGAACCGGAGCCGCCGATTACCGCCAGGGTCTCACCGTCATTTACCGTAAGGTCGATCCCGTGGATTACTTCCTTCCCGCCAAAGGACTTGCGCACATCTACCAATCGAATCATAGCTACCGCCCTACTTGCTAAAGAGTATCAGCGACAGGAAACAGTTCAGCATGAAAATCACCACTATGGAGGCCACCACGGAGCGGGTCGTGGCAATGCCCACGCCCTCTGCCCCGTCAGGGGACTTCAGCCCCATGTGGCAGCCCAGGATGGCAATGACTGCGCCGAAAGCGCTTGCCTTTATCATACCGCCCACAATGTCGTGGGCCTTCATAAACACATCGATGGAATCCATATAGGTCAGGCTTGACACCCCGCTGTAGCCGGTAGCCACCGCCCATCCTCCAAAGACCCCCACCGCGTCCCCGAATACCGTAAGCACCGGCACCATCAGCATACAGGCCAGCATCCTCGGCACGATCAAATAGCCAATGGGGCTGGTGGCCATGACCCGGAGAGCGTCGATCTGCTCGGTAACCTTCATGGTACTTATCTCCGCCGTAATTGCCGCCCCTACCCGTCCGGCGGAAACGACTCCTACCAGCACCGGCCCCAGCTCGCGGCAGATGGCGATTGCCACCACCCCGCCAATGGTGGACTGGGCCCCAAACCGGATAAATTCCGTGGCAATCTGCAAGGTCATAACGGCGCCGGTGAAAAACAGGGTCAACGTCACAATCGGCAGAGAATCAACCCCCAAATGAGCCATCTGAGCCACTACATGCCCCATCCTGGGCGGCTTCCTCAAAGCCCGAAAGGTATCAAAAACGAGGATGACAACCTCGCCGACCAGTCCCAGCCAGCGCATTACCGCTGTCCCGATTTTTTCCAGAACTGACAGCATGGTTTTCCTCCTCTCCTTTATTTACCTTTCTCTGTCCTGACAGAAATGCGCATTGTACCAGGCAGACAAACAGCAGAGACCAAAATAAACGTTCACTTCTGACAGCTCCTCCAGACTCTGGCCCACTTTATGCCCCAGACCTAAGAGTCCTTTTTCCCCTATATACGCAAGGAAAACGCTGGCGAGAATAACCGAGAGAAAGCACCAGGGAAGCTCTCGTCCCTGGCTGAGGAGCCTTTTCCAAGGAACCCACCTTATCAGATTCACCAGCAGCCAAAGGATCAGGAGACCGACAAGACCATGAATAATCAGCTTTTGATTCGGACCAAACTCCTGAAAGATAGGCCCGTCTTTATTGGCCCCCACCACCAAAAATACCTGGCCCCAGGAAAGCTCCCGGGCGGTCAGCACGGCGAAAAACACCGCCTGCCAGAGATACATTTTCACTGTACCGGCAAAATTTTTGTACAGCCTCCAGTTTATCAAGGCGCCCACCATCAGCAGAAGCACCTGAAAATTTTCAATGGGCCCGTTTTCCCAGGTCATTTCGTAAGGAATTATCCTTGCCAGCGGATACACTGCCAAAAGGTAGCCTATGGCTATCAGCTTTGCCAGCCTGAAAAAAAAGGGGGGGAAGGGGAAACGGCTCCGGCGCGAAACATAATTCATAAAAAACTCCAAACAGTCACGGTGCAGACGCTTGTGTGTACAGCGCACCGATTCATCATATTGCCTTATTCTAGCAACTTTATCAAAAATAGTAAATAGCTGTTTACTATATTCTCCGGGAAAATTATTTTTTCGTTTACTGGAAAAGCCGCGGGAAATATAAAAATATCAAAACCAGCGTGGTTAGATTCAAAAAGCTGACACCCCATTCAAAAAAAGGCGTATGGAATGAAGGACAGAACTCCATTCCATACGCCTCTTTTTGACCTGAATGAATTTTTATTTCTTGGAAATGCCGCAAATTTCCTTCAGCAATCTTGCCTGATCCTGTAATGAATGTCCGATTCTGATCACGATTATTTTCTGCGCTTCATGGCCGGAAAAAGAAAAACACTGCCCGGGACGAATCTCCACAGGCAGTGTTTCTTATTCGCTATATTGATTTTCCGGCAGTATCAGTCAAGGGTTATAATTTTTCGTTTCAGACAGTACAGGAGCGCCTGGGTGCGGTCGTTTACCCCCAGCTTTCGAAAGATGTTGGTAAGATGGTTCTTAACCGTCTTCTCACTGACGAAGAGAGCGGCGGCAATATCCTGATTGGAAAACCCCTTGGCAATGCAGGTAAGCACATCCATCTCCCGCTCTGTGAGGCAGCCGCCCCGGCTGCTTCGCCACATCTCGGCGATCCGCGCCTCCAAATCCCCGTCATCGGAAACCGTGCCAAAAATCCGCTCCATAAGAGTCGGATGGACGAAGGTATGGCCGGCCGCCACGGCATGGATCGCCTTCACCAGCGTGGCGGGCTCCACATCCTTCAGCAGGTAGCCGTGGGCGCCGATGCGGAGCATCTCCAGCACATAGTTGGAGGAATCATGGACTGTCAGGATGAGGATCTTCGTCTTTACCTTCGCCGCCAAAATCTGGCGGGTGACTTCTATTCCGGATAGAACCGGAATATTGATGTCCAGCAGAAGAACGTCCGGCTGAAGCACCAGGGTTCGGGCCAGGGCTTCCTGTCCGTCCGCCGCCTCCCCGACGATCTCCAGATCGTCCTCAAAGTTCAGTACCCGCTTGATTCCGTGCCGCAAAAGCGCGTGATCATCAGCAATCAATACTTTAATCGACACATTACCGCCCTCATTTCTTCTCTTTTGCCGCCTTCAGTCCTGGCCCCATAATCCGCTTATAGGCTTCAACTCCCGGCTGGTTGAAGGCATCCACATCCGCCAACTCCCCTTCATAGGCGACGGAAAGAGCCAACAGGTACATCAGCTCCCCCAGATGATATTCATCCAATTTCGGCAGATTAAAGACGGCGCTGTAGCGTCCCCCTTCCTTCAGCGCCTGGGCATTGGCCGACCTGGCCACCTCCAGGGCAGCGCTCATGGTAACCCCGGCGATCTCGCTGAGCTTGGGAGCGGAGGGAAATACATCAGGAACAATGTAATCCTCCCCCCAGTCAACCACCCTGACAAACTGGACGACCTTGTTTAATTTTCCCTCCTGGTGCTGCTGGGTCTGGGCGTGCATATCGGTGGTGCCCACCGCCACGATGGGCGTGCGGCCGTAGGGAATATTTTCGCCGGTCCGCCGCTCTCCCTTGCCGAGGGATTCGGCCAGCAGCTGGATGTACCATTCAGACAGGGATTTCAAGTAATCCCCGTAGGGCATCATGATCTCAAGATCCCGGCCATGCTTTTCCGCCGCCAGGAATTTCAGGGCAGCATTCATCAGGGCCGGATTCTTCTTCACATCATCTGACTGGCAGGCCTCGTCCATGGCTCTGGCTCCGGCCAGAAACTGACGGATATCAAATCCAATGCAGGCGGCCAGGGTAAGTCCCACCTCGCAGAACACGCTGAAGCGTCCCCCTACTCCATCGGGAACGGCATACTGGGGCCATCCCCTTTCCATGGCCAGCTTTTTCAGCAGGGTTGGCTTTTCGGTATTGGGATCAGTTACCGCCACCACCTCGGTTTTTATGTTTTGGCATTTTTTCAGCTGGTCATAAATGACCATAAAGCTGGACATTGTATCCAGCGTGCCGCCGGACTTGCTTATGACCAGCAGGAGGACCGTAAGCTCCCGCTTCCGGTGGCTGCGGCTGATTTCCGCCTTGTGCTTCAAATGGTTTATCAAATCTCTCGTCCGCCGGGGATCGATATTCTGTCCGGAGAAATATATCTCCGGCAGTCCCTCTCTCTCCCCGATGGTCTTATTGTTCCAAAACTCGCCGCACTTCACGTCGAAGAGGACTTTATTGCCCAAATAGGAGCCGCCGATACCGAGGCTCACCACGGCGTCTACCCGGTTTCTTACGGAATCGGTCAATTCCTGCAGCCGGGCCAGGGATGCCTCGCTGTTCAGATGGCCGTCCGCCAGGTAGGGCAGCTGGGAAAACAGCACCTTTTCCGGAGTTCCATCCTTGGAGAGATGACCCCGGATGACTCCGGTCTGCCGCATGATGGCTATTGCGTCACAGGCTTTTTTCAGCTCTTGATCCAGCCCGGCCAGGTCCTCTTCCGTAACGGCGTTTTCATTGTAAAGATTCTCGTAATCAAAGGAAAAACCAGAAGGTAACGTTATGGCCATAATTCATTTTCCTTCTTTCGCTTTCGCAACACCATCAGGCATCAGCCGACAGGAAAAGCTTCCCTGTCGGTCTGACTCCGCCTGATTCATCAAAGCTCCTGTTTCACCAGAGCCGGTAAAGTCCGGCTGAGGTACTCCATGAACCGCTCCCGAAGCTCAGGCCGCTTCAAAGCCTGTTCCACGGTAGCTTCCAGGAATCCTTCCTTATCGCCGATGTCATAGCGCCTGCCGGTAAATCGGTAAGCGTATACGGCATCCCTGCCTGCCAGCACCTTCAGGGCATCTGTCAGCTGGATCTCCCCGCCCTTGCCGGGCTCGGTTTTTTCCAGTATATCAAAGATTTCCGGCGCCAGAACATACCGGCCGAGAACCGCCAGCTGAGAGGGAGCTTCCCCAACAGCCGGCTTCTCGATCATGTCCTTTACCTGCCAGATATTTTCTTTCTTCTTCGCCCCGTCCACAATACCGTAGGCGCTGACCTTATCCCGGGGAACCTCCTGACAGCCCAGAATCGACCCGCCCACATCCCGCCAGGCAGAAATGAGCTGCTTCAGACAGGGAACCTCCGCATCCACCAGGTCGTCGCCCAGCAGGACGGCGAAGGGCTCATTGCCGATAAACTGCCTGGCGCAGAGGACTGCATGGCCCAAGCCCTTTGTTTCCTTCTGGCGGATGAAGTGAATGGTAATATCGCTTATTTCCCGGATGGTCTCCAGCAAATCGTAATTGCCGTTTTCCGCCAGCTGCAGCTCCAGCTCGATGTTTCTGTCGAAATGATCCTCGATGGCCCGCTTGTTCCGTCCGGTGATGATGAGGATCTCATCGATGCCGCTTTTCAGCGCTTCCTCAATGATGAACTGAATGGCGGGCTTGTCCACGATGGGAAGCATTTCCTTTGGCTGGGCCTTGGTGGCCGGCAGAAATCTGGTCCCCAGTCCCGCCGCCGGAATTACCGCCTTATGAATGTCTGTCCTGTGCTTCATGACTGTCTCTACGGGCGTCTGACAGGCAGGCGTCCTTTTCCTGTCCCCCGTCACCCTCTTATCTTCGCCAAAAGCTCTTGGGTCTTTTCTGCCAAAAGCTTCTCATCGCCCTTCGTCTCTACATTGAGCCTGATTACCGGCTCCGTATTGGACATCCGGAGGTTAAAGCGCCAGCTGTCAAAGGTGACGGATATGCCGTCGATCTTCACTACCTCCGCCCCGGGCATCGCTCCGTACTCTGCTTCCAACGCGTCCAGAACCGGCTTTGCGTCAGCCACGGTGCTGTTGATCTCCCCAGAGCAGGGGAACATTTTCATCCGCTCCTCAATCTGGGCCGAGAGCGGCGCATCCGCCTCGGACAGAAGCGACAGCACGATGAGGAAGGGAAGCATACCGCTGTCGCAGTAGCTGAAGTCCCGGAAGTAATGATGAGCGCTCATCTCACCGCCGTAAACCGCGTCCTCCTGCCGCATCCTCTCCTTGATAAAGGCGTGGCCGCTCTTGGAAAGGATCGGCCTGCCGCCGGCCTTGTTCACGATATCAAGGGTATTCCAAATGACCCGGGGATCGTAAATGACACCGCCTCCAGGGAATTTCTTCAGGAAATTCTGAGCCAGGTAGCCCACCATGTAATATCCCTCAAGGAAGGTTCCCTTCTCATCAAAGAAGAAGCAGCGGTCGAAATCACCGTCCCAGGCCACGCCCAGATCCGCCTTGTTGTCAACGACCGCCTTGCTGGTCACGTCCCGATTCTCCACAAGAATCGGGTTTGGCACCCCGTTGGGGAAGGTGCCGTCCGGCTCATTAAACAGCTTGATGAGCTTCACCGGCAGCTTTTTCTCCACCAGATCCAGGAAGGGCCCCACCGCCCCGTTACCGGCATTGGCCACTACCGTAAGGGGCTTCAGCTTCGCAGCGTCTATATAGCTGAGAACATGGTCAATGTACGCCTCGGCAATATCCACCTGTTTGATTTCTCCGGGAGCTGCCGCAGGCGCCGGCAGTTCCTCATTGACGGCCGCCGCCAGATCCTTCAGCCCCGTGTCGGCGGAAATCGGCCGGGCTCCCTCCCGAACCAGCTTCATGCCATTGTAATCCTTCGGGTTGTGACTGGCGGTGATCATCACGCCGCCGCCGGCCTTCAAATGGGCCGTGGCAAAATAAACCATCTCCGTGCCGCACTGGCCAATATCGTTGACCTCCACGCCGCTCTCGGACAGGCCCCTGGCCAGAGCCGCCTTGATGGCCGGACCGGAAAGACGGATGTCGTTGCCCACGACGACCTTCTCCGCCCCGAACAGCTTTCCGAAGCAGCGGCCCACCCGATACGCCAACTCCTCGTTGATTTCCTTCGGATAAATGCCCCTCAGGTCATAGGCCCCGAAAGCCTTGGTAGAAATAATCTCCATGTTCCACACCTCGCATCTGATACTGCCGGGCTGACACTAAAAAAACATAGCGGTCTTTGAAGCTTTGCCGGCCATTGAAGGCCAACAGCAGGAATTGCCCGGCAATTCCCGAAAAGACCGCATTTTAATCAAATATCAAAACAGCAAAGAACGAGTCCCAAAGCAATAATTCTATAGGGAATTATACCTAAATATGCCGTTTTTGTCAAAGTAATTCCCGTTGGCGAACGAAAGTCCTACAGGTGTAGTAATAAGCGATGGACAGGGGCAGCAGCGAGCCCAGCCAGGCCATGGGGCTTGCCCAGCAGGCCCCGATATACCCGTAAATATCACAGAGCCAAAAGGCGGCCACGCTCCGCATGATCAGCTCCATTACCCCGGCAATGGTTGGAACTACCGTCTGTCCCAGGCCCTGCAAGGTGTTCCGCAGGATGAACAGCAGGCTGAGGATAAAGTAGCTGCAACCGTTTACCGTCAGGAAGATCCGGCCATACTCCACCACCTGGGCGGCGCTCTCCCCCTCCACGAATATCTCCATGAAGAAGCCGCCGCAGGTATAGAGCAGGATCCCCACCAGAATGCTGAAGCCGCCGGACATCTTCACGGCTTCCCTGACCCCCTGATTGATCCGCTCCAGCTTTCCGGCCCCGTAATTCTGGGCGGCAAACGCCGCCATGGCCAGCCCGAAGGAAATCATCGGCATGATGGCGATGCTTTCCACCTTCGTAGCCGCCGCGTAGCTGGCCACCGGTACAGGCCCCAGACGGTTCAGGGCTATTTGCAGGACGATGGTTCCCAGGGCGACTATGGTCATCTGAAAGCCCATGGGCAGACCGAGCCGGAGGTGCTCATACAGATCCCTGGCGGTTATCTTCCAGTCCTCCCCGTGGGGAATGATGAAGGAAAGTTTTTTCCGGATATGGAGCAGGCAGGCCAAAACGCTGAAAATCTGGCCGCAGGGGGTGGCCAGAGCCGCCCCGGCCACGCCCCACTTCAGCCACAAAATAAACAAGGGCTCAAAGGCGATGTTCAGCCCCAGAGACAGGGCCAGCATAATCGTCGCCGTCCGGCTGTCCCCCAGCACCCGGATAACATTTACCAGCAGGCCAAAAAACACGCTGACCGGAGTAGCCGCCGCAATGACCATTATAAAGGTTTTAGCATCGGCGTAGATTTCCGGCGGCGTCTCCATGAGGAAAAGGACCGCCGGGATGAACAGCAGAGAAATGGTTGTAAGGACAGCGGCAAATATCAGGCTTGACACCAGGCAGGTGGCAGCGCTGCGGCGGACTCCCTTTTCGTCCCCCGCCCCGAACCGCTGACCCATAATCAGAGCCAGCCCGTTGGTGGTGCCCAGGACAAATCCCACCAGCAGAAACATGAGGCAGCCGGTACAGCCCACCGCCGCCAGAGCATGAACCCCCAGCCAGCGGCCCACGATCAGCGTATCGACGAAGGCATAAAGCTGTTGAAAAATATTGCCGGCGATGAGGGGCAGGGTAAAATTCCAGATGAGACTGGAGGGCTCCCCTTCAGTAAGATTTTTTGCCATTTTTCTTCCTCTATTCGATATATTTCGTCACCATTGTCCGCAGCCGTTCACGCAGGACAATGGTGGTATCATACAACGCCCCGGCAGAGGGGGCAAGGTAAGTATAATGGAAGGCCGTCCCCTTTCCCGACAGATAATCCGTAGGATAAGCCGTAACCTGGACGCCGTTTTTGGCAAAATTCAGTACCGCCCGTTCCATATGGGTGGCGCTGGTAACGAGAATCGGATGAAGCAGCCCCTTCGCCCGGAGGATTTCCGCCGAGAACCGGGCATTCTGCCCGGTGGTCTGGCTTTTGTTTTCCAAAATTATTTTATCGGGAGAAACCCCAAGGGACAGCAGCACCCGGCGGGCAATTTCCGCTTCGTTGCCGGAGGCCTGATCAACCTGTCCCCCGGAAAGGAGGATCGGCAGACCAAGCCGCTTGTGGAGCCTTAGAGCCGTCAGCAGGCGGCTGGAGGGAATGCTGGTAAGGACTCCCATCCCGTCAAAATCCGGCACATCGCCAAAGGCTCCTCCCCCCAGCATAATTATCACATCTCCCGCCGGAGCTTCCGGCAGCGGATACACTCCCTCCAGCTCCTTCACCAGCAGTGAGGAAATAAGCGGCGTGGAGAGGAGATACATGATCAGAGCCAGGGAGGAAGCAAAGGCGGCCAGCCGCCGCTTTGCCGATCTCCACAGGCGGCGGACAAGGTAGAGGAGGGCCAGCAGGAATATCCCCGGCGGAAGCAACCAGGCGGCGGCAAACTTACAGAGAAAAATAACATCGTCTAGCATAATATCACGGCCTCGCGATTGCGGAAGGTTACCGGCGTCAGCTCCAGGCTGCGGGCAAAATCAAGGGCCAGCCTGATATTCATTCCCACCCGGTCAGGGGTGTGGGCATCAGAGCCCACGGTGACCATCCTGCCCCCCAGCTGACGGTAACGACGGTAAACGGGAGCCAGCTCATCCAAAACGGACCGGTCCCCGAAGCGGCGGGTATTTATTTCCATGACCGTGCCGGTCTCCACCAGCGCCCTGAGAACCTCATCAATATACTCATGGTACCGGGGGTATTCCAGCCCCGGCTCATCATAGGGAGCCACCCGGCAGATATAATCTATATGGCCCAGGGTGTCGATGAAGGGATTATCCCGCACCATCGACCCCATCACCTGAAAATAGCGGGTAAATACGGCATCCTTGTCCCGTCCCTGATAGTATTCCCTTTTGTAAATATCCTCCCCGTCCACAAGATGGATAGAACCGATAACCTGATCAAAGGGAGCTTTGGCAATGAAATCCCGTAACACAACCGCGTGTCCGGGGATCAAACCGCACTCAACTCCCAGGGACAGCCCGCTCCCCAGATCATCATCCCGGCCTCTTAAAGCTTCGTATTCCCGCCAGTAGTCCCGGGGAGAAAATTCAAAAATCATGCCTTCAGGATAATCCGGGTCGTAGTGCTCCGTCAAGACGAGACCGCAGCCCTGTGCCTTCGCCGCCGCCAGCGCCCCGTCAATTTTCATCTCCGAATCAGCGGAAAACTCCGTATGAATGTGACTGTCATAAATCATTTCCGGTTTGCCTCGTAAGCCTCTTCCAGCGCATAGGTCAGCTGGTCGGCGCAGGAGGTTTCCCGGCCGCCGCAGCGGTTCCCCCGCCATAATTCAATCACTTTATCCTTGTCCATCCCCGCAACGATTTTGGAAATCGCCGCCAGATTTCCCTGACATCCCCCCAAAAAGCTTACGCGCTTGATAGTGCTCCCGTCCAGCTCAACGGTGATCTCCTTGCTGCAAGTGCCGGTAGTTTTATAGATATACGCGCTCATGATTATTCTCCCTTCAAAAACCCGTCCGCCAGCCGGGCAAATTCCTCCAGGGACAGGGTCTCGCCCCGCCGTCCCGGATCGATACCGGCTCGGGACACTGCCCGGTCGATATCCTCCTGCAAAAATCCCGCCCCCTTCAGAGCGTTTATCAGCGTCTTGCGCCGCTGGCCAAAGGAAGCTCTCGCCACCCGGAAAAACATTTTTTCATCCCGGCATTCCACCGGAGGCTCCGCCCGGCGGCGGCAACGGATGACTACCGAATCCACCTCCGGGGCCGGATAAAAAGATTTCGGCGGAACGGTTAGGACGATATCCGGCTCCGTATAGTACTGAACCGCCACGGAAAGGGCTCCGTAATCCTTGCCCCCCGGCGGCGCGGTCATCCGTTCCGCCACCTCCTTCTGCACCATCGTCACGATCAGGGAGATATTCAGCTTCTTCTCCAACAGCGCCAGCAGGATCGGCGTCGTAATGTAATAAGGAATGTTCGCCACCACCTTGAAGGGCTCCCCGCCCATAAGCCCCTCGATGTCTACCTTGAGAATATCCCCGGAAACGATGGTGACATTATCGCAGCCCTTCAGCGTCTCCGCCAGCACCGCCGGAAGCTTTTTGTCCAGCTCCACCGCCGTTACCCAAGCTCCCGCCTCCGCCAGGGCCTGGGTAAGGGTCCCGATTCCGGGACCGATCTCCAGCACCCGGTCCCCCGGCTGGATCTCCGCCGCCGAAAGGATCCCCTCCACCACAGCCGGAGCAATAAGAAAATTCTGCCCCAGCCGGTGGCTGGCCTTCAGGCCAAAGTGCTTCAAAATCCTGTGGGTAACCTCCGGAAGCGCTATCCGGGGCATTATCGTCCGTTTCTCTGTCATGTTGCTCCTTCTTACGCCTTATTGAAAATCTGTTTTACATCTCTGACACCGCCTGCTGAAATTCCTCTCTGGTTATCCCGTAATGGTTAAGCCGCTTCAAAAAGACCTTTGCATTGCCGTAGCCAAGGCCGAGGATCTCCCCCAGCTTTGCCCGTCTCAGGCTGGCCTCCGCCGCCCCGGAAAGATCGTTCATCAGCAAATCGGCAGCGGTAAAAATTTCCTCCTCAATTTCCAGGGGAGTGTGGACCTTTGCCAGGGACTTTCTTATGGCCTCAGGACTGGCGTCCTCGATCCCCACGTCGCCGTCCTTCGGGTTTGTGGCCTCCTCCCGGGGGATGTAAGCGTGCTTTGCCAAGGGGAATCTTTTCTCCAGATGGCGGCGGATCCGCTCCCCGGCCCCGTCCGGGTCGGTGAGGATTATTATCCCCCGCTTCTCATACGCCGCCTTTATATCCCTCATGGCCCGCTTTGACAGGCCGAAACCTCCGGTGATAAGGCAGTCTGCCTCCAATGCCCGGCTTATTGCCGCCACATCGGATTTACCCTCCACCACGATCACTTCTTTTATCATGCCAAAATCTCCTTCACCAACCGGTAGATCTCCTCGGAAATCTCCTCGATGCTCCGGGGCTTCTCTCCATCGTCACAGCGGACCGTCTTCCAGCCCTCCCGCTTTGCCAGAGCGGAGTAAGCCTGATGGCAGCGGGAAAGATACTCTTCATCCTGCTCGTGGATATCCTTCTCCTGTCCTGCCGCCCTTTGGGCAATCAGCGCCGCCGCTACCTCCGGCTTCATGTCGAGAAAGATGACCCCGTCCGGCGCCGGAAGCCCCAGCTTTTTATACTCAAAATCCGTCAGCCAGTCAAAATAAGCCTGCCGCTCCGCCTCATCCGTCAGCTTCACCGCCTGATGAACAAGGTTGCTGGTAGTATAGCGGTCAGCCAGAATTACCGCTCCCGCCTCATAGTCCCGGCCCCACTTCAACCGGTAGGAAGCAAAGCGGTCGACCGCAAAGAAAGTCGAAGCGGCGTAAGCATTAACCGCGCCGGCAGTTTTGCCAAAATCTCCGCCCAGGTACATTTTTACCGGCATTGCCGCCGGGCTGTCATAGTCGGGGAACTCGATTTTCTTCACCCGGCAGCCCTCAGCCTGTAACCGGGCAAACAGAGCCGCCGTCTGGGTCGCTTTGCCGCAGCCGTCCCCGGCTTCGATAACGATGAGTCTTCCTTTTGCCATAACCGTTCCCTTTCCTGCTTCTTATAATCCACCTCATAGGCTCCCCTGTAGGGGAGCTGGCGGCGTAGCCGCCTGAGGGGTGACACTACAAACTCCTTTTATTCCCCATCACCCCTCCGGCACCTTCGGTCCACCTCCTGCAAATTACTAAGCTCTTCCGTCGTTACACTCGGCAATCGCTAAGTAGTTTGCATGGCTCGCGCTAAAAATCGCTTTCAGCGATTTAAGCGCTCACGCCAACCTGCAGGGGAGGCTCCTGGTTGTGGCTCACCTCAGGGAGACGACTAAACCGATATGGTCATCGCTTTATCACCCGCAGGGTTTTCAGCTCCGGGTCCGAGCCGTGGGGAACAAGCCCGGCCGCCAGTCCGGCCCGAAGGTATTCCACCGCTTCGGCCGTAATGATTTCCCCCGGATAGAAAACAGGTATCCCCGGCGGATAAAATGTGACTGCTTCCGCCGCAATCCGTCCCACGGCCGCCTGAATTGCCGTCGTTTCTGCCGGGGCAAAGAAGGCCTCCCGGGGATTCAGGCAGGGCGTCCCCTCCGCGGCTGTCGGCAGAGGAGGAAGCTCCTGCCTTCTGCCGGATTTTTCCCCGCCGTATTTTGAGGAAAGGGCCCAAAGGGATTTATACAGCTTACCTAAGGACTCACCATTGTCGGCATAGCTGGCTATAAACAGCACCCGTCTGACATCGCTGAGCTCCGGCTGAATCTGGCACTCCTGCCGCAGAAAGCTCCAGGCCCGGGGGCCGGTTATCCCCAATCCGGAAACATCTACCGCCAGCTTGAAAACATCCTGCGTAAAATGATCCTGCCGATCAACCGGCAGAGAATACAACGACAGTCCCGGCAGAGCATCAAATTTTCCCGCCAGCTCCCCGATGAGTCCGTAAACCTTCTCCAGCGCCCTCTCTCCCGTTTCCTGAAGCTGGGCCCTGGCAATATCCAAAGAGGCCAGCAGCAGGTAATCCGGGCTGGTGGTCTGGGTAAGACCGTAGGCCCGGTACACCCTTTCGCCCATATCCGGCGGAGCCGCCGCCCCAATGTGAAGCATTGAAGTCTGGGTAAGGGAGCCAAGGAGCTTATGGGTGCTTTGAGCGGCCAAATCCGCTCCCGACTCCATAGCGGACTCCGGTATCCTGCCCTTACCGGCCTGCCCCGGCCGCCTTAAACCGCGCATTGCCGAAAGATGAGCCCCATGGGCCTCGTCCACCAGCAGCAGCATTCCGGCCCGATGGAGTATGGATGCAATTTCCCGCAAATCGGCGGCAATCCCGTAGTAATTGGGGGAAGGAAGGAGCAGGGCTTTCGCCGCCGGGTATTTCTTTACGGCGGACTCAACGGCGGCGGGAGTAATATTTAGGGCCAGCCCTGCTTCCTTGTCGTACTCAGGGTCAATATATACCGGCCGGACCCCCGCCAGCGCCAGTCCCCCCAGCACCGACCGGTGGCTCCCCCGGCTCACCAGCGCCAGATCTCCCGGAACCAGAGCCGCCAGGATCATCAGGTGAATGGCTCCGGTGGTGCCGCTCACCAAAAAAACCGTTTCCCTGGCCCCAAAATATTCCGCCGCCGCCTGCTGAGCTTCCGCAATGGCCCCCGCCGGGGCAAAGGGATCGTCCAGCTCATCGGCCAGGGACACCTCTCCCCGAAGGCCCTGGGGGGTAATCAGCTTTTTCAGCCGCTCATCCGCCCCCAGCCCCATTTTGTGCCCGGGGGTATGCCAGGGGCTGCAGCCTGACATGGCGTACCGCATCACCGCCTCGTAAAGGGGCGCTGTTTTTTTCTCCATCATGGTTTGTATACTTCCCAAAATGCCACAGGCATTTTCTCTTCCTCTTGGCAGGCTCCCCTATAGGGGAGCTGGCGGCGAAGCCGCCTGAGGGGTAACCTCTAATCCGTCTAGCTGGCTCCCATTGAGGGGAGCTGGCGGCGAAGCCGCCTGAGGGGTGAAATAAATCAGAAGCCACCCTATTATCAACCCCCTCCGTCGCCTGCTGCCCCGGTCTCACGGCTTGCCGCCCAGCTTGCGCGCCAGCAGCTCGTCAAACTCATTCTCCGGCATGGGACGGCCGTTTAGATAGCCCTGGCCGTATTTACAGCCCAGCTTTATCAGCAGCTGTTCCTGGCTGACGGTTTCAATTCCCTCGCAGAGAACCGCCATATCCAGCTTTTCCCCCATATCCACGATCCCGGCTATTACTACCTGCATCTGACTGCTGGTCTCGGCATCCCGCAGCAGGGATTTGTCAATTTTTATGGAGTTAAAGGGAAGCTGGGACAACAGCCGGAAGGAGGAATAGCCTGAGCCGAAGCCGTCGATGGAAAAAGCGAAGCCCAGCTCTCGGAGCTTTTTGAAGTCGTCGATGGCATTTTTCTGGTATTTCAGCTGATCGAAGGAGCCGAAGACAGCCTCCGTGAGCTCCAGCTCCACCGCCCCGTCAGGCAGCCGGTATTTTTGGGCCAGCTCCCGCATTTTGTCGAGATAGCCCGGCTCGGTAAGGTGATGCCTCGATTGATTCACGCTGACGGGAACGGTGGACAGACCGAGATCAAGCCGTCTCCGCTGGTACATCATCACCATTTCCAGCATATAGTAGTCAAGGGGGAGAATAAATCCGTTTTTCTCAAAGAGGTCGATAAAGCTGCCGGGATTCAAAAAGCCCAGCTCCTCGCTCTGCCAGCGGACGAGGGATTCGGCTCCCACGATCCGGCCCGTGGCCAGCTCGTATTTCGGCTGGTAGAAGACAATATACTCCTTCTTCTCCAGGGACTTCTCCATAACCGCCTCGATTTTTGACTGAAGAACTGACTGGCGGCTGTAATTACCCTCGTAAAAGGAGATGGTTTCGTTGCCGGAGAAAGCTGTATTGTAGGCGGCAGTCGCCTTGATCATTCCCTCGGACACCGCCTCCGGGAAGCTCAGTGAATTATCGACGGGCGCGATACCGGCCTTTAAGGCAGGATGAACCGTTCCATAGGCGATTTCCATATGGTCATGGCGGTGGATGATCTTCGAGATTTCCCTGAGGATCTCCGACTTGTCCTCAAAGCAGCAGACCACAAAAATCTGGCCTACCGCCGAGGAGGTCACTCCCAGCTTTGCCCAGCCGGCCTCCTGCATCGTGGTCTCAAGGATCTCCTTCAGCTTATCGGCAATCGCCTGCCGGCCCACGGTTTCCAGGATGGATCGAATCCGGGTCACGCCGACGGTAAGGATGAACAGCTGATCCTCCCGGAAGGCATCCTCCAGGGTGGTCCGGTACTCCCCGGGCATGACCTCCTCCAGCCAGCGGCGGTTGTGATACCCGGTAAGGGGATCGATCCGCAGGTACTCCCGCTGCCGGTAACAGCGGTAAGCATAAGCCCCTGTCCCGCAGATAATCAGCAGGGCAAAGGCGCCGAGCCCCACGAGGGCCTTCCTGTCCTTCAGCGACTCCCGATAGCCGGTAGTCAGCTGCAGATCCTCAGCCATATGCCGGGCATTACCGGATTCTCCCGGTCTTTCTCCAGCAGCCTCAGAGGGTACCGCCCCTGTTGAAAAAGCCAAAAAACCGGAAGCAAGCAGCAAAAACAGTCCTTTAACCAGGAGCTGGACAAGGCTCGCACAGAGATTTTTGGGGAAATACATATCCCGGTCAGTCTGCCGGTTTTTCAGCATTTTCATCGCCTCCGGAAAATATATCAAAGATAACCGCCAGCCGCAAAAAACAGCAGCCAGCCAAACATCGTTACACAGGAAAGGGCCGAAGTAAAGACGACGCAGTTTCCCGCCAAATCCGCGTCACTGTCCATAATCTGGGCCATGGAAAAGCTAGCCACGGCGCAGGGCGTGCCGAATATCGCCAGCAGGGTGACAATTTCCTGCCCCCTGAAGCCCAGATAAATGGCCGCGGCAAATACAGCCGCCGGAACAACGACAAGGCGGGACAGCACCACCGCTATGAGATAGCGGGGATTCTCCCGGACCGAGGAGAAGCGGAAGGAAGCTCCCAGAATGATCAGGGCCAGAGGACTGGTCATGGCGGCCATTTGTCCAAGGGGCTTCAGCAGGGGCTTTGGCAGCTTTATGCCCAGCAGAAGGAAAACAAATCCCACGATAGCTCCGACGATCATGGGATTCCTGAGAACGCCGCCCAGTACACGGGGCAGATTGAAGGCCCCGCCCCGGAACGTTTCCAGCGTAAACACGGCCAGCACATTGTAAATGGGAATGATGACGGCGATCATCATGCTGGTCATGGCAATATTCTCCTCGCCGAAGATATTTCCGGCCAGCGGGATTCCCATCAACACGAAATTGGAGCGGTAGACCGCCTGGATCATCGCTCCCCGCTGCTTTGGCCCCGGCACGCTCCGGCAGACCAGCCAGAAAGCCAGCCCGTAAACCACCGCCACGGCCCCTGCCGCAAACAGAATGAGGGTGGGGTGCAATGTTTCCCGGATATTCATGGTATAAATGTTGTAAAACATCATTACCGAGAAGAAGGTCTTGAAGACCATTCCGTTCACCCGGGCGGTTTCCTTGTCCGTAAGCAGCTGGAAACGACGGATAAGCAAACCCACAAACATGAGAATAAACAGGGGGATGATGGCTCCCGCCGCCACCCAAAATTGTTCAGCGCTTATCAAAATATCCCCCCTTGCTTACGGGTGAATTGTCCGCAATCGTTACTTTCACCCCGGGCTCCTGCCATGGCCTCCGGCGGAATATCCCTTTCCTCTGAGCCGGGAATTACCGGGATATGATCCGCCTGCTGCCTGTAATCCCATGCAGCCATTCTCCTTCCCTATCCGGTTTCTTCGGGAAGAAGCTACAATAAGTCAACTTATTATAATGCAGTCATTCGGGAAATTGCAAGGCGCTTCCCTGAATGACTGCATTACAATAGATATTGAAAATAAATCCGCCGGAGGAGCTGCCCCTCAGAAGATCCGTCAGCTCCGTCGGGAGGGACAGTCCCGCTTATTGCAGGCATCGCAGTTATGATTTTTTTTGCCGTCTCCTGTCCGGGAGCCCAGCCCTACCACTGCCGTAATGGATTTTCTCGGCTGTAGCATCAGGCTTTCCGTCAGGACGATCCCCACCTTCCCGCACCCGGCCAGGGAGGCGATTTCCCGCTGGGCTGCCAGGGGCCAATCTCCATAGCCCGGGGAAAAGCGCCAGCGGGGGATCAGTCCCATCCTCCCGGCCAGCCGGCCGATTTCCCGCTCTACTTCGTCAGCGATCTGCTCCACCGCTTGGGTACCGGCCGCATCCAGCAGCAACGAATAGGCATACCGTCCGGCGGCGAAACTGTCCGTCACCGCTTGCTCCACCGCCCCGCCGGCAGTGGCCGTCATAACCGCTATCCGGCTGCAGCCCTCAAGATGATGCCGGATACTTTTCCCCTCCAGCACAGGGCCGGACCCGGCTACTATTCCCGTGAAGCAGTCATATTCATACATTTCATAATTCCCCCGGGGGGCCGCCAGCAGCCGGGCCTCATCGCAGGCCTCCTGAATGAGACGCTGGTCAAAGGGCTTTTGCCGGAGCCCCGCGTACCGGCGGACTTCCCCCTGATTGATTTCCTCCAGAGGCGGATTATATATCGGCATCCTGTCACCTCACTGTCAAAATAAAAAAACAAGCGCAGAACAAACCTCGGTATGATTCATTCCACGCTTTTCTATCATTCCTTTACGGCTTCTGCTCTCTCCCGGTTCGCCTTTGCCTCTCTGGCCTTTTCCGGGGAATAATTCCCCTCGTCCTCTGCCTTGATAGGCAGCCGCAGATGCACCCGGCTGCCCCGGCCCGGAGTACTGGCTATGTTCAACTGGGCGCCGATAATATCCGCCCGCTCCCGCATTCCCATAATGCCGAAGCTGCCCCGGCCCTCGCTGTCCTTCATCTGCTCCTCAACGGCTTCCGGATCAAAGCCGCTGCCCTGATCCTCTATCAGGACGGAGACGGCTGTCCCCGTGAAGAGCATCCGAACCTGAGCCTCTTTTTTGCCGCTATGGCGGTCCACATTGTTCAGGGCTTCCTGAATAATGCGGAATATTCCCGTATTAACATGGCTGGGCAGGGAAACCTCGCTGCCCTCTACCGAGAAGTCCACCTTCAGGGTCTGCCGCTCCTCCAGCCTGTCTGCCAGCTGACGGACAGCCGCCACCAGTCCCAAATCGTCCAGAGACATGGGACGCATATCGAAGATGATCTGACGGATATCCCCCAGACAGCCCCGCAGCTGGCGGCGAAGCTCCTGGATTCCCGCTCTGGCCTCCTCCGGGTCAACGGTAATCAGCCGCTCGCAGATGGATGCCTGGAACAGGAGATTGGCCACATCCTGGGCCGGTCCATCGTGGATTTCTCTGGACACCCGATAGCGTTCATCCTCCTGAGCCTTGATGATAAGCGCCGACAGGAACCGGCTGCTGGTGGCCTTCTCCATTTGGGCCACTACCTCGGATATATGGGAGGACAAATAGCCCAGCACCGAGGATATCCTCATGGCCATCTGTTCCGCGCCGATTACGGTCTTCTGCATATGGTAGAGGCGAAGCTCGCAGTCGTCCCGCTTGCGGCGCAGCTGCCGTTCTTCCTCCCGGGCTACCCCCAGGCGCACCTGAATTTCCTTTACCGCCTCATAAGTAGCCTTTATTTTTTCTTCGCTGTAGTTGCTGAAGTTGGAAGATACTTGAACCAGATTCTGTTTTTCCAGCTGCTCCGCCTTTTCCAGCTGATCCACCATCTCTATGGTCACGACCGTCTGCTGACATATTTCCTCCAGCTCCGCCCGCGCGTTATCTATTTCCCGCCGGGCCGCCTCGTAAATCTCATATATCTGGCCCTTGCTTTCTTCTATCGTCCTGACCGTATTTTTCAGGACATCGTTCAGCATCTTGACACTGGGCTTGCCTTCCCCTGCCGGTACCGGCTCCGGGGTTAAACTCTTCATACCGGCCATGATTTCCTCGTTTCCATGACTCTAACCGCCATCATCAGATATATTTCACAAACCAAATTGGGTCTATTATAGCCTAAACGGCCAAATTTTCAACACCCCTGTAGTATATTGATAACGAATAAGTCCTTTGCCGGGGAAATATCCCTGATATTCCCCGGCAAAGGACTTATTTTCAAATGAATTGACAAACCTCCATGGCAAAACTATAATGCAGTTGTTCGGGGAAATTCCGAAGGGATTTCCTTGCGTTAGCATTTGGCGGTCTGAGACCGCCGTAATGTATTGGCCGACTTATTGGTCTGTACCGGGATTGGAAGGTCTTGCCTTTGCAGGAAATCTCCCGGTTGGTATGAAGGCTTTGGTCCCCGATCCGCAAATGGATTGGGGATTTCTCATAACCGCCAAAGGATTCCCCTTGGACAAAGAAAGCGGGAACCTCTTTTAGTCGTTATAAATACAATTCTGAGAGAAGGATTATCATGGTACCAAGACGACAAAGGAAGAAAAAGCGGCGTTCCCTGCGGCGGCTCGCTCTTCTGATCATTCTCCTGCTGGCTGCCTGCGGCTATGTTGTTTACAGCTTTCTTTTTTTTGCCATCACCCCCAGCCGGGAAATCAGCCCTGCCGACCAGGGAAAAATACTGGACGGCGGCTCCGCGGTAAACGTCCTCCTCATGGGAATCGACCACCGGACAACCGACGTGGGCCGGAGCGATACCCTTGTCCTTCTCACGGTGGACATGAAAAAGGACAAGGCGGCGATCCTCTCCATCCCCCGGGACACCCGGGTAAAAATTGCCGACAACGGCTACGACAAAATCAACCATACCTACGCCTTCGGCGGTCATGAACTGACCTGCACCACCGTAAGCGAGCTTCTCGGCGCCCCAATCGATTACTACGCCCTTCTGGATCCGGAGGTTTTTGTGGGAGTAATCGATACTCTGGGCGGCGTTGATATAACCGTGGAACGCCCCATGCACTACGAGGACCCCTGGGACGGCAACGGAGGACTGGTCATCGACTTCCAGCCCGGCCGCCAGCATCTGGACGGCAAAAAATCAATTGAATATGTCCGCTACCGGGACGAGCAGGGAGATTTGGGCCGCATTGGCCGCCAGCAGAACTTCGTCCGGGAGATCATCTCCCAAACGAAGCTCACATCGCTCCTGGCGAAGCTGCCCGCCCTGCTGAAGGCCTCCGACAAGGCGCTGGTAACAAACCTCGGCCTGAGCGAGCGCTGCCGCCTGGCCACCTTCCTGGCCGGTCTGAAAAAGGAATACTTCAACTCCTCAATGCTCCCGGGACGCCCTGCTTACCTTGACTCCATCAGCTATTGGCTGCCGGACATCAAGCGGGCCCGTCTCCAGCTGGCGGACGCCATGGGCATTGAACCCGGCGAAACCTACATTGCCCACGCCGCTAATGACACCGCCGACTACGAGGCGGAGCTGCCGAAGGGCTTCTCCGTCCCCGACATCATCTCCTCCGTACAATCCAGCGGCTACAGGGACAAGAAGAAGGAAAACAAAGGCAAGGCCCCGGATAACACTGCCAGGGAAACAAATCCCGCAAACGAGACCGCCAATACAAGTCAGAACACCGGCGGCGTAATGGCCCAGGATAATCCGGAAATCCGGGACTCCGCCATGGAAAACAGAAGAAAAAGGGACCTCCGCAGTGAAGACAGCCTGGACGCACAAATCCAAAATGCCCGGCAAACAGCCTCTGACAACAAGCGCGTAAGAGCCCCGGTAAAGGTCACCATCGTGAACTCCTCCGGCATCAACGGAGCCGGGGCGAAGGTTTCGGCCATCCTGACGGGAAAAGGCTTTGAGGTCATTGAAGTTTCCACCGGCAGCAACAAGCTTAACGAGACCCGGATCATTGCCCCCGACACCAACGTGGCTGAATTCTACGGTATGCCCTTTCCCTGCATTATCATCGGCGGCGGCGAACCGGGGGAAGCCTTCGTAAATATCGGTACCGACTTCAAGCTGCGGTAACGGCTATAGTAAATCCCCCTTTTATCCCCCCGAAAGGAAATCTTATGACCACGCTACGAGCCAATGGACTCGCTAAATCCTACGGCATCCGCACCCTGTTTGAAAACGTCTCCTTCACCCTCTCCACCGGTGAAGCGGCGGGCTTCGTGGGAGCCAACGGAGCCGGGAAAACCACCTTCCTCCGCTGCCTGCTGGGGCTGGAGGAATTTGACCGGGGTGACATCACCTACGACGGCCCCGTCACCGTCGGCTATCTGGAGCAGCAGGCGGAGCTTCACGGCCCTACCATCTACGACGATTTTCTCGCCGCCTTCGCCGATGTCCGCCGTCTGGAAGCAAAAAAAGCCGAGCTGGAAGCCCGCCTCCACCATCAGACCGATAACGCTATAGACCATCAGGACCGCCTGACCGAAGAGGAGCTGCTGGCGGAATACCAGCGGGTCCTTCTCCGCTTTGAGCAGCTCTCCGGCTACGACTACGAAGCCCGCATCCGGAAGGTCGCCTTTGGTCTGGGCTTCCGGGACGCGGATTTTTCCCGCCCCACCGCCCAGCTGTCCGGCGGCCAGAAAACCCGTGTCCTCCTGGCCCGGGCCCTCCTGCGGGAACCGGACTTCCTCTACCTGGACGAACCTACCAACCATCTGGACATCGAAATGATCGAATGGCTGGAAGCCTACCTGAAAAGCTACCGGGGCGCCGTCCTGATCATCTCCCATGACCGGGCCTTTCTGGACAGGGCTTCCACGAAAACCATCGAACTGGCCAACCAAACTACCACCACTTACGCCGGCAGCTACTCCTATTACATCAAGGTCAGGGACCAGCGCCGGGCCGCCCTGGAAACAGCCTACGCCAAACAGCAGGAACACATAAAGGCCACCGAGGAATACATCCGGAAATACAAGGCCGGGATCAAAGCCAGGCAGGCCCGGGGCCGCCAATCCCAGCTGGACCGGCTGGAGCGGATAATCCTTCCCCCCGAGGCCAGGGCCTTTGACTTCTTCACCTTTCAGCCCCCCGCCGAATGCGCCGAGCGGGTCTTTGAATCGGAAAATCTCACCTTTGGCTACAACCCCGGCCATCCCCTGCTGAAAGACCTCAGCCTGCTCATAAAAAAGGGCGAGGGCGTGGCCCTCATCGGAGCCAACGGCATCGGCAAAACCACGCTCCTCAAGCTCATTGTGGGAGAGCTTACCGCCACCCGGGGCCGCTTCAAAATCGGCAACCGGGTACAAATCGGCTACTTCTCCCAGGAGCATGAAAACCTGACCCCCGCCCGCACCGTCTTTCAGGAAATCCAGGATGACTTCGGCTTTGACGACCTGACCTGCCGGAAATATCTGGGGGCCTTTCTCTTCCAAGGGGATGAAGTGGAGAAAAAGGTAAGGGACCTGTCCGGCGGCGAAGCCGCCCGGCTCTCCTTTCTGAAGCTGATGCTCACCGGGGCAAATTTCCTCATCCTTGACGAGCCCACCAACCATTTGGACATTCCCGCCAAGGAAGCCGTGGAAAACGCCCTCATGAGCTTCCCCGGCACCTTTCTGGTGGTGAGCCACGACCGCTACTTCCTGAACCGGGTGACAAACCGCACCCTGGAACTGGCTGACGGCATCATTACCGCCTATGAAGGGCCCTACGATTACTACCGGGAAAAGAAAGCCGCCCTGGCCGCCTGGCAGGACGAAAATTCTGCCCCGCCCAATCCCGGCACCCTGAAAGCTCAGGAAGCGCAGACCGCCAACCGGCGGACGCCGCCCAAGCTGCTGGGGGCCGACCCGGCTCCCCTTCCGGACACAAAAAAAACCGCCCTGCCAAGTGACAACGGCGGTAAAAGTAAACCCGCCGCCCTGCCAAAGAGCAGCAGCCCCCAGTCTCCCAAGGGGGCCAATCCCCCGGTGGATCAGGAAAAGCTCGCCCGGGCGGAGGCGGAAATCGCCATGTGCGAAGCGGAGCTGAAGATGCTGGAACGGGAGATCTCCGACCCGGCCAACCAGTCAGACCCCGCCCGCAGCGCCTCTTTGGCCGCCCAATACGCCGCCAAGGAGGCGGAGCTTCTCCAAAGATACGAAAAATGGGGAAATCTGGTCTGACTCCGAGCAGCTACCAAATTCAGGCTCAGCAGCCTGCTTCCTGAAGGCTGTCAAAGATTTGACCGCCATTTTCACATCAACAGCAAAGCCCCCGACAGCCAAAACTGCCGGGGGCCTTGTGCTTTTTGTGTTCAACCTTTTAGATATATTTTTCGTTATTACAGTCCAAATCGCAAGATTGACTGCATGGCAAAAGATCTATTTTCCTGTATTTATTTAATCACCATTACATAATGTGACAACAATCCGCGATAATAACTATTGTATCATATCGCTCTTGTCCAAAATCTTCAGGTCACTTTTTTTATAACCGTAATCTGAAGAGAAAATATCCTGCCTGCTATCATAGTAGCTGGTATTTATCCCCCAAATTCCAATCAGCGTGTCATAAATCATGTCGTTTGTAAAATAGGCATCCTTTTTGATAAAAAGATTTTCCCTGGGATATACTTCAAAATACTTATCAGAAAAATAGAAATAAACAGGAATGGTAGCCATATCCTGCTCAAAACGACCGGGAGTATGCTTCTTATCGCTAACAACAGCTTCGCCATGATCTGAAAAATATGTTATGTTCATAACATTCCAATTTGATTTTGCGTAGTCGAAAATTTTACTCACAACATAATCATTATAAAGGATACTGTTATCATATTCGTTCAGCTTTTCTACATCAGCGACTTCTTCTATATTAGAATCTTTACTGTCGGAAAACTTAGAATATTCAGAGGGATACCTGTTTTTATACTCCCAATGATTACCAACAAGATGAATAAACACGATATTTTTACCGCTTTTGGGTATTACTTCCAATTTATCCAGTATAACTTCATCAAAAATGTTAGCCGCGGTACTATCACTATTAATCCATTCCTGTTTATCGGATAAACCTGCTATAGCAGTAACAGGCGTACTATAGGCTCCATACTGAGATTGGTTGCTTATCCAATACGTTCTAACCCCTGCCGCTCCAGCAATATCAACCAGGGAATAAGCATCGTGAAACTCAATGCCATTATACTGGCTTGACTGGGTCAAAGCTTTAGATAAGCACATCATGGTCAGTGTATGGCAAGAATACCCATTGGTCATAAAAATAAAATTATTATCGTGTAAATGACTGTACAGCCAGGGGGTAGTCTCTCTTTCATACCCATAAGCCTGCATATGGCGTCGATTCTGGCTCTCACCAATGATTACTACATACGTCCCCTCTTTAAGGCCGCAAATTACTTCCTTGATGGCTTTTTTTGTGCCGTCGCTGTTATAACGCAGTTTGTTAAAATTTCTAACTGACTCCAAATATTGTTTACTCTCAACACTGATTTTCCCAAAATAGCCGTAATTCAAGGTTTTATATGCCAACCCCATATAAGCAATAAACGCAAAGACATTCACTACATTGACAAGCATATTTCTGCCAAAAAACTTATCTATATTGGTATTATTGTTTGCATACATAATAACAACAGCGCTAAATGCTAATAAACCTAATAGTAGTATTATGCTGAAGCTGTCAATATATGACCTGAAAAACTCTATAGACTCATTGATATTTGTCTGGTACACGGCAATTAACGCATTTACATCGATTACATCTCCCGTTGCCGCACTGTACACAAAAAAGATGGTGTACGGCAATATAACAAGAATATTAACCAAAGAAATAATACAGGAAGCGATTTTACTGTGGCTGAGATTTTTGATAATGATTTCAAAACAAATCATTACACCCACAATAGACATACTACCAGCCAACTCATCCCACACAAACTGGCTATTAACATTGGCCTGCCTGAAGTACTTATATGTCAATGGAACAACCGTACCGATATAAACAAAAAAACAAATGTTCGCATAATTCCAATATTGTTTATCTTGTTCAATAAGGCAGGCAACAGTATCGACACACCCACGCAATATCTTATATATGTCCACTTCATTGACGGAGTTGCTGCCAAGGCATACTGTATCGCAATACATATGCCCAATATACTAAAAACGTACGCCAAATACTTGAATACATTCTTTACCATTGTTACCTCATTTCCAGCGGCAATAGGGATTATTTATGAGATTTGCATTGTAGTACCGGGGATCGCCGCTGACCTCCTCTCCCGCCCAGTCCGGCTTTTTGAACGTCTCCGCCTCGGAGGACAGCTCTATCTCCGCCACTCTCAGTCCCTCATTCTGCCCGGCAAAGATATCCACTTCCCAATTATGCCCTTCGTAGGGAACGATGTATCTCCTTTTGTGGATGAAGCTCTCTCCGTGCTTTTCCAGCAGGGTCAGCAGCTCATCCGCGTCCGTCAGGGGAATAGGATACTCGAACTCCGCCCGGGTCACCCCGTTATTTCTCCCCTTGATACAAAGGTAGGCCCGCTCATCGCTGCGGCGGACCCGCACCGTGAAGGGAGCTCCTTCCTGCTGGGGCAGATATCCCTGACAAATAAGGTGCCCTTCCCCCTCCGGCTCCCAGCTTTCCTTCACAAGAAACTTCCGCTCTATCTCCAGCGCCATTTTTTTCCTCCTGTAATGTCACTGATAAAAACTTTACCGTTTCCATTATAACGCTATTGTTCGGAAAAATACCATAGGTACTTTCATTTCTCTTTGCGTTCAGGGCTTCTCTTATAACGGTAGAGCCGTTGAACGAAACAGGTTGGAAATTGCTTTGCAATTTCCAACCTGTTTTTTAAGAACAAATACCAGCGCCTTTTTTTATTTATCGATTTGACTTTCGGTAAATTCATCGGCCCGATGGCCCATGAGATGAATTTTGGCGTAATCCTTCTCAAAAGCCTGCAATTCATCGGTGGACAGCCTGACTCGCATCGCCCCCAGGAATTCGTCCAGATGTTTAATGCTGGTGGTTCCCGGAATGGGAACGATCCAGGGCTGCTCCGACAGCATCCAGACGAGAGCGAACTGAGCCGGGGTGACATTTTTCCGCTTTGCCCATTTCTCTACCAGATCTACGATCTGCATATTGTGCTTCAGGGCTTTCGGGGTGAACATGGGCAGGGTGGCCCGCCGGTCCGGCTTTTTGAACCGGTCGTGGGCTTTTATCGCCCCGGTCAACAGAGCCCGGCCCAGGGGGCAATAGGGAACGAGGCCGATTCCCAGCTCTTCAAGGGTGGAAAATATTTTTGTTTCCGGTTCCCGCCAAATCAGGGAATATTCGCTTTGAACGGCGGAGACGGGGCAGACTGCATGAGCCCGCCGGATGGATTTTGCGCTGGCCTCCGATAGGCCGAAGTGCAAAACCTTTCCTTCCCGTATCAGGTCCTTAACGGTACCGGCAACCTCCTCCATGGGGATTTTCGGGTCGACTCTGTGCTGGTAAAGCAGATCGATATGGTCCGTCTGGAGCCGTTTCAGAGAACCTTCGACAGCCCGCCTGATATGGCTGGGCTCACTGTTCAGGGTTGTGGGCTGGCCTTCCTCCACCCCGAAGCCAAACTTCGTGGCGATCTTCACCTTATCCCGAACAGGCTTCAGGGCCTTGCCCACCCAAGTCGCACTGGTATAGGGTCCATAAACCTCGGCGGTGTCAAAAAGGTCACCCCGGCGTCGCAGGCGTGGCGGATCATTTTGATCATATCGTCTTCCCGGTATTTTCCGCCATAATAACCAACCATGGGCAGACAACCGAGGCCGATGGCCGAAACGTTCAGCCCGCCCAAAAATCTCTTTTCAACGCTTCCCGTTCGACCGTCCTGATCGCCAGCGGGCTTTCCCCTGGCGAAGGCTTTTGTCAGGCCGGCAGGTGAAGCCGCCAGTAAGACGGCCAGTCCCGAGGCGGTCTGTAAAAATTTTCTGCGGTTCATCGTTCCATCAAGCATGGTATGATCCCTCCCTGATACAGCAGCTGGAAAAAATTTCTCTGGACATAGCGCTTGTAATTTATACCCCTATATGAAGTTCGCCGGTCGTTTCGCAATTCCTTCATTCTCAGCCAGCGCAAAATTCAAATATCCCAAATACGCTTTTATTGTAATACTCTGCTTACACACCGTCAAGTTTGTTTTACTATATATCCTTTAGAAATCAGGTAAAATATCGTAAAAGGCGGTGGCGAGTATGGATAATTTTTCTAATATCATAAGAGAAAGGCGCCTGGCTATGAAGCTGAGCCTGCGTGACGCTGCACAGCTTATCGGCATAAGCCACACCTACCTGAACAATCTGGAAAAAAGCTCTGACCCCCGCACCGGCATAAAAAACAAACCGACCCCCGAAACCCTTCGCCTTATCGCCGCCGCTTATGAACTGGATTACAACTACCTGCTCCAATCCTGCGGCTATATAAAGGAAACCTCTTTGGAAGTGCCGCCGCATTTGACCGAATTGCTGGCCGCTTGCCGAAAGCTTCCCAAATCGGATGTAAGATGTATTACCAAATTCGCCCAATTTTTATTGGAACGGCAATCATCGTAAAATACTGTACCGCTTCACCTGAAAAGACCTCCTGCTGCAAAAATACAGCGGGAGGTCTTTCAGCGTAATGCCACTTTACAGGGGGAACCGCATCCTAAAACCTTCCATTCAAAGGAGAGTCTCATCACTTCAAAGCCTTTCCTACAGGGGAGGCGGCGGCGAGTGCGACTCCATAAGCTCTGCCTTCGCTACGCTCGGCAATCGCTAAGGTCGTCTGCATGACACTCACTAAATTCGTCCATCGTTTCACTCGGACTTATTAAGTGAGTTAGTCGAGCCGGAGGGGTGATAGACAAGGCGAAAAGTTTATCAGCAACCAATTCTGAAAAATCTTTCATAATTTATTGAAAAACCATTATTGCCGCTGTATAATGTCCCTTACAACGAGGTAGCGCTGATGGAACCACAAGCTCCGGCGGTTAGCCCGCCTTTGTATGATATTATTTCCCGTCTCGTCGACGGCTATGGCCGGTGGTATGATTTCGACCGGGATCCGGCAGAATGTCTGAAGCGGCTGTCAGAAGAAATTAAAGGACAGGCTTTGACGGCCCCCAATGAGGATACCCCCGGGGCCGGGGGACTGTCCCCGGTCCCGATTATTTCGGCGGCCCTCCACGAGGAGCAGGGAGCCTATCTCCTGACCAGAAGGGCCACCATGTGGGAAAGCCACAGCCACGAATTCGTCTATTTTTTTCTGCTGCGGCCGGGCGTTCCCCTCACGAAAGAGCTGTTCGCGGAAATCTCCGGTACCGCCGTCAGTCTGGGCCGGGAGCGGGTTCATCCGGACGCCAATCACCTCCGCACGGACGTCACCTGTCTCATTGTGGCGGATGATGCTGATAACCCGGGGCTGGCCGCCCTGAAAAAATGGTCGTACCGGGAGAATTTCAAAATGTCCCTCCACGGCTGGATGGACGGGCGGGCGGCCCTCATTACCCCCCGGTCCATAATCACCGGTAAGGGCGGCGGACGGCTGGGGGACTTTTTGGAGAGCCTCCTGTATCCTGACCGGTACCGGGCCAGAAACCGGGGCCTTCGGGGCTGGCTGCGGCGAGTGTTCCGCTGAGTCAGCCAGCTTAACAAACGGGAGTAAAAACTTTACATACATTATTTTGTTTCTTTATTTCACAGAGGAAGGAAGTTTTTTCAACATGAATGGTTTTATCCTCCTGGTCATCTCCCTGGTCATTCTGGGGCTTGGCTACAAGCTCTACGGCGACTGGCTCTGCCACAAGTGGGGCCTCGATGACAAAAATGTGACCCCGGCCCACCGGATGGAGGACGAGGTGGACTATGTGGCCGCCCCGGTTCCGGTGCTTATGGGCCATCACTTTTCCTCCATCGCCGGCGCCGGTCCCATCACCGGCCCTATCGCCGCCGTTGGCCTTGGTTTCGGCTGGCTTGCCTGCACCCTCTGGGTTCTCATCGGCGGTATTTTTTTCGGCGGCGTCCATGATTTTGGCGCTCTGGTTGCCTCTATCCGTCACGACGGCAAGTCCATCGGTGAAATCATCTCTGCCAATATGAGCCTCCGGGCCAAGCGCCTCTTCATCATTTTCGCTTACCTGACCCTCATCCTGGTGGTGGCCGCCTTCGCCGCTATCGTGGCCTCCACCTTTTCCGCCAAATTTGACGCCGCCGGAAATGTGATCCTGGCCCAAAGCGTCAGCCAGGCCCGGGTGGCCATGGTTTCCCTGCTGTTCATCCTCATTGCCATCGTCTTCGGCTTCTGCGTGTACCGCCGCAATACCTCCATGGCCGTTTCCACCCTTCTGGGAATCGTTGCCATCGTGGCCATCATCACCGTCGGCATCAACTGGCACCCAATCTATCTGCCCCACGCCACCTGGATGTGGCTCATTGGCCTGTACATTGCGGTCGCCTCCGTCGCTCCGGTCTGGATCCTGCTCCAGCCCCGGGACTATCTGTCCTCCTTCCTCCTTTACGCAATGCTGGCCATCGCTGTGGTGGCCGTGGTAGTTTCCCAGCCGACCCTCAGCGCTCTGCCCCTCATCGAGTCGGCCAGCTGCAAGACCTACATTTTCCCGGTCCTCTTTACCACAATCGCCTGCGGCGCTATTTCCGGCTTCCACTCGCTGGTTTCCTCCGGTACCACCTCCAAGCAGCTGGATAAAGAGAGCGACGCCAAGCCCATCGCCTACGGCGGTATGCTTTTGGAATGCGTTCTGGCCATCCTGACTCTCTGCGCCTGCGCTTACGCCTACAACTGGAACGCCACCCACCCCGACGCTCTGTTAAAGGGAGCTACCGCCATTTTCGGCGGAGGCATCGCTCACATGATCGACGATACCTTTCCCGGTACCTACGATATTCTCTACACCCTGCTGGTGCTGACCTATTCGGCTTTCTGCCTGACCTCTCTCGATACGGCCACCCGTCTGGCCCGCTTCATGTTCCAGGAATTTTGGGTGGACTCCTCCAGGGGGGAAACTCCGGAAAATGTAACCGGCTTCAAAAAGTTCCTGGTGAATCCTTATGTGGCCACTATCATTACCGTTATTCTCGGCGTTCTCCTGGGCATGAACGGCTTCGCCAAGATCTGGGCCCTCTTCGGTTCCGCCAACCAGCTGCTGGCGGCCCTGGGCCTCATGGCGGTAGCCGCCTGGCTGGCCAATATCGGCAAGGACAACAAGATGTTCATCTTCCCGGTCTGCTTCATGCTGGTGGTGACCATCTCCTCCCTCTGCCTGAACACCAGGGATCAGCTGGCCAAAATTTCCGCCGGCGGCGCTGACTGGGGTCCCTACGCCCAGGTCTTCTTCGGCGTGCTGCTCACCGTCCTGGCCATCGTGCTGGCCATCGAGGGCTTCCAGACCCTCCGCCACCCCAGAAAGCAGGAAGCATAATACCTTCCCCCTTTAGCAAAAAATGCTGCCCGGCGTTTTCGCCGGACAGCATTTTTTCTTGCCGTGCTTTCCTAATCTCAATGAAAGCCTGAAATGTATTTTCCAAGGGTCCATAATGACGGGCGGATAGGGTAATTGCCTCCCCTTTAGGGGAGGTCAGCTTGTCGACAAATACCTGTTTTACGTCATTAACCAACAAAGCTAAGTCCCCCTTAAAAGGTAGCCTGTCGGAATGGTCAAAGATAAGCCTCGCCCAACGCCTCCCCTATAGGGGAGGTGGCGGCGTAGCCGCCGGAGGGGTGACAGACAAATCAATGGGGTTCCTGCTTAACCCCTCAGTCGCTTTCAGCGACAGCTCCCCTAAAGGGGAGCCGTATAAGGAGTTTTGTCTACAGTCTGGCCTCCCATTTAGGGGAGGCGCCTGAAGTGCGGAGGGGTGAAACACCAGCCGAATATCTTGCTTATTATGTCACCCCTCAGTCAGCTTCGCTGACAGCTCCTTCAAACTACTAAGCTCTGCCATCGTCTTGCGACTCGGCAATCGCTAAGTAGTTTGCATGGCTCGCACTAAAAGCCGCTTTCAGCGGCTTAAGTGCTCATGCCAACCTAAAGGGGAGCCAGGAGACGGATTACAGATTACCGGTACAGCTCCGGCCGCCTGTCCTCCATCACCGGCAGGCCCCGGCGCACCTCCGCCAGCTTTGCCAGATCCACCTCAGCCGTGACAATCGCCTCTTCATCGGTAGGCTCCTGGGCCAATACCTCCCCCCAGGGGTCAATGATTGCCGAACAGCCGCAGAGGGGGACAGTGGGGCAGAAACCGCCCTTTGCATTACAGCCGCAAAGATAAACCTGATTCTCAATGGCTCTTGCTCTCGTCAGAATCTGCCAGTGCTCCCGGCGGACATCCGGCCACTGGGTAGGCAGGAACAGCACATCCGCCCGGGGAACACCTTCCCCGCCCCGGCAGGTGATTCCCAAGAACTCAAAGAAACGCAGGTCATAGCAAATGACCACCCCGCAAGGAACTCCATCCAGCTGAAAGCGTCCCAGCCGATTCCCCCTGGCAAAATGCCTGTCCTCCCGGCTGGGGGAAAAAAGGTGGGTCTTGTCATAGCGGGCGATACAGCTGCCGCCCCGGTCATAGACGAAGCAGGCGTTGGCAATAGAGCCGTCCGCCTCCCTCACCGCTACGGAGCCTCCCACGATATTCACCTGATATTTTCTGGCCAGCTCCGCCAAAACTCCCTGGGGATTATCCGCCAGACTTTCCGGCAGGGGCCGGGGATAGTAGCCTATATCCCAGAGCTCCGGCAGCAGGACTACATCGGGACGCCTCTCCCCCGACTTTCCCATGACCTGCTTCATCATCCGCCTGAGGGATTTCACATTCCCGGCAAAATCCCCGATGACTACCGGCATTTGCAGACAGGATATTATCATGGTTATTCCCCTTCTTCTATGCTATAATGCAGAGGTTCAAAGAATTGCAAAGCAATTCTTACTTAATGGTACTCAACGGCCACAGACCGTTATAATATTTTCATCATCCTGGGAGCGTGATACCTGTGAAAGAAAAAATAAACTTCGCCATCGGGGACCTGGTACGAATGAAAAAGCCCCATCCCTGCGGGTCAAGCACCTGGAAAATTTACCGGACCGGCATGGATTTCGGCCTCACCTGTCAGGGCTGCGGCCACCATGTAATGCTGCCCCGGCCGAAGTTTGAAAAGCTGGCGGTGGAAAAGCTGTCCCCCGGTACGGTATGAAGCCGGACATTCCCGGCAAAAACTGCACATTGTAGAAAAAATGGAGCTGCCGCCTGAGCAACAGCTCCATTTTTTCTACGGCCGAGCCGTTGAATGCCGGGAGGAACAGACTGACCCTGAAGCATATTCCCGCGTAAACACATCCTCAGCCGATGATTCATATCGATCCGCCAGGCTCCTCACCCCTGCTTATTTCGCCTCATTCCACCACTGCTGCCGGGGCCGACATCGCCGGGACAGACGTATGGATGTCCATTTCACTGCGGCCCCGGAACACGCCCCCATCGGCAATATTCAGAGATTTTACCCGCACGTCTCCCACCAATTGCCCGGTGGAATGGATGGAAAGATTTCCCACGGTGGTAACGTTGCCGGTGACGGTTCCGGCCACATCCAGGCTGGAGGCGGAAATATTTCCGGTAACGATGCCGCTGGAGCCGATGATCACATGACCGGTAGTCTCAATATTTCCCTCAATGGCTCCATCCACCCGGAGATTGGCATTGGAAGCGATGTTTCCATTCAGAGCCGTCCCTTTGCCGATAATAGTTTCTATGTCGCGACTGGCAATGCTATTGTCTGACTTTTTGTTGTCACTGCTGAAAATAAACATTACTCTGTCCCCTTATCCTCTTATTTCATGTAGTTGAAAGGATTTACATCCTCACCGTTGATATTTACCTCATAGTGGAGGTGCGGTCCCGTGGAGAAACCGGTGCTGCCCATATAGGCAATGACCTGCCCCTTCTTTACTCTCTCACCGGCGCTTACAATCACTGACTGGGCATGGCCATAGCGGGTGCGCACGCCATTGCCGTGGTCGATGTCAACCTTGTTGCCATAACCGCCGCCGTCCCAACCGGCCTCGATCACATACCCATCAGCGGCAGCCATGATGGGGGTGCCGTAGTCGTTGGCAATATCGATCCCCGGATGGAAGTCACTGCCGCCCCACCGCATTCCATAGGGAGAGCTTACCTCTCCTTCCGTGGGCCAGATACTTGGCGTCACAGCCGCCATGGACGCCAGATAAGCATTGTAGGCATTTCGCTCCTCGATGGCCTGCCTGATATGACCGAGGCGGTCCCGGCTGTACTGGATCCGCTCCTCAAGACTGGCCAGGGATTTGGCAATGTTATCCACGGAGGGTTTTACATAGGGGCCGCCCTGTCCGGAAAAGGCGGCGCTTTCCGCCGCAGGTTCCGGCGCGCCGGCATCCGTTCCGGAAAGCTGCCGCAGCTCCGCCTCAATGCGGTTTATTTCCGTCATTTGGTCCTGAAGGGTATTCGCCTTCCTGGCCAAATCGGAGATCTGAGCCTGCTGGGAGGCGTTGATAGACTTTAGTTCCTGATTTTCTATCTTTTGCCCCGCCAGGGTGAAGGAGCCGTAGGTAGCAAAGCCCAAGGCAGCCAAAAACACGCCGGCTCCAATACCTGCCCCCACCGCGTATTTCTTCAACAAGCCGATGGGCAGGCTGATGCTTCGGATAGTATCCCCATGGTGCGGAATGAGCTTGACGGTATAGCATCGGTTATCCGGTTTCTTTAGCTCTGGCAAATCCTGAATCAATGGTAATCCCCCCTTGCTGCGCTCCTGCCGCTCACGGCGCGGCTCCGCGCCATCCGCCCAAACCAAAACTCTCGAAGGGCGGCAAACCCATAATTTATCCTGCAAAGCGGCGCATCCGATTACGCCGGAACTACTCATCCGCGAAATCCATGGCGAGCTGTCAAATCAATCTGTACTAACCCTGACCGTACCTTATCCTTCTTCCGAATTAACATGGTGGGAAGAAGTCCGGCTGCTCGCGTTGCTTTCCCCCTTCCCTGCCCATTGAAAAAGGTACATCCGGTCATACTCTACCAAAAGCACAACCTGTTAGAGATTATATCACACAGCCGGAGCTTTTTCAAATGATATCTTGGGACTAAATACTGGAAAAAAGACCTATCTATAATGGGCAGAAGACAGGCATTTTGTTTTCTCCCGAGACTGAATACTGGGAAAATTTTACCCTTTCCCTAAAGCCTCCCCTGCAAAATACTAACCTCCGCCATCGCTTTTACCCTCTCAGTCAGTCCTGCCGGACTGCCAGCTCTCCCTCTGGGTTGGCGTGAGCACTTAATCCGCTGAAAGCAGGTTTAGTGCGAGCCATGCAAACTACTTAGCGATTGCTGAGCCTGCGATGGCAGAGCATAGTAGTTTGTAAGAGGCGTCACATCGCCAGATGTGACGGAGAGGGCTCTTGCCTCCCCTGTAGGGGAGGTGCCCAAAGGGCGGAGGGGTGATAGCTTAGCCGACATCTTTGTCATTTCACACCTCAGCCGGCTTCGCCGCCAGCTCCTTCAAGTACCGGCGCAGGGCGTCCGGCCATTCCGGCATCGGACTTATTCCCGCCGGGACAAGATTTTCCTTGTCCAGCCGGGAATTCAGCGGCCGCCTGGCTTTGGCGGGATAATCCTCCGTGGAAATTGGCTTTACCGCCGCGGGCAGCTCCCTCAGCCGGAACACTTCCCCGGCCAGCTCCGCCCAGGAGCATTCCCCCTCGTTGGTAAGATGGTAGGTGCCGTAACGACCGGTAGCAGCCAAATCGATGATCCGAGGGGCCGCGTCGGCGGTGTAGGTGGGCGAGCCGATCTGATCCGCCACCACATTTACCTGCCGGTGGTCTTTCCCCAGCCGGAGCATCGTTTTGATAAAATTCTTTCCATTGATTCCAAAGACCCAGGAGATCCTGACGATGAAATGATTGTCCAGACCGGCCCGCACCGCCATCTCCCCGGCCAGCTTCGTAGCGCCGTAGACATTTCTCGGTCCTTTGGAGTCATTTACCCGGTAGGGAGCATCCCCCTCCCCCGGAAAAACGTAGTCGGTGCTGATATAGACGAGGACAGCGCCGATCTTCCGGCAGATCCTGGCGATAGTCGCCGTGGCCTCCGCATTGATCCGCCAGGCCTTATCCGGCTCGTCCTCCGCTTTGTCCACCGCCGTGTAGGCGGCACAGTGAATGACCACGTCAGGGGCGGCGGCCACAAGATACGCTTCGATCTGCCCGTCATCCTCCAGGGGCATATCATCCCGGGTAGGGGCGATAAAGGTCAGTCCCCGCCGGGCCAGCTCCTTTACGATGTCATGTCCCAGCTGTCCCGTTCTGCCGGTAACCAGATATTTCATTCTGCATCTCTCCTTTCCTTCCGACCTTCAAAGGGATATTTTCACGGTAGTGGCGGCCCCGGGACGGGGCCAGAAGCCTTCCTCCCGGGGCAGGGATATGATTACCCGCCAGTTCCGCTCCGGGTCAAAGTTCTCTCCATCTGCCGGCTCGGGCCCTTTCCCCTCCGTCTTTTCGGATTTCTCTACGGCCAGGATAACCCCCGACCGTTCCTTTCCGGCCAGCTTGTAGCGGGCATACATTCCCGGCGTCAGCTTCCCTGCTTTCTCCAGCGTGACCGGCGCCGTCAGCACCAGCCGTTCCACATCCCCCACGGCGATGATCGGCTGGCCGGGAAGCACCTCGCTGCCTGCCCCCACCTCCAGCAGCAGGGCCGTCCCCCCTACGGGAGTGGTGACGGTGGTAGCCCCCCGCTGGCCCCTGGCCTGGACCAGCGCGGACCGGGCCTGCTCCAGCCGCCGCCTTGCCTGCTTCAGGGTATTTTCGTCCGCCGGTTCGTAGGTAGTCTCCATGACCACCTGCCCCCGGCCGCCGCCATAGACAGTCCGGGCCTGGCCCAGCTCGGCGGCGGAAATGGCTCCCACCTCGTAGAGGTGCTGCATCTGGGCCATTTTTTCGCTATCCCCGGCGCCGTCCGCATACACCGGCTTTTGCACCGGCACCCCCTGCTCCAAGGTCCGGAGATTCTGCTCCATCACCGTTACATTTTTTTCCAGCTCGGCGATTTCTTCCTCGGTAACCCGAACCCTTATCTCCGCCACCTTGTCTCCGGCCTTCAGCGGCTGGCCGTCGGAAACCAGCAGCTTTTCCACCGTCCCGGCTGTCCAGGATTTCACCGACAGATAGCTGCCGGTGACTCTGGCGTCATAGAGCTCGGTGGTCCGTGACTCCATCGCCAGGTACCAGGCTGTCCCGGCCACTCCAACGAACAAAAGACCAAATCCAGCCGCAAATCTCCGGGCGAAACGGCGGACGTTCCTGCTAATATCTATTTCAAGCATTTATTTTTCCTACCCATCACAAACAGCACTGGAAGAATTTTCTTCAATCTGCTTTGTAATTCAATCGTCAAAGGGGCATTTCCCCGCCGACCGGCGGAAATACTCATCCACTATCTTCACGGCGCAAAGGCTGCCGCACATGGAGCAGCCCTCCTCATCTCCCTTGTTCCGGAGGGCCCGCACCTTACGGGCCCTGGCCGGGTCTATAGCCTCGGCGAACTGTCCCTCCCAGTCAAGGCGGCGGCGGGCATCAGCCATCCGGTTGTCCCAGGCGATGGCAGAGGGAAGCCCTCTGGCCACATCGGCGGCATGGGCCGCAATGCGGGCCGTGATGACCCCCGTGTGAACGTCCTCCTCCGTAGGCAGGGACAAATGCTCCGCCGGGGTGACATAGCAGAGGAAGTCAGCCCCGGCCACCGCGGCCATGGTCCCCCCGATGGCCGCGGTAATGTGGTCGTAGCCGGGAGCCACATCGGTGACAAGAGGCCCCAGCACATAGAAAGGCGCGTTATGGCAGAGCCGCTTCTGGAGCTTCATATTGGCGGCGATCTGATCAAAGGGCATGTGGCCCGGCCCCTCCACCATTACCTGGACCCCGGCCCGTCGGGCCCGCATGGTCAGCTCTCCCAGGGTGATAAGCTCCGTCAGCTGGGCGCTGTCGGAGGCATCGTCGATACAGCCGGGCCGGAGGCTGTCCCCCAGGCTCATGGTCACGTCATATTTCCGGCAGATGTCCAGAATCTCATCGTAGTGCTGATAGAAGGGATTCTCCTGCTCATTGTAAAGCATCCAGCCGGTGACAAAGGAACCGCCCCGGCTGACGATATCCATCCGGCGTCCCTCCCTGATCAGCCGGTTCAGGGCTTCTCTGGTGACGCCGCAGTGGATGGTCATGAAATCGGCTCCATCCTTCGCCTGCTTCTCCACCGTAGCCAGGATATCTCCGGCGGTCATATTTACCACCGCCCCATGCTCCCGCTGAGCCAGGACCGTGGCCTCGTACATGGGAACAGTCCCTACCATGACGGAGGAGTGGCCGATGATCGCCCGGCGGGACTCATCCAGCCGGGAGCCGGTGGAAAGATCCATCACCGCGTCAGCCCCCGCCGCCAATGCCACCTTCAGCTTTTTCAGCTCCGGGTCAATATCCGGATAGCTGTCGCTGGTGCCGATATTGGCGTTTACCTTTACGGACAGCCCTTCCCCCACGCCCCGGGGGCGGAGGTGCCGGTGATTCACATTGGCGCAGATGACCACCGTGCCGGCGGCCACCCGCTGGCGGACTGCTTCCGCCTCTATCTTCTCCTCTTGGGCCACGAGCTTCATCTCGTCGGTGATTTTTCCTTCCCGGGCCATTTCCAGCTGAGTTGCCATTGCATTTCCTCTTTCCTGCAAAAGATTTTAATCAGGCAAAATTTTAGCATAACCGCCTGCCTATATCAAGAATTCCTTCCTTGTCTCCCTCTTTCAGAAAGCTTCCATTGTCACTGTAAAACCCTTTGTGCTATACTGAAACCGCTATGAAAATGACAATTTTGCACAGAAAAGCCCTGACCTCCATCGCCTTGGCCGCCGCCCTGGCCGGAACCCCAGCCCCGGCTTTCTCCGGAGAAACCGCCCCTTCCGACGATGGCGTCTGGTTCGGTGGCGCCGACGCCTTCTACGAGGATTTCACCCCGGAGGCCGTTGAGCGCAATGAGAAGGAGCAGGCAATGGCCGAAGAAAGAGCCAAAAAGAACGCCGAAAAGGCCAAAAAGCAACGGGAATCGGATATCAGGGACGCTGCCCGCCGGGACGAAAAGGCGGAGGAGCGCCGGAAAAAGAACGAAGCCAAGGACGCCCGCCGGGCGGCCAAGGCCCAAAGCCAGGACTCCAGGGCCGGCTCAAAACGGGAAGCTGACTCCGGGAAAAATAAACGCTCAAAGGGCGAGCCCGGTCAGCTGGAACCCGCCGACCTCGTGTACAGGGGCGTGACCTTGGGGGACGGCGTTGACCGTATGCGCAAGCAGCTGGGGGAGCCTGACTTTGACCGGCAAAGCAGCGTTCACGGCATAACCGTCCGCTACCACGTATATGGAAGAAAACTGCAAGTGGGGGTCTTTGAACCGGAGGGAGCCCCGCCCCGGGTAGTGGACATCGTCATCCGGGACGAAGGCTACAAGGGGCGGAATAACGTCCGCTACGGCTCCACCTTCTACCACGTCTTTGAAACCTTCGGCCGCTCCCTGCGCCAGCCTGTCGACGGCAAGCTCTACCACGTCTTTGAGGCGGCGGGCCCCGGCCACAAGCGCCTCCTGCTGGAATATCAGCCCCCGGAGAACATCGTAGTGGCCTGGCGGATAACCAGCCTGCCCCTCTCCGAGGCGGAAGCGGAACGCCGCTACGATGAATACGCGCCCGCCGCCGTGGCCGCTGACATCGGCGCCCTGATGATCCGGCAGAAGACCATCGACACCTCAGAGATAAATATCTCCGGCGGCCCGCCCCAGATAAATATCGCTATCGACTGAGGTAACCGTTAATCGGTCTGGTTGGCTCCCCTGTAGGGAGGGCTTTCAATGCCACTCCCCAGAAACTTAAAGAGGATTTTTCCCCGGAAGGGAGAATAATAATAAGGAATGAATAAAAAAATACTGACGGTACTTGCCTGTATTGCTCTCGTGCTGGCGGGCTTCTTCGGGACGAACCTTATCATCGCCCGCCTGAACGACGGCCAGCCAGCGGTAGTGCAGGCCGGTCAAAAAGGAGAAAAGAAAATGAACCCCATTGCAAAATTTGAAACCACCCTGGGAGACTTTGAAATTGAACTGGCGGCGGACAAAGCCCCGAAAACCGTCAAAAACTTCGTCGGCCTGGCGGAAAAAGGCTTTTACGACGGCCTCATCTTCCACCGGGTCATCGACGGCTTCATGATCCAGGGGGGCTGTCCCACCGGCACCGGCACCGGCGGCCCCGGCTACCACATCGACGATGAATTCCATCCTGACCTCCGCCACAGCGGCCCCGGCATCCTCTCCATGGCCAACGCCGGCCCCAACACCGGCGGCAGCCAGTTCTTCATCACCCTGGACAAGACCCCCTGGCTGGACGGCCATCACGCCGTATTCGGCCATGTGGTCAGGGGCATGGACATCGTAAAGAAAATCGGCAGCACCCCCACCGATCACCGGGACCGCCCCCTGGAGCCGGTAGTCATGAAAAAAGTAACCATCGCCACCCCGTCTGAATGATGAAAGAACGCCACTTCGTCTACATCCTCCGCTGCGCCGACGGCACCTACTACACAGGCTGGACTACCGATCCCGCCAAGCGGCTGAAAGCCCACAACGCCGGAACGGCCGGGGGCGGCGCGAAATACACCGCCCCCCAACGCCGCCGCCCCGCCGCCATCGCCTACCTGGAGGAGTTTGACAGCAAGGGGGACGCCC
>CAJTSO010000005.1:0-36667 GCA_910579115.1 uncultured Selenomonadaceae bacterium
CGATACTCCCGCCGCCGTTATCCGCTGGGGGACAAAAGCCTGTCAGGAAACCCTCATCACCACCGTGGCCGCCGCCGCTGCCGACGTGAAAGCCGCCGGACTGAAGCCTCCGGCCATTTTCATCGTGGGGGAGGTAGTAAATCTCCGCAAGGAAATTGCCTGGTTTGACAATCCTCTCTATCGCCCCCTTTTCGGCAAGACCGTCCTCGTCACCAGAGCCAGGGCCCAGGCCTCCGCTCTCACCGCCCGCCTGGAAGAGCTGGGGGCCGATGTGGTGGAAATGCCGGCCATTGAGCTGGTGGAGCCTGATGATAAATACGCCGCTCTTGACGAAGCCATCGGTGAGCTGGAGACCTACGACTGGCTCATCTTTACCAGCGCCAACGGGGTTGACCGCTTCTTCCGCCGGCTGAAGGTCTGCGGGAAGGATTCCCGCAAGCTGGCCAAGGCGAAGCTCTGCGCCATCGGCAGTGCCACCGCTGACCGGCTGGCGGAATACGGCCTCCTGGCGGATACTGTGCCGAAGGAATACCGGGCCGAAGGAATTATCGAGTCTCTCAGGGATTTGAAGCCGGGTAGCAAAATTCTCATTCCCCGGGCTCAGGTCGCCCGGGAAATCCTGCCGGAGAAGCTCCGGGAAATGGGCTGTCAGATAACCGTGGCCCCGGCCTACAAGACGGTTGCGGCGGCCGGTGACCCCCAGCCGGTAATCGCCGCGCTTAAAGAAGGAAAAATTGATATCGTTACCTTCACCAGCACCAGCACCGTTGACAACCTGGTAAATATTCTGGGAGACGCAAAGCTGCTGGCCACTGCCAAGGTGGCGGTTATCGGCCCCGTCACTGGGGAAGCCTGCGCCAGAAACGGCATCAAAATTACCGCCATGGCCGAGAAATACACGATTCCCTGCCTGGTGGAAACAATCAAAAAGCTGGCTGAATAACCGGCATACAAGAAAGGTGCCTGCAAAAAGCAGGCGCCTTTCTTGGTGACGTGCTCAGGGACTCCCCGCAGGAAGCCTGCCAGACGGATCACAGGCCGCGGAAATTATGTATTTTTATTGACATCAGAGGCGTATTTCTATAGAATTACAATGATGGGGATAGTGTGTTCATTTTTAGAGAACTCCCCGAATATTAAAGGAGGCTTTCGTGTGAATAATCTCATTTTCCGCGGAGCTGCCGTAGCCGTCATTACCCCGTTCACAGAGGACGGCGTAAACTTTGACGAGCTAGGCCGCATCATCGACGACCAGATCGCCAATTCCACGGATGCAATCGTCATCACCGGCACCACCGGCGAATCATCCACCATGACCGACGAGGAGCATCGGGCTGCCATAAAATACGCTGTGGATAAAGTGGCCAAACGGGTACCGGTCATTGCCGGCACCGGCTCCAACGAAACGTCCTATGCCATTGAGCTGTCCAAATACGCCGAGTCCGCAGGCGCCGATGGCCTGCTGCTGGTGACCCCCTACTACAATAAGTGTACACAGGCTGGTCTCATCGCTCACTACACCGCCATTGCCGATGCAGTGAATATCCCCATAGTCCTCTACGATGTTCCCAGCCGCACCGGCTGCGCTATTCAGGTTCCCACCTATGCCAAACTGGCGGAGCATAAAAATATCGTTGCCGTCAAGGAAGCCAACGGCGATCTGTCCTTCATCGCCCGGCTGAAAAAGGCCGTAGGCGACAAGCTGGCCATCTACTCCGGCAATGACGACCAGATCGTCCCCATCCTCTCCCTGGGCGGTCAGGGTGTCATCTCTGTTCTGAGCAATGTTGCCCCAAAGATGACCCACGATATCTGCCAGCTTTACTTTGACGGCAAGGCAAAGGAAGCCGGGGAGCTTCAGGTGGACCTGATCGACCTGATTGATGCTCTTTTCTGCGAGGTCAATCCGATCCCCGTCAAGGCGGCCATGCGAATGCTGGGCTACAATGCCGGGCCTCTCCGCCTGCCCCTCACCGAGCCTGACGAAGCTCACAAAAAACAGATCGAGAAGGCTCTCAGAAACCACGGACTCATTAAGTAAGGAGATCTTCCTATGAAGAAATTATTTATGCTGTTCACCGCATTGACAGTCATTATGCTTTCTGCCACTGCATTTGCCGCTAACGAGCAGGAAGCTCTGACTGACGGCGCCGATATTACCGTGATCCGCCGGATGGCTCTGGCGGAGCCCCTTTACAATCCCATGAAGGACGGCCCCTCCCTGGCGGACGTCAGCCAGGCCGTTTACGACGCCGCCGCCCTCACCAAGGTTTATGTAATCAGTTACGGGGACATTGCCGCCAACATAAAGCGGGATACCGATGTGGATATCCGCCCCCTTAATCACCGTCAGGCCATGAAGGTATTCCGCCTCTGCGTCCCCAAGTACGTGGACGCCTATGTGGTTCCCACCATTGCCAATAATAACCGCAAGACCGTATTCTTCGACGTGTATCAGATCAAAACCGACGCTCTCCTCTACCGCTACCAGCTCACCGCTGACAAGCACGCGGAGGACAGCTACATGACTTACAAGGCCCTCTCCGAGCAGTTCTTCAAGCGGTTTGACCGGGCCATTGAAAACCAGAAGCGCCGCAAGGCTATCGAGGCCGAGAAGCAGGCCAAGCTGGACCTCCTCCTGGCCGACCCGGAAAAGCGGGCTGAATACGAGAAAAAGAGCGAGGAGGAAAAGCAGAAGGCCTTGGACAAAGAAGAGAAGCGCCAGGCCCGGGAAGCTAAGGAAAAGGCGGAGCAGGAAGCTGCCGCCCGCCAGGAGCAGAAACGGGCTCAGGCAAGGGCGGAAAAGAAGCGCCGCAAGGCTGAGGAGCGGGCCCAGGCCGCTGCCCTGAAGGATCAGGAGCGGGCGGAACAGGCTGCTCGCCGGGAGCAGGAACGAGCTGAAAAGGCCGCTCTTAAAACCCAGGCGAATCCGATCCTTGAGACGCAGGCGGATCCGTCCCCCAGCGCCGCCGCTTAACAAGATAGTTCATTTCATCCTCAAAGGGCTGTTGCACCTGCAACGGCCTTTTTCTGTTTGGCAGCTATTGACAGATGAAATTTTCTGTGATATATATTTCGTATAGTTACCGATGTTTGTTATAAATATATTTTATTTATACTAAGAATAGTTTCAGACAGAATGTGAGAAAGGATTGATTAAGTGATGTTTTCGTTATTTTTTGATGAATCAGATACTCCCCTGTTCCGGCCGCCTTCCGAAGCTTCCAGCTTCCTCCTGCGGGTGACCAGAGGCTGCGCCCACAATAAGTGTACTTATTGCAATATGTATCGGGGGGTTCCCTTCCAGCTGGTTACCGATGAGGAGATCGACCGGCAGATCGCCCTGGCCAGGCAATACGGCGGCCCTCATGTCCGCCGGGTGTTTCTGGCCGACGGGGATGCCCTGGTCCTCTCTACGGAAAAGCTCCTGAAAATTCTCCACAAGCTGAGGGCCGCCTTCCCGAATCTGGAACGGGTGGCCAGCTATGCCGCTCCCAAGGACATCCTGCGAAAGTCGGTGGAGGAGCTGAAGCAGCTAAAGGAAGCCGGGCTGAAGCTCCTCTACTACGGGATGGAGTCCGGCGACAGCGTTACCCTTGCCCATGTGAACAAGGGGGTGGACGGTCCTCAGTCCATCGAGGCCGGCCAGCGGGTCAGGGCTGCCGGGATGCAGCTTTCCATGATGATCATCCTGGGTCTGGCCGGAGCCGAGGGTACGGAGCGGCACGCCATTGAGACGGCGAAGGCCATCAACGCTATCAAGCCTACTATGCTGGGAGCTATCTGCCTCATGCTCTACCGGGGAAGCGAGCTGAAGGAAGAATTTGAGCGGGGTGAGTTCACCCCCATGTCCCCGGCTGGTCTCATGCGGGAGCTGGGGGAAATCATCAGCCGCCTCGACCTCCCGGCGGACAGCCAGTGTATCTTCCGCAGCAACCACATATCAAATTATGTTCCCCTGAAAGCTACTTTGCCCGCTGATAAGGACAAGCTGCTGGCGGATATCGATTTAGCTGTCAGGGAGCTGTCCAAGCTGAAAAATTGGGACGTGTACAATTATTCCTGATAACGGGTGTAAAATTTGGGACGCAACCTAAAGCCTCCCCTGTAGGGGAGGTGCCCGAAGGGCGGAGGGGTGACAGATTGACAGAGAGGCTCATCATGTCACCCCTCAGGCGCTTTCAGCGCCAGCTCCCCTAGAGGGGAGCTGGTGAGATCGATTAGTAGTTACCCCTCAGTCAACTTCGCTGACAGCTCCTCTACAGGGAGAGCCAAGGAAGGCGTTCTTGCCTCTTCCTCTTGGTTGGCATGAGCACTAAAAACTGCTTAGAGAAGCTGAACGCAGTGAAAGCTGAACTTGGTAGTTTGTAAGAGGTGGCATGTCGTCAGACATGACGGAGAGGGTGCTTGCTTTCCTACAGAGGAGCCCATCAGATCCTATCAGAAGGGAAAAAGAAAGAGCCGGCTGGTCACGCCAGCCGGCTCTTTCTTTTTCCCTTTATCTCCCTTTACTGTTGGAAAGAGATTAGATTACCGTCAGAGTTATTTTTTCTGTTTTTACTTTTCTGCATTATTTTCATTATTTTCATTGTTTATCTTACGGTCAGCCTCGTGTTCCCTGTTCAGGAGTTCCATTCCGGCCACGCCGGGCTTTGTCATTTCCTTGGGGGAGAGGATGATGTTCAGGGCTTCTTCGCTGAGGACCTTCCGTTCAATCAGCAGTTCCTTGATGCCCCGGTTGGTGGCCAGGGCTTCCTTAGCCATGGTGCAGCAGGTTTCGTAGCCGATATGGGGCAGCAGGGCGGTGACGATGCCGACGCTTCTGTCCAGCCATATGCGGCATTGCTCCTCGTTGGCCTTGATCCCGTCGATGCAGTGGGTGCGGAGGGTGTTGACGGCGTTGGTGAGGAAGCGGAAGGAGTTGAAGATGTTATAGGCCATGACCGGTTCCATTACGTTGAGCTGGAACTGGCCGTTTTCCACACCCAGGGTAACAGCCAGGTCGTTGCCGATGACCTGATAGCAGGTCTGATCCACCACTTCCGGAATGACGGGGTTCACTTTGCCGGGCATGATGGAGGAGCCGGGCTGACGGGGCGGCAGGATGATTTCGGCAAAGCCCGCCCGGGGGCCGGAGGCCATGAGCCGCAGGTCGTTACAAATTTTGATGAGGGACAGGGCGGTGACCCTCAGGTTGGCGGACAGGTCGGTGAAAATATCCGTGTTGCTGGTGGCGTCCACCAGATTTTCGGCGGTGGTAAAGCTTTCGCCGGTGACCATGGACAGCTGCTCGGCTACCTCGCGGATATATTCGGGGCTGGCATTGAGACCGGTGCCAACGGCGGTGGCGCCCATGTTGATGGTGTGCAGCAGCTCACAGCTGCGGCGGATCCGCTTCACCCGGCGGCGGATGGCGGAGGCAAAGGAGTTGAATTCCTGGCCCAGGGTAATGGGGACAGCATCCTGAAGGTGGGTGCGGCCCATTTTCAGCACCTCGGCAAATTCTGTTCCCTTGCGGTCAAAGGAGCTGGCCAGTTTTGAAAGGGAAAGGGTAAGCTCCTCCGCCCGCATGAGGGCCCCTACCCGGATGGCGGTAGGAATGACGTCGTTGGTGGACTGGCTCATGTTGGCGTGGTTATTGGGGCTGATGTATTCGTAGTCCCCCCGCGGGCGGCCGAGAATCTCGAGGGCCCGGTTGCAGATAACCTCGTTCACGTTCATGTTGAATGAGGTACCGGCGCCGCCCTGAATGGGGTCGGTGGGGAATTGGTCATTGAGCTTGCCAGAGATGACTTCATCGCAGGCGGTGACGAGAGCGATGCCCTTTGTCTTGCTCAGGTTGCCGCAGCGCATATTGGCAAGGGCGGCAGCTTTCTTCACAAGGCCCAGGGCCTTGATGAAAAGGGGGTCTGCCGTATAGCCGGTAATGCGGAAGTTCTCCATGGCCCGCATCGTCTGGACACCGTAATACACATCATCGGGGATTTCCATTTCGCCTAAGAAATCATGTTCTTTTCTCATTTGTCTGCCTCCCTTAATAAGTATGTCGGTAGTTGCTGCTCATGATTATAGCATTAACTTATGCTGTTCGTAAAATGTTATTAAGATTTTTGGGAGAAAGTTCCTACGGGGAAAAGTTACCGGGGAATAAAATACCCCCGGTTATGCCGGGGGATATTTGTCGTGTATATTCCGCTCAAAAATACGGTTGTAGATGCCGGCCAGGTAACGCAATTCATAGGCGCCGCTCAGGTCGAGCCGCCGTCCGGCTCTTATTTGTTCCAGGTAGCGGCGGAGGGGGTTCGCAATCAGGACGATGATGGCGGCGAAGATGATAAGATTGAGGCCAAAGAGAGCAGTCACGTAAATGTTCTGTTGGAAAAATCCTTTGTTGACCCGCTCGTCGTTGCGGCGCTGGGTGTCACGCAGTGATTCTATCATGGCGACATAGGCAAGGGATAGATTGCGGCGGATCAGATCCTTTTTCCGCTGATAGCCGGAGTCAAAAAGCATGATCCGGGCTTTCCAGATTTTTTCATTGGCCGACAGGCCGTTATCAGCCACGGTGAGGGGATGAGCCCTAAGCTCAGGGGGGAAGCTGCCAATATCGTAACCCACTGCTTCGATGATGAGGCGCATGGCGTAGTATTCCGTATCCATCAGCTCATTTGAGTAGCGGATCGCCTTGTTTACATAGTCGAAGGTATCCGCTTCCACAGCAAGCCCTTTGAGATTCTCCAGGGATTTTTCCCGGTTGAGGGCCAGCTTTGTTTCCCGGAAATAGTTGTCCACATAGGTCCGGTCCAATTCGATGGAGAAGAGCCGCACCTGGTCCGTCAGGTAGTCGGAGGCTTCGTAAACCTTGCGGGCGTCGCCGCTGGCGGCAAAATAGTCCGCTGTGGAGGAGCCGAGACGGGCATAATTTTTCTGTAACTGGATGGAGTTCATGATCATCAGAAGATATACCAGTACCGACGGTATAAGCATTACAATGCAGATATTTTTTATTTTGAAGCCTTTGATCTCCGGGGATTTGGGATTTGAATCGACCTGGGGGCCGCCGGGTTGACGATTTTGCTCGTCTTCGTTGTTAGCCATCATGTTCCGCCTCTTTCCGCCTGCTTTGGATAGCTACCTGTATGCGTTGTTTGATTATACTATATTTAGTATAGTTCTGTCTACCGGAGGAATAAGCCGCCGGTAGGGTGAAGTGATAAATCTCTCGACTGATTTATCACCCCTCCGGCTTGACTAACTCACTTAATAAGTCCGAGTGAAACGACGGACGAATTTAGTGAGTGTCATGCAGACGACCTTAGCGATTGACGAGCGTAGCGCTGGCAGAGCTTAGGGAGTTGCACTCCGGCCGCCTCCCCTGGAGGGGAGGCGGTTAAACGGATTAGAATAGTGGTGTGCCGGTCATTTCTTCCGGCTGGGGAAGGCCGGCCAGCTTCAGCAGGGTGGGGGCCAGGTCGCAGAGGCGGCCCGGCTTCAGCTCCTTTATCCGGCTGTCGGTGCAGATGAGGGGAACCAGGTTGGTGGTGTGGGCGGTGTGGGGTTCGCCGGTTTTGTCGTCCCGCATTTTTTCCGCGTTGCCGTGGTCGGCGGTGATGAGGGCCGCGCCCCCTGCTTCCTGTAGGGCTTCCATAAGGCGTCCTATGCAGGCGTCAACGGTTTCGCAGGCTTTTACGGCGGCGGCCATGACGCCGGTGTGGCCCACCATGTCGCCGTTGGCGTAGTTCAGGATGATGAAGTCGTATTTCCTCGAGCGGATGGCTTCAATAACCTTGTCCGTGACTTCGATGGCGCTCATTTCCGGCTGCTGGTCGTAGGTGGGGACGGCGGGGCTGGGAACCAGGATTCTGTCCTCTCCCGGATAGGGTTCCTCCACGCCGCCGTTGAAGAAGAAGGTGACGTGGGCGTATTTTTCCGTCTCGGCAATCCGGAGCTGGGTAAGCCCTTGCTTCATTACGTATTCTCCCAGGTTGTTGGCAATGCTCTGGGGGGGATAGGCCACCTGAACGTTCAGGCCCTCCTCATAGCGGGTCATGGTGGCAAAGGCGGGACGGAGGCGCTCGTCCCGGGGGAAGCCCTCGAAGCGGTCGTCGGTGAAGGCGTGGGTCAGTTCCCTGGCCCGGTCAGGCCGGAAGTTGTAGAAGATAACGGAGTCCTTCGGGTCCATTCCGCTGTAGTCCCCGATGACGGTGGGGAGGACAAATTCATCCGTTACGTCTTTTTCGTAGCTTTGAGCAAGGCATTGGGCGGCGGTAGGGGCCTTTTCCCCTTTGGCCCGGGCAATGGCTTCGTAGGCTTTTGCCACCCGGTCCCAGCGGTTATCCCTGTCCATAGCGTAGTAACGGCCGCTGACGGTGGCGATTTTGCCGCCGGCTTCGGCGCACTTTTCTTCCAGGGCAGTCAGGTATTCCCCGGCGCTCTTGGGGGGAACATCCCGGCCGTCCAGGAAGCAGTGGATGAGCACCCGGTCAGAGGGGAGCCTTTTGGCGGCGGCCAGCTTCAGCAGGGCGTAGAGGTGGTTGCTGTGGCTGTGGACGCCGCCGGGGGAGAGAAGGCCGAAGAGGTGGAGGGCGCCGCCCCTGGCTATCGCTTTGTCGATGACGTCGTTTAGGACGGTGTTTTGGTAGAAGCTGCCGTCCTTGATGGCCAGGGTGATGCGGGTAAGCTCCTGATAGATGATCCGTCCGGCCCCGATGTTGGTGTGGCCCACCTCGCTGTTGCCCATCTGTCCCTCCGGCAGGCCCACGGCTTCCCCGGAGGCGGCGAGGGAGGTGGCGGCGCAGGCGGCGGCAAGCCGGTCAAGGTTTGGGGTTTTGGCTTGAGCCACGGCATCGTATTGGCTGCGGTCGCCTATGCCCCAGCCGTCCATGATGATGAGGCAGAGAGGGGCGTTTTGTAAAGTTGCCATTGTTTTCTCCTTAAAAAAGAGACTGCCGTACAGCAATGAGATAATTGTCGTACAGCAGTCTTTGTTTATCATATAGCAGGGAGTCTCATCGAAGTTGCTGTTTGACAAAAGCTCGATTTTACTCTGCGGGGGCGGTGAAGTTTACGATGCGGGAAAATTCCTCGGATTTCAGGGAAGCGCCGCCCACCAAAGCTCCGTCCACATTTGGTTTTACCATGAGTCCGTCGATGGTGTCGGGCTTGACGCTGCCGCCGTACAGGATGCGGATCGCGTTGGCTGTTCCGGCATCGTAAAGGCGGGTGAGGACGCCGCGGATGTGGGCGCAGACCTCCTCCGCCTGTTCAAAGGTGGCGGTTTTGCCGGTGCCGATGGCCCAGACCGGTTCATAGGCAATGACGCATTTCGAGGCATCGGTTTTTGTGATATCGGCCATGGCCCGCTTTACCTGTCCGGTGATCACCAGCTTGTAGCTGCCCTTTTCCCGCTTTTCCAGGGATTCGCCTACGCAGATGATGGGTGTGATCCCGGCAAAGAGGGCAGCTTTCGCCCGGGCGTTGACGGTGGCGCAGGTTTCACCGAAGTACTGGCGGCGTTCGCTGTGGCCGACGATGGCGTATTTCACGCCCAGCTCCGTAAGCATGGGGGCGCTGATTTCGCCGGTAAAAGCGCCGGATTTTTCCCAGTGGATGTTCTGGGCTCCGACCTGGATATTTTTGCCCTTCAGGGCGGTGGTGACCACCGCCAAGGCGGTGGCCGGAATGCAGACGACGATGTCCCGGTCTCTGGCGGCCTTTACCTTGCCGGTAAGGTTGTTCACCAGACGCATCGATTCGGAGATGGTGTTGTTCATTTTCCAGTTGCCGGCGATGAGGGGCCGGCGGGTTTCAGGGACTTTATTTTTAGCCATGGGAGCCTCCTTACTTTTCGGCGATGGCGGCAATCCCCGGGAGGATTTTGCCTTCCAGCATTTCCAGCGTAGCGCCGCCGCCGGTGGAAATATGGCTGATGCGGTCGGAAAGGCCGGTCTTTTTCAGGGCGGCGATGGAGTCGCCGCCGCCGACGATGCTGACGGCTCCCCGGTCGGTGGCTTCCGCTACAGCCCGGGCCACGTCAAGGGTACCTTTGGCGAAGGCGTCAAATTCAAATACGCCCATGGGGCCGTTCCAGATGATGGTCTTGGCGTCAGCCAGGGCCTTCACATAGAGCTTGCTGGTTTCCGGGCCGCTGTCCAGGCCCATCCAGCCTTCCTCCACTTTGTCCACGGGCACGGTCTTGAAGTTGGCGTCGGCGGCGAATTTGTCGGCCACCACCAAATCTACCGGTAGAACGACCTTGATGCCTTTTTTCTCCGCCTTGGCCAGCAGGGCTTTTGCCAGGTCAATTTTGTCGGTTTCACAGAGGGAGGCGCCGACGGAAAGGCCCTTGGCGGCGTCGAAGGTGTGGGCCATGCCGCCGCCGATGATAATTGTGTCGACCTTGTCGATCATGTTGTCGATCACGTTGATTTTGTCAGAGACCTTGGCTCCGCCCAGGATGGCCACGAAGGGGCGCTGGGGGGTCTCGAGAGTATCGCCGATGAATTTGATTTCCTTTTCAATGAGGTAACCGGCTACCGTGGGCAGGAATTTGGTGATCCCTTCGTTGGAGGCATGACCCCGGTGGGCGCAGCCGAAGGCGTCGTCTACGGCAAGGTCCGCCAGCTTTGCCAGCTGCTGGGCGAAGACGGGGTCGTTTTTCTCTTCCTCGGGGTGGAAGCGGAGATTTTCCAGCAGGAGGACTTCCCCGGGCTTTAAGGCCGCGGCGGCTTCCTCCGCCGCCTGGCCCACGCAGTCAGAGGCAAAAGCGACTTCTTTACCCAGAAGCTCCGAAAGGCGTTTGGCTACGGGAGCCAGCGACATTTCGGGAACAACTTTTCCCTTTGGACGGCCCAGATGGCTGGAGAGGATGAGGGCGGCGCCCTGATCAAGCAGGTAATTTATCGTGGGGAGGGTGGCGCGGATGCGCTTGTCGTTGGTGATTTCCTGTTTATCACTCAAGGGGACATTGAAGTCGGCCCGGACGAAGACTTTTTTGCCCTTTACCTGAATATCCTCGATTGATTTCTTGCTCATGGCTTTCTCCTTTTCCGAAAATGAACTGTAAACCAAAAGAGGCCCGGCCCAGCGGCCGGGCCCCCAATCAGGCGAAAATTACTTGAGGGTAGCGAAATATTTGATGGTGCGGCACATCTGGTTGGTGTAGCCTGCTTCGTTGTCATACCAGCTGACCACCTGAACCTGGGTCTTGTCGTCGCCCAGGGGAACTACCATGGTCTGGGTTGCGTCAAAGAGGGAACCTTCGGTCATGCCGATGATGTCGCTGGAAACGATCTCGACATCGTTGTAGCCGAAGGATTCATTGGCGGCGGCTTTCATGGTGGCGTTGATTTCATCCACGGTCACCTTGCCGTCGACAACGGCAAAGAGCAGGGTGGAGGAGCCGGTGGGGGTGGGGATGCGCTGGGCGGCGCCGATGAGCTTGCCGTCCAGTTCGGGGATGACGAGGCCAATGGCCTTGGCGGCGCCGGAGCTGGCGGGGACTACGTTGATGGCGGCAGCCCGGGCCCGGCGGAGATCGCCCTTGCGGTGGGCGGCATCCAGGGTGTTCTGGTCGCCGGTGTAAGCGTGGACGGTACACATGATACCGCTTTCGATGGGGGCCAGCTTGTTGAGGGCGGCGGCCATGGGAGCCAGGCAGTTGGTGGTGCAGCTGGCGGCGCTGATGATAGTGTCGCTGGCCTTCAAGGTCTTATGGTTTACATTGTAGACGATAGTGGGAAGATCCTTGCCGGCGGGGGCGCTGATGACGACCTTCTTGGCGCCGGCCTGAAGATGCTTCTGGGCCTTTTCCCTGGAGGTGTACATGCCGGTGCATTCCAAAACGCAGTCTACCCCGTGCTTGCCCCAGGGAATCTGGGCGGCGTCCCGCTCGCCGTACACGGCAACGAACTTTCCGTCAACGGTAATGCCGCCGTCGGCAACGGCTACCTGACGGTTGTACCTGCCCTGAGTGGAATCGTAGACGAGAAGATGAGCCAGGCTCTTGATGTCGCCGGGGTCGTTGATCGCCACTACCTCGAAGCCCTCGGCCTCGAACATCCGGCGGAAGGCCAGACGGCCGATGCGCCCGAAACCGTTAATTGCAACTTTTACTGCCATATTGAAATTCCCTCCTAATAAAGTAAGTGAAAAACTTTGTTGTTTTCTATCTGTTTTTGCACAGATTCTGGCTAAATGATACTAAAAAAGGGGGTAACTGTCAAACGATATTTATGGAATCAAAGGGGAAGGGAGACCGGTTATTTCCCCTGGAATTTGGGGGCTCGTTTTTCCGCGAAGGCCGTTACTCCCTCCTTGAAGTCCTGGCTGCCCAACAGGGAGGAGGAGGCAAGGGATTCATAGGTGAGGGTTTCCGCCAGGGTGGCCTCCGGCATATTGAGAGCCTTTTTGGCGGCCTGAACGGCCAGGGGGGCGGTGGCGGCGATTGATTCGGCGATGGCCATAACCTTTTCGGCCAGCTCTTCCGCAGGGTAAACCTCGTTTACAAGACCGAGGGCTTTTGCCTCCTCAGCGGCCACCGGGCGGGCCGTAAACATCAGCTCCTTGGCTTTTGCCTGGCCAACGGTCTTGGCCAGATAATAGAAGCCGCCGCAATCAGGGGGCAGTCCCACCTTCACAAAGCTCTGGATGAATTTGACGGAGCTTTCGGCGTAGACCAGGTCGCAGCTGATGGCCAGGTTGAAGCCGGCCCCGGCGGCTACGCCGTTTACGAGGGCGATGACCGGTTTGGCAATGTCGTGGATCCGCTGGACTACGGCGCCGACCTTCACGATGAAACGGCGGCGTTCCTCCGTGGTGTGAAGATTGTCCAGGGAGGCCAGGTCCCCGCCGGCGGAGAAGGCCCGGCCGGCGCCGGTAAGGACGATGACCCGGACTTCATCGTCTGCCTCCGCGGCGTTCAAATAGTCCACGAGGCCCTCTACCAAATCGAGACTCATGGAGTTGAGGCTCTTGGGCCGGTTCATGGTGATGAGGGCCACATGGCCTTTCTTTTCATAGAGGACTGCTTCGTTTTCTGCCATTTTGTTACTTCCTTTCTGTGAGGTTTTTATGTGATTTCTTTTTGTGAAAAAATGCCTGTGGAATTTTCCTGAAGATTAGCGGTATAATAACTTCATTCTACATGGGACAGAATATTCCTGCTAAATAAATATATAATCCGTCTAATAGGCTCCCCTGTAGGGGAGGTGACGACGTAAGTGCGACTCCCTAAGCTCTGCCATCGCTACGCCCGGCAATCGCCAAGGTCGTCTGCATGACACTCACTAAATTCGTCCATCGTTTCACTCGGACTTATTTAAGATGAGTTAGTCAAGCGGTCGGGGTGACAGGTACACAACTTTTTCAAACACAGGAGGGCAGCTTGATGCTGGCGGAAATATACATAAATCTTCCGGTAAAGAGTATCGCCGGTGTCTTTACCTACATCATCCCCCCGCAGCTGGGACCGGCGGAGCTCGGCCCCGGCTGGCGGGTGCTTGCGCCCTTTGGCGGCCGCAAAGTGGAGGGTTTTATTGTCCGGGTCTTTTCGGAGGACACTCCGGGCAGTGGTATCCGCTGGGAATTGGCGGAAGCCACGGGGGAAAAAATATATCTGGCCAGGGACAGCGGGACGGGAAAGGAGTACCGGCTGAAGCCCATCAGCGGGCTGGTGGATGAACAGCCCTGGTTCACTCCAAGGATGCTGGAGGCGGCCCGCCGGATAGCCGATTTTTATCTCTGCGCCCCGGCGGAGGCAATGCGCCTGTTCATGCCGGGCAAGAGCGGCGTGTCGATCTCCCGGAAGAACGGGATAAAGAAGCGGGAGAAGGCCATATTTGAGAAGCTGGTGACCCTCCGGGAAAATCCGGCGGACAGCCAGCCGGAAAAAGCGCGGCTGGGGCCCCGGCAGGAAGCGCTCCTGACCGCCCTGCGGGAAAACGGGGGAACCCTCAGCCAGCGGCAGCTGAGGGAAAAATACGGCATCCTTCCTCCCACCATTGCCTCCCTGGTGGTCAGGCAGCTTGTATCGGTCCGGGAGGAGCGGCTCCTTCGGGACAGCTACCGGGGAGAAGCTGAGGAGACAGGGGCTGGCAGGGGGACAATCGGCCTCTCGGAGGAGAAACTGGCCAGGGCCCCGGCTCTCACCGCTGAACAGGCGGCCGTAATGGAGCGGCTGTCTGGCCCCCTGAGGGAAAGAAAATATAATCCTTTTCTGCTGTACGGGATCACCGGCAGCGGAAAAACCCGAGTATACATCGAAGCGGTGGCCAAATGCCGTCAGGCCGGGCGGCAGGCCATCGTGCTGGTGCCGGAGATCGCCCTTACCGGCCAGCTGGTGGCCGGCTTCCGGGAATTTTTCGCCGGGGATATCGTGGTTCTCCACAGCCGTCTGTCTGTGGCGGAGCGGTCGGATGCGGTGCGGCGGGTACGGGACAAGGGCATCGGCATAATCATCGGGGCCAGGTCTGCCCTCTTTACCCCGGTAGAAGACCCGGGGCTCATCATTTTGGATGAGGAGCAGGATATGAGCTACAAGCAGGATGAAGCTCCCCGCTATCATGCCCGGACGGTAGCCGGGATAATCGCCCGGCTTTACGGCAGCGTGCTGCTTCTGGGCAGCGCCACACCCTCCCTGGAGACGGCCTACCGGGCCGCCCGCGGGGAATTGACAATCCTGAAGCTCACCAGGCGCATCGGCAGCCGCCGCCTGCCGGAAGTGAAGTCCGTGGATATGCGGGAGGAATTTAAGAGCGGCAACCGCCACGTCCTGAGCCGGGCCATGGAAGCAATGCTCCGGGAAAATCTGGCGGCGAAGGAGCAGACGGTGCTGATGCTGAACCGCCGGGGATACTCCACCTTCGTCATGTGCCGCAGCTGCGGCTATGTGGCGGCCTGCCCCGATTGCGGCCTGCCCATGGTATATCATCGGACCGGGCGGCTGGCCTGCCACCATTGCGACATCTCGGCGGATACCCCCACCGTCTGCCCCCAGTGCGGCGGGAAGTATATCAGATTTTTCGGCACGGGGACGGAGAAGCTGGAGGAGGAGCTCCGGACGTTGCTGCCGGAGGCAAGGGTCGTCCGCATGGACCGGGACACTACCGGGAAAAAGTTTGCCCATCAGGAAATCCTTACCGCTTTCCGGCGGGGGGAGTACGATATCCTGCTGGGAACCCAGATGGTGGCCAAGGGACACGATATACCCCTGGTCACGGCGGTGGGGATCATCAGCGCCGACAGCGCCCTGAATCTGCCTGATTTCCGGGCGGCGGAGCGGACCTTTATGCTCATAACCCAGGCCGCCGGCCGGGCGGGCCGGGGGGACAGGCCGGGCAGGGTGCTGGTGCAGGGCTACAATCCCCGCCACTACGCGGTAGAGAGCGCCATCGCCCAGGACTATGGGCGCTTCTACCGGGAGGAGCTGGCCCTGCGGCGGGAGCTTTTCTTTCCCCCCTTCTGCCGTCTCGTTAAAATAACCTTTACGGACAGTCAGGAGGAAAAGGCCCGGCTGAAAGCGGCGGAGTGCGTGGGGCTGTTTCGCAATGAATTCGGGCGGGAGCTCCTCGGACAGGAACCGGTGACCGCCGGCGGCAGTCAAAAAAACTTGCCCGCCAATCAGATAATCGGCCCGGCTCCGGCCCTTATTGCCTGCTACAAGGGGATTTACCGGTTTGCCGTCCTCATAAAAGCCGCCGACCTGGACAGGGTCCGCCATTTTTTGCGGCGGCTGGGCTACCACCGGCGAAGGGACGCGCTGATCGACATCGACCCCGTAAATACCGTGTAAAGGCTGATAGAGTATTTGTAAAATCCTTCTCACCGGGCGGACTTTATAGAAAATAAAAAAACAGGCGCCAGCCGTTGTGGCTGATGCCTGTTTTTTCTGCCCGCCGTGTCAGCAGATGATAGCGTCGTCTTTGGTGAAACCGCCCAGGGAATTTTCTTTTACCTGTATGCAGACAAAGCTGATGCCTTCATCGGAGGCGGCGGAGAACTGACGCTTTGCCGCCGGGGCGATCCGCAGCCAGTCCCCGGCCTTGATATTGACGGACTCACCATCGATTAAGACGTAGCCCCGGCCGGAAAGAATGCCGTAGATTTCTTCGTTGTTCTTGTGGGCGTGGACGAAGGGCACCCCGGCTCCGGCGGGCAGCCGGTTCAGGCTGATCTCCGCGCCGGTCAGGGAGAGAGCCTCATGAAGCTCGTACCGGTTCTCGTTTCCGATAGTGGTTTTTGTGTAATTAGCCATTTTTTCTGCCTCCCGATTCTCTTGTAACGGTGATTTACTGAGAAAAGTATAGAAAATTACGTATGCCGGGACAAGTACGCACCTTTTTATTACTATGCACTTGCAATTGAATGTGTTATCATAAGGCCGTGATTCAGGAAATGCCACAGGCATTTTCCTTCCTGCTTGCGTTCAACGACGATGGAGATATTAACTTCCCCGTAGCAGCTAATACGGAAACCAACCTGTGCCAGATTGAAGCGGGGGACATTTTAGCCGTTACGGGGGCAACCGGAGGTGATGATGATGAAAACAAAAGAGGAGCTGCCGGTATGCCCGGTAGCCGCCGCCGTCGGCCTGATCGGCGGAAAATGGAAGCTGCTGGTTCTGAGGAATCTGCGGACAAGACCCTGGCGGTTCAACGAACTGCGCCGGGACCTGGAAGGGATTTCCCAAAAGGTTTTGACCGACAGCCTGCACCAGATGATGGAGGACGGTCTGGTCTACCGCCACGATTACCGGGAGCTGCCCCTGAGGGTGGAATACGGCCTCACGGACCTGGGCAGGGAAATGCTGCCGATTATCGATGCCCTGGCTGATTTTGGAAATCATTATAAATCGGTAGCTAAGGACCAGCGCTGATAATCGTCAAAGGTTTGGATTTTATTTTGCGACACATAGAGGCAGTATTTTGAATTACAACGATTTTGCAGCCCGGCTGGGCAACCTGGAGGACAGCCGCCTGCCCCACGTTTTTCTCCTCTGCGGAGAAGAAACCTACTTCACCGACAAGGCGGCGAAGCTCCTGGTGGACAGGCTGCTTCCCTCGGCCCGGGAGCGGGCTGACGGGCTGGTTCAGCTGGAGGGGGCGAACGATCCCCAGACGCTGGAGCAGGAAATAAGCGCCGTCCCCTTCTTTGGGGACAGGCTGGTGGTGCTGGTAAAGCAGTCAAAAATTTTTGGAGACAAAAGGAAGCCCGGCCGGGAGGATGAGGGAGAGGGCAGGGATAAGAAACCCAGCCGGTCGGACAAAGCGATGGAAAGCCTGCTGGCCGCCATCGCCGATATGCCGGAAACAAATTACGTGATATTCCGGCAGAATGCAGTCCCCGATAAAAGAAAAAAGGTTTACAAGGTCCTGGAAAAAGCGGGAATGGTCATGGAAGCGGCGCCCCTGCGTCCTTGGCAGGCGGCGGATTGGCTGGCGGCTGACCTGAGCCATCGGGGATTCCGCCTTGAGCCGGCGGCCTATGAATACCTGACGGGAATGTTATCGGCCCTCCATGAAGTGCCACTGGGCTATTTGTCCGGGGAGCTGGACAAGCTGGAGCTGTTCCTGGCGGCCCAAGGAATCCGGCCGGGGGCTGGCCGGGGACTGACCATCATCTCAACAGAACAGGTAAAAGCCTCTTTCTCCAAGCTGCCGGAGATATCCGGCTTTGCCATAATGACCGCTATTGATGAAGGACGGGGAGCCGATGCCCTGCGGCTGTTTGCTGAAGAACTCAAAGGAGGATCTTACCTTCCGGTCATCGCCGGTATGCTGGTCCGCCGGGTGCGGGAATATCTTACCGCCAAGGCGTTGCTGAAGCGGGGCCTGAGAGGCCGGGAACTGTCTCAGGCCCTGGGCCAGCAAAAATTTTACCCGAATATCATCAACCAGCTGATCCGGACAGTGAACAACAAGGAGGAATCCCTGCTCCGCAGGGTGTTCCTGGATCTGGCCGAAGCGGATTACCGCCTGAAAACAGGAAAGGGAGGGCCGGAGCTGCTGGAGGCGGCCATCATTGCATTGGCAAAGGGCTAACAATCGGTCTAGTAGGCTCCCCTGTAGGGGAGCTGTCGCTGAAAGCGACTGAGGGGTAACCTATAATCGGTCTAATAGGCTCCCCTCTAGGGGAGCTGGCGGCGAAGCCGACTGAGGGGTGACATAATAAGCAAGATATTTATCTAATCTGTCACCCCTCCGGCTTGACTAACTCACTTAGGGAGTCGCACTCCGGCCACTTCCCCTGTAAGAGAGAACTTTGACCTCCCAAATGAGAAAAAATCCCTGCGGAGACTCCAGCGGCTCTGCCGTCATAATCTCCTTGACAAGGAATAGCAAGGTAGATATAATACTTTTGTTATATTGCTGATGTAGCTCAGTCGGTAGAGCAGCTCATTCGTAATGAGCGGGTCGTAGGTTCGATTCCTATCATCAGCTCCAGAGAAATCAAAGCCCCCGAGAAATCGGGGGCTTTTTCATCTGCCGTACTCTATTTCATCTCATACCGGCAAATCGTGATTGAGAGCGGAAATACATTACACCAGATGTTTTTAGTAGAGCGCTCTCCAAAAAAATATTTCACAGAGTACGATTATTGGCATTGCGGATGGGTTATTCTAAAACCGCTGAACCACCGCTACAAAATATGACGGTTAAAATTGCGGAGCAATTCCCGGCGGAGTATAATGTATAATGGATAAGGAGCGCTCCTGCTTTAATTAAAAGCACACTTTTGTCAGATATGAAAACGGTGGAATAGCTGATATAAGGCAAAATTCATTTGAAAGGATGAAAGCACCATGGCCCTTTTTTCTGAAAATTTCGTAGGATGTTACCCCGTATCAAAGACTCTGAAATTTGAGCTGAGACCTGTTCCTGAAACAAAGGCTTATTTGGATGATGACAACTGTCCCCTTTTGGCGGGCGATTTAGAACGGGACAAAGCGTACCCTGTCGTGAAGGAATTGCTGGACAAATACTATCGGTATTTCATTGACATTTGTCTGAAAGATAAGAAGCTTTCCCCGGAAACTATAGACGAAGCGTATCAGGCATACAGTTCCCATGACGAAAAGTCGCAGAAGGCGCTGAAGGCAGCCAGCCAAAAACTCCGCAAAGAAGTGGCAGGTTTTTTCGATAAGAAAACCCGAGAAACCTATTGTCTGGATAAATACAGCAACCTTCTCGTGCTGGATAAGAAAAACGACAACAAGGAAAAGGGAACTCCCAAAACCATTCCCTCTGTACTGAAGAAATGGCTGGAAAATGAATCCGGCTTCTCCGAGAAAGAAGTAGAAAAATATTCTCAGGCGGTTCAGACATTTAACGGATTTACAACCTATTTTATTAGTTATAAGGAAAACCGGGAAAATATGTTTTCCTCTGAGGAAAAGGCCTCGGCTATCAGCTATCGGGTCGTAAACCAGAATATGCTCAGATTTTTCTCCAATGTCGAAAACTTTGAAAATATTAAGAAGAAGTATCCAGATTTGTACCAAACCCTGAAGGAGTTTGAGGAGAGCTTTGTTCCCGCTGCTTACAGCTCCCTGCTGAGCCAGGCCGGGATTGACGATTACAATTACCGAGTTATCGGACGCCCGGCGGAGGATGAAGACTTTGCCGGTGTGAACAGGCTTATTAACGAATACCGCCAGAAAAACGCTGTCCGAAATCGCAATCTGCCGGTTATGGTCACGCTGTACAAGCAGATTCTCAGTGACCGTGAGAACGGCTTCGGGCGGGATATTTTGGCCAGTGATAGCGAGGCAAAGGAATATATACGGGGAAAATACAGCAAAGCCTATGATACAGCTTGCCAACTGACTGTTTTTGTCAATAATTATATTCTCACCGAGGACTTGGATACGGTATATGTGAAAACTCAGCACTTAAAGGACATATCCCAGAGCATTTTCGGCGAATGGAGCGTCCTGGATGACGCCATAAATAATGGGGGAATCGACAGTAAAATAATCAGCCTTAAAGCTCTGGCGGAAGCCTTTGAAAAATACTGCAGCGCCCTCGACCCGGATATGGCTCAAAAATATCGGGATGCTTTCTCCCTGAAAGAATACCTGAAGAATCCTCCTGCGGTAGAACCTCGGCTGCCGGAAACCGCGGAAAAAGTAACGGCTTACAAACCCGCTATGGACGAACTTATCAGTCTGATAAGATTCTATAAGCCCTTCTACCTTTATGACGGGAAAAAGAGGCTGCAGGTACCGGCAGAAGGGATGGATTTCAGCAATGAGTTCGATAAATATTTTGAAGATTTGAAAGAATTTTCCCATGCCTATGACAAGGTAAGGAATTTTGCCACGAAGAAACCCTATTCCGTGGAGAAAATCAAGCTGAATTTCAACCAGCCAACCCTGCTAGACGGCTGGGACGTAAATAAAGAAAAAGAGAATGCTTCTTTCCTGTTTGTGAAAGAAGGCAAATATTACCTCGGCATTGCCGATAAGAGCGACAAAAATCTTTTCGACCGTTCCAGGGACGCCGTAAAAGAGGCCTTGACCTTGACCTGTGGTGAAGACTACTACGAAAAGGTCCAGTACAAACAGCTCCCAAATATTCGCATGAATCTGCCAAGGATTGTTTTCAAGCCAAAATGGGAAAAGGTGTTTGCTCCGATTATCACGGAGAGAATTTCGGCTATAGAGAAGGAAAAACTTTACACGGCTGGAGCCAACGACAGGCAGGCTGTAATTGAATGGATCGACTTCGTGAAGTCTGTCTTAGCGCTTCACTCCGAGTGGAACAACTACTTCCAGTTCAAATTTAAGGAAACCTCGGCATATAAAAATACAAAAGAATTTTATGATGATCTGGATAATCAGGCGTATATCCTGTCCAAAATAAAGATAAATGCCTCGTACATCCACAAGCTTGTCCGGGAGCGAAAGCTCTACCTCTTCCAAATCTACTGCAAGGACTTCTCCGACAAAAAGAAAAAGACCGGCGCCGACAACCTGCACACTATGTACTGGAGGTGCCTCTTTAGTGACGAAAACCTGGCGGCGCTGGCCCAGGGACAGGCGCCGATTATCAAGCTCAACGGAAAAGCGGAAATATTCCTCAGGGAGCCTTCTCTGAAATACGAGGCGACCCACCCTAAAAACCAGCCGGTTGCCAATAAAAATCCCCTGAACAGCAAAAGGGAAAGTCTTTTCAGCTACGACCTGGCAAAAAACCGCCGCTTTACGGAGCGGAAGCTCTTTTTCCACTGTCCGCTGACGATTAACTTCCGCACTGCCGCCGAAGGGGCGCGGTCATTCAACGAAAGGGTAAACCGGTTCGTGGAAAACAATCCTGACATCCGCATTATCGGGATAGACCGGGGGGAAAGGCATCTGCTTTATTACACCGTGATAAACCAGTCGGGAAAGATTCTGGAACAGGGCTCCCTGAATAAAATCAGCAGCGACTACCGGACCCCGGAAGGCGCAGAAGTCGAGAAGGTCACCGATTATCACGAGCTTTTGAACCGCAAAGAAGGGGACAGGCGCGCAGCCCGGCAGACCTGGGACACGATAGAGAATATCAAGGAACTGAAGGAGGGCTACCTTTCGCAGGTCGTCCACAAGCTGACGACTCTTATGATTAAACATAATGCCGTGGTGGTTTTGGAAAACCTGAATCAGAATTTCAAGCGCAGCCGCATAAAGGTAGAAAAACAAGTCTATCAGAAGTTTGAAAAGGCCCTTATCGACAAGCTAAACTATCTTGTCTTTAAGGACCGCCCCTACGGCGCCCCTGGATCATACGCCAACGGGCTGCAGCTGACAGCGCCCTTTGAAAGCTTTGATCGCCTGGGGAAACAGACCGGCGCGCTCTATTATGTGGTGCCTTCATATACCTCCCATATAGACCCGAAAACCGGCTTTGTAAACCTTCTCGGGGCAAAGCTTCGCTATGAAAGCGTTGTGAAAGCGCAGGAAACGATGAAGAAAATCGGCAGCTTCAAATTCAACCCGGAGAGAAATTGGTTTGAAATTTCCTTTGATTACGGGGACTTCGGCATAGAAATGGCGCATCCTCAATGGACAGCCTGCACCCACGGGGATGCCTACTGGGGATACAACCCCAAAGAGAAGCGGGCCGTTTCCTACGATGTGACCGAAGAAATAAAGAAGCTTTTAACCGAGTACGGGATTGACTACGGAACAGGGGCTGATATAAAGGAGGCAGCCATCCGACAGACAAAACCTGCTTTTTGGAAAACGCTGTTCTATATGCTGAAACTGGCCCTTCAGCTGCGAAATACCGTGGCCGGGACAGACAATGAAAACGATTACATTCTTTCTCCCGTGGAGTACGAAGCAGGAAAATTTTTCGATTCCCGCAAAGCCGGAGAGGATGAACCGCAAAATGCCGACGCAAACGGCGCTTATCATATTGCCATGAAAGGACTGCAGGCGCTTCGGCGCATCGAAGACGGCAAGGTGAACAAATTTCCGAAGAATGGGGAAAGAAAGGCCTGGCTTGCCTTCATGCAAAACAGGGAATATCTGAAATAGAAATGCTGTAAAGCTGTTCAGCCGGGGGGAGGGAAGGCAGGAAATGGATGACTACATAATCTTCTCCTGGCTGAATGACTACATTTTCTGTCCGATTTCCATATATTTTCATCAGCTGTACGGTGACAAAAAGCCCACCCTCGTACAGAACAGGAGTCAGCTCGAGGGAGCGTGGGCTCATAGCGCAGTGGACGAGGGAAGATATTCGACACGGAAAGATGTTTTGCAGGGGGCATTTGTCATTTGTGAAAAATACCGGCTGTTTGGCCGGATTGATGTTTTTGACATAAAAAACGGCGTACTGACCGAACGCAAGAAAAAGATTTCTCAAGTATATGACGGTTATATCTTCCAATTGTACGCCCAGTATTTCTCCCTGCTGGAAATGGGATACAAAGTAAATCAGATCCGCTTTCATTCCCTGAGCGACAACAGGAACTATATAATTCCCTTCCCGGAGGAATCTCCCCTGATGCTGGCCAAGTTTGAACGGACAATTGCGGAAATCAGAAGCTTCAGGCTTGAAGAATATATTCAGCAGAATCGGGCGAAATGCCTGCATTGTATATATGAACCTGCTTGCGACAGGACACTGCTATGATAAATTCACCGGAATTTGAAAAGAAGCAGATTGTGTTTGCTTTTCTATGTGACGGAGAAAAGGTATCCTTTGCCAATGACAACCTTATAGTAAAGGACAGCAGCGGGAAAATTAAGCACCAGTCAACCTGCTACCGTCTATACCTGCTGTTTATCATCGGCCACATCTCTGTTACCAGTGGAATCCTTCAAAAAGCGCACAAATTCGGCTTTATGATTATATTGATGAATCATTCCCTGAAAGTATATGAGGTTCTGGGCGGACACATGGAAGGAAATGTACTGTTGCGCCGGAAACAGTATTCGTACACGGGACTGGAGCTGGGGAAATGGATCATTCGCAATAAAGTTGAGAATTACCGGAGGCTTCTTCAGCAGGAACGAAACAAAAGAGGAGAACTGTTGGCGGCGATTTCGACTTTGAAATCTTATGAGGAGCGCATTGGCTCGCACAATGGATATTTGGCAGAGCTCCTCGGCCTGGAAGGATTGGCGGCCAGATTGTTCTTTTCTCAATATTATATCGATGCCGATTGGCACGGCAGAAAACCAAGGATTAAACCAGACTATATAAACAGCGCTCTCGATATTGGTTATACGATATTGTTTAATTTCATTGACTCCCTGCTCAACGTATACGGCTTTGACACGTACTGCGGGGTACTGCACAAGGAATTCTACATGAGGAAATCTTTGGTATGCGACCTTATGGAGCCATTTCGCTTTTTGGTGGACAAGCAGGTAAGGAAATCTGTCAATCTCAGACAATGTATCCCTGATGATTTTGAAGTGATTAACGGCAGATATATCCTGAAATGGAAAAAGAATCCTTCGTATGTAAGGTTTTTAATTCAGCCGATTTTGGAAAACAAAATGGGAATTTTCAGGTATATCCAGAGCTATTACCGAGCGTTCATGAAGGGAAAAAAGGCGGAAGATTTTCCCAGATTTTTTCTGTAGGGGAGATTTACATGGTACTGGTCAGCTATGATATAAGCGATAACAAGCTGCGGACAAAATTCAATAAATTTATCCGAAAATTTGGAGGACGGCTCCAATTTTCTCTGTATGAGATAGAGAACAGCCCGGCTATTCTGGACAATATTGTTTCAGAAATACGAAATAATTTTGAGACAAAGTTTTCCGAGGAAGACAGCGTGATGATTATAACACTGTCCTCCAGCTGCACTATTGAGACCTACGGATATGCGAGGCATAACAATGAAGAATTGATAATTGTTTAGCAGATTCAATTTTTACTTGCAAACCGGGGTCTTAATGTGGTTTAATTGCTTGAGAAGAGAGGTTTTGGTCTTTGATGGTTGACTTTAGGGGCGTTTGTTCAGCAAATAAAGGTGGTTTTGGGCAGTTTTTTCTGCGATTTCCTCAAGATGGGGCTAGAACCTCTTTTAAATTTCTACTGTTGTAGATTCAACCTTTTTGTTTCTTTACAACATTGGCTAGAACCTCTTTTAAATTTCTACTGTTGTAGATGCCATCTCTTCTTGTGAAAAGTTTCGCTGGCTAGAACCTCTTTTAAATTTCTACTGTTGTAGATCGTCCTTCATCTCGTTCATGATTTTCGGGCTAGAACCTCTTTTAAATTTCTACTATTGTTGTATATGCGACGGGTCGTAGGTTCGATTCCTATCATCAGCTCCAGAGAAATCAAAGCCCCCGAGAAATCGGGGGCTTTTTCATATAAAAACAGCGGTAAATCCGTGATGGCTTACCGCCGTCTGGTTGTCAAAAAGAAATAGCCTGTGATGGGAGCTGCACTACAAATCAATATCTATCTCATAATTATTATTGATTAGTACGTATTTTACATTATGCTTTTCGGCAAGTTTCAGAAACCGGGCATTATCGTCTAAAACATTTTCTATAGTGCACCATTCATCGTCTAAGCGGCTTTCTACGGCACTTGCGTGTTTCAGGATATCGTCGAAATAATTTTTAATATAATTTTCGCTCATTATAAGGCAAATGTATTTGATGTTATCAAGATATTCCTTTGCAAAGTCCTTTTTCCAGTCAATCGGGATATAACACCCTTCAACAATAAGGTTTTGCTTATTCTCTATGGCGGTTTTGATCATTTCCCGCACAATAGGCCAAAGGTACTCTGTGAGCTTATCGTCATCTTTGGGGGTGAGTTTGGTATAGCCGCTGCGAATTAAACCCATTTTCAGATGATCCATCGATAGATATGGATATTTATACTTTTCAAGCAGCTTTTGAGCCAGCAGAGTCTTACCTGTGTGGGATGCACCGGTTATTAAAATGACCATAAAATTCCTCCTTCCAGGCAGGAAATTACCTGGTTTTTACCATAACAAAATTTGTCAGCCAAATTCCCTGCCGCTCTATCTGCTGTTCTTTAACAGCTGTATATCCTCTTTTGGCAAAGAATGCTCTGGCCGTAACAGACGAATGAGTAACGATATTCCCCTGAACCGCCCGTTCCAACCGGTCGCAGATTGCCGTGGCAATCCCTTCTCCCTGATGCTCCCAATGGACATATAAGCGGTCAAGATAGCCCGTCCGGTCGATGTCTCCAAATCCGGCAATAATGCCGCCGTGAACCGCCACGACAGTAAAGTGTTCCTGAAATGACTGATTCCATTCCGCCAGATCCATCTTTCCCGTTGCCCATACCGCCAGCTGCTCCCTGGAGTAATCTTTGGCGTTTACAGTGTGGACCGTATTATAAAAAAGCTCGGCTAACGCTTTACAATCCGCCGGTTGGTATTTCCGTATGATTATTTTAGAATCCATTTTTTCTCGCCTTATTACGGTAATTGGCGACCGAAATTTTCATGCTTAAATTTTTCCTTTTGATTTCCATCATGTTGAGATTTTGCCTTGCGATCTCAAGATACGAAAAAATATTGTAAAATGGATGTAAAATGCGGTCCCCGGCATAGCCGGGGACCGCTCAGACTGTAGACAAAGCCGCTTATTCACTCTGAGGCTCCCATTTAGGGGAGCTGTCGCTGAAAGCGACTGAGGGGTGAAGCAGAAAACCCATCGATTTGTCTGTCACCCCTCCGGCGGCTACGCCGCCACCTCCCCTATAGGGGAGGCGTTGGGCGCGGATTATCTTTGGACATTCCGACAGGCTCCCGTTTAAGGGGGACTGCTTGATATAGAATCCGTAAATATATCCGCTCAAAAAAGCGGTTTTAGCAGACCTTAAAAGGAAATTGAATAAATGAGAGACGCGGGCTGGATCTTTTGGTAAAATTAGACTACCACCTGATATAAACCGTTGTAACCATTGAACAATGAAATGAGGATTACTGGATGAACAGCAAAGAAAGGCCAATCTGGCAGTTTTTGGATAATGATGATAAGCAGCAGGAAGCAATAAGGGAGCTGGCTCGGGCGGCGGGAATATCGGAATTTCTGGCCGGGCTCCTGTACCGCCGGGGAATTGCTGACGGGTTGGCAGCGGAGAAATTTCTCCATCCGCTGGAGAAGCAGGAGCTCTACTCTCCCCGGCTCCTTTCCGACGGGTTGGCGGCCGCTGAACGGATCGTTCAGGCCCTGAAGCAGGGAGAAAAAATCTGCGTGTACGGAGATTACGACGTAGACGGGGTCACTGCCGTAGCGATTCTGGTGCGGGCCCTCCGACGGTTGGGGGGCGCCTGGGAGAATGTGGTCTGGTATGTGCCGAACCGCTTCCGGGAGGGCTACGGCCTCAACGAGAATGCGGTGAGGAAGCTATCTGCCGATGGTGTGGGGCTCATCGTCACCGTGGACTGCGGCATAAAGTCAGCGGAGCTTATCGGCCGGCTGTCTGGGGAGCTGGGGATCGATTTCGTGGTGACTGACCACCATCTGCCGGACAGGGATGAGCAAGGGCAAGAGGTCATTCCCGAGGCGGCGGCGGTGGTAAATCCCCACTGCCGCCATGGCGGAGCCGCCTATCCATGGGAGGAACTCTGCGGGGCGGAGGTAGCCTTCAAGCTGGCGGAGCTGCTGACGGAAATGATGATGCCACAGCCGGAGGGAACGGTCTACGAAAGGGATATGGAGCTGGCGGCTCTTGGCGCCTGCGCTGACGTTATGCCGCTGCTGGATGAGAACCGCCGCCTGGTAAAAAGGGGGCTGGAGCTTTTGGGCCGGACAAAGATAAAAGGACTGAGGGCGATTCTGGAGGCGGCCCGGGTCAAAAAGGCTGAGGAGGACATCGAGGGCTGGGAGGTTACAACGGAGGATATAGGCTTCCGGATCGCTCCCCTCATCAATGCGGCAGGCCGGATGGCCGATGCCGGGATGGTGGTTGAACTGCTGCTGGAGACGGACTCCTTTGCTCTGGCGAGGCTGGCGGGGAAATTACAGGATTATAATCTTGAAAGGCAGGCTAAGACGAAGGAGCTTACGGAGCAGGCCGAGGCGGAGCTTCAGCGGGAGGAGTCGCTGGGGGCGGTGCCGGCGGCCCGGCGGGATGCGATCGTGGTGGCCGGGGAGGACTGGGCCGAGGGGATCATCGGGCTGGTGGCGGCTCGATTGATGGAGAAATACAACCGGCCGGCGGTAGTGTTTTCAATTTCCCGGGACGAAAAGACCGGGGCGAGGCTGGCGAAGGGTTCCGCCCGGAGTATCGACGGCTTCCACATTCATGACGCTTTTTCCGCCCCGGAGGTGTCTGTCCATGCCCTGGGCTTTGGGGGGCACGCCAAGGCCGCCGGGATAACGGTGGAAGCAGACAGGCTGGGGGATTTTACGGCAGCTCTCACCAAGTATGCCGGAAGAGTCCTCACCCAGCGGGACAAGCGGAGGAAGATAAAGGCGGAATGCCGGCTGGATCCGGGGTCGATAACGCCGGAGATCCTTGATGATTTAAGGGCTCTGGAGCCCACCGGCGAAGGGAACCAAAAGCCTCTGTTCGGGCTGTTTGAGGTGAGGGCAGAAGGGGCTTCCACCATGGGGAAGGCGGGAGCCCATCTCCAGTTTTTTCTGCCCGGCCGGGTAAGAGCGGTTCTCTGGCAGGGGGGAGAGCAGGCGGGGCTGGTAAACAGCAGAGCGGTAGACTTGCTTTTCACCGTAAAGGATGACGAATGGCAGGGACAGCGGCGGCCGGAGTGTATTATCGCCGGACTGAGACCATCATCTGCGGCCTTTTCGTCCCAGCGGCTGCGCAATGTATTTCGGCTTGTCCGGCAGGCGGCGGCCGCTTCCGGAGCGGAAGCCTTTGCCGTTGATGACCGGCTGATTTACGCCACGGGGGTTTGTCGGGAGGAGCTGGGGCTGATATTGTCGGTGTTCCGGGAGCTGGAATTCCTTTCCGAGTCTGACGGGCTGTACCGCTTTGCGGAAAATCCGGCCAGGCGGGATTTGAGTGAGTCGAAAACCTACCGGGAAATAGTGAACGGCTGATGGTTTGTCAAGCCGGCTTCCCTTTGGGAGGCTTGTACAGTAAACAGAGAAATTCGCAAAGGAAAAGCTCCCGTTTGTGGCGGGAGCTTTTCCTTATATGAGATCAATCTTGTTGTAGCTTTGATTTTTGAGCTGTCAGATAAATTATTTCTCTGCCTCGATGACGGTCTTTTGATACTCGAAGCATTCGTCAGCCACGTCCTTTGCCAGAACTACCAGGCAGATGAGGTTCGGGATAGCCATGAGACCATTGGCGGTATCGGAGAAGTCCCAGACGAAGGAGAGAGTCATGGTAGCGCCGATGTAAGTTATGAAGGAGAAGAGTATGCGGTAAGCCATGAGAACGATTCGATTGGATACCAGGTACTCAAGGGATTTCTCACCGTAGTATTCCCAGCCCAGAATGGTGGTGAAGGCAAAGAGGGCCAGAGAAAGGGAGACGATGTACTTGCCGTATTCACCGAATACCGTGGAGAAGGCGATGATGGTGAGATTCGCTCCGGTAAAGGCCTTGCCGGTCTCCGGGTTGATCTGGCCCAGGCAGCCGGAGCAGACGATTACAAGGCCGGTGAGCATGCAGATGATCATGGTATCGAAGAAGGTACCGGTCATGTTTACATAGCCCTGATGGGAAGGATGGTCGGTCTGGGCTGCTGCGGCGGCAATGGGGGCGGAACCAAGGCCGGCCTCGTTGGAGAATACGCCTCGGGCAATACCCCAGCGCATGGCCTGGAACATACTGGCTACGATGGCGCCTCCTACACCGCCGGCAACGGCGTCCGCGGCGAAGGCCATGCGGAAGATTTCGGAAACCCCGGCCGGAATGGCGGCGGCGTTCATCACGATTACTACAAGGGAAGCCACGAAGTAAAAGACGGCCATGGCAGGAACCAGAATGGAGGATACCTTGCCGATGGATTTAATGCCCTTTACAAGAACCAGAAGAGAAAGAGCAGTAAGGAGAATACCGGTCATCCAGGTGGGAAGCGCGAAGGAAGTTTTGAGGGCCGCGGCAATGGAATTGGCCTGAGTCATGTTGCCGATGCCAAAGGAGGAGATGACGGCAAAGATGGCGAAGGCAGCGGCCAGAAAGGAGCCTAAAGCCTTATTGGAAATGCCGTTCTTCATGGCGTACATGGGGCCGCCGCACATTTCGCCGACGCTGTTGGTCTCACGATATTTCACGGCCAGGACGGACTCGGCGTACTTGGTGGAAAGACCGAAGGCGGCGGAGATCCACATCCAGACCAGAGCCCCGGGTCCTCCAAGGACCAGGGCGGTGCTGACGCCCACGATGTTGCCGGTGCCGATTGTGGCGGAAAGAGCGGTCATCAGAGACTGGAAGGGAGTGATATCCCCCTCGGTTTTATCTCGCCTGTCAAAAATCCTTCCCACAGCGTGGGGAAGATTTCGCCAGGGCAGAAATTTCAGCCGGATGGTCAGGTATACGCCGGTACCAACCAGAAAAAACAGCATGACAGGCCCCCAGACGAAGCTGTTGACCTCGCCCATAAGTCGTTCGATTTCAGCCATAATAAAAACCTCCAAAATTTTTTCCTGCAATATCGGGACAACTCGGTAAGAAAAAATAACAGCGGCGCTGTTTCTGTTCATTAAGCCGTGCTGCCATGGACGCAAGTATATAGTTTGAACGATTGGCTGTAAATACCCTAAACGCAAACATACTGTATACAGCAGTACTCTTAAATACACGGCGGGGATTCTGCTCATATTTTTAGTTGAATTTAAGATTGTGCATAAAATTTTAAGATTGCATACATAATTCTTTTCCCCTTGACTGAAAAACTTGACTGAAAAAACTTGTCATAACAGGCGAAAACAAAAGGAACTGAATGAATTTGCCTTGCATTTTTGTGAATAACTGCATTATAATTTATGCTGTCAGAAAGCCGGGATTATCTGTTCGTCTGTAATCTATCAGGCCGGTTGATAAAATGATTTGAGGGTCCGCAAGGAAACTGCGTCCCGGGATGATCTTGCCGCTATAAGGGCGGAAGCTGTCTTACCAGGGGAAAGATTCTCAACGAACAGTATATGGAATTGAGGAGCGCGTCATGAAATTTATGGAGGAAAAGCAGCAGACCGTTGCCGGGGATATAGAATTTTCCGGCGTGGGGATCCACTCCGGCCAGGTGACGAGGCTCGTGGTTCGACCGGCGGAGGCCGGGACGGGTCTGAAATTCTGCCGTACCGATTTGCCGGGGCGGCCGGAGATCCCCGTATGCGCCGAGAGCGGTCAGGAATCGGCCCGGGCCACCACCCTGGCGAAGGGAAAAGCCATGGTCTTTACGGTGGAGCATTTCCTATCGGCGCTCCATGCCCTGAAAGTGGACAACGCTCTTATCGAGATGGATGGCCCGGAGCCCCCTATCCTTGACGGAAGCTCTCTGCCGGTGGTCAGGGCCCTCAGGGAAACAGGGCTTGTCCGGCAGGCGGCCCGCCGCCGTTATGCGACGGTTTCCGAGCCGGTGGTGGTTTACGGGGATAAGGATCATGAGCAGATGGTCATTGCCCTGCCTTCTGATGATTTTCGGGTGAGCTTCACCTCGATAAATCCTCATCCGCTGGTGGGGATCCAATTCCGGGACGTGACCGTTGAGGAGCAGGCTTATGAGCAGCAGGTGGCTCCCGCCAGGACCATTGCCTACGAAAAAGAAGTGGAGGCCCTTCACGCGGCTGGTCTGGGGCTGGGTGGCTCTTTGGAAAATACCATCGTGTACAGCGATGAAAAATGGCTGACGCCCCTGAGGTTTCCCGATGAACTGGTCCGGCACAAGATTCTGGACCTCATCGGGGACCTGCGAGTGCTGGGCCTGGTAAAGGGCCATTTTATCGCCGTGAAATCCAGTCATGCCCTCAATGGACGGCTGACGAAAAAGATTGCGGCCCTGATGAAGGAGAAGGGCTGATTGACCGAATAAAAAGCAGGAAATAATACCGTCAGTAAATTTATCTTGAATAAATCGGGAATTGTCTTGCAGTATAACGACAGGGCAGTTGAATGGCGTTATATAGAATTTGCCTTGCAATTTATTGAAAAGTTGCATTATAATAATCTGTAGTGTTTTGGCTGGAACGTATCATTGCGCATAGATGGAAATTTGTATATGAGAGGAGAATTACAGATGATAACACTTGATGTAAAGCAGATCCAGGAGATATTGCCCCATCGTCCCCCCATGCTGCTGGTAGATAGAATCGTTGACCTGGTACCCTTTAAGTCCGGCGTAGGCATAAAGAATGTCACCTTCAATGAAGAATTTTTCCGGGGTCATTTTCCCGGCAATCCCATTATGCCCGGCGTGCTCATTTTGGAGGCCATGGCCCAGGTAGGCGGCATCGCCATGCTTTATCCGGAGGAAAACCGGGGCAAGATCGCGCTCTTTGGGGGCATTGAGAACGTGAAGTTCAAGCGTCAGGTAGTTCCCGGAGATCAGCTGGTAATGAAGGCTGAGCTTATGCGGGTTCATGGAAATTACGGCCGCCTTCACGCGGAAAGCTTCGTCGACGATCAGTTTGCCGCCCAGGGTGATTTTATTTTTGCCCTGAAAACAAATGACGAATTAAGCAGATAATGCCTAAATAAAGAGAATTTTGGTAGTATTGAGGCGTTTTCCCTCAGGAAAAAGGGTATTTTGCAGGAATTTGCTCGAGTAAGGTGAAATATAGCCTGTGAAAAATATGGCTGTAGGGTGACTTTACTGGCTGACGGGGTTTATGACGCGCGGACAGCCCCTTGAGCAAAGGAAGTGCAGACGGAAATGGAAAAAGATATGGTAGCAGCTGGAATTCATCCAACAGCGATAGTTTCGCCGCTGGCGAAGATAGCCTCCGGGGTAAAGATCGGCCCCTATGCCGTCATTGAGGACGGGGTGGAGATCGGGGAAGAAACGGTGGTAAAGGCTCACTGCGTCATTACCGGCCGGGCAAAGATCGGCAAGGCCTGTAAGATTTTCCCGGGGGTATATATTGGCGAGGAGCCCCAGGATCTGAAGTATCAGGGGGAGGATACCTCGGTGGAGATCGGTGACCGGACCGTTATCCACGAGTGCAGCATTATTCACCGGGGGACCAGCGAAAGCCTGGTCACCCGCATCGGCAGCGACTGCCTCCTGATGGGGGCTACCCATGTAGCCCACGACTGCCAGATCGGCAACCGGGTCATTCTTGCTCATGGATCGATGCTTTCCGGTCATGTCATCGTAGAGGACAATGCCATTGTTGGCGGCAAGACCGGAGTTCATCAGTTCGTCCGCATCGGACGCAATGCCATGGTGGGGGGGATGAGCCGCCTCACCCAGGATGTTTTGCCCTTTACTTTGGCAGAGGGATATCCCTGCGCCACCATCGGCCTTAATTCGGTAGGATTGAAACGGGCCGGTATGCCGGTGGAGATCCGGCAGATCCTCAAGAGCGCCTATCGGCTTTTGTTCCGCTCCAGGCTTCCGGTGGCGGAGGCCATCGCCAGGATGAAGGAAACCTTGAGTCCCTGTCCGGAGCTGGAGGCGTTTATCAGGTTTGCCGAGACCATGGAGCGGGGCTTCTGTCATGCCCGCAGTGATGGAAGGGCAAAATAGCGGCGGAAGCTTTTCGCCGTCGGAATTATGCAAATGGCGGTTGTCTTTTGGCGATGGCGGTAAAAGTATTGCGGCCGCCGGTATACGCAGGGAGAAATAATAATTGCGTTGCAGCAGGGGAATTAACCTGAACTGAAACGAGAGGGCGATGCTGACCGGCGTTTGCCCCCGTTTCAGTTGATGTGGTTTTAATATCAGAGGATAAATTTATAAAACGGCTTTGTTGGAGCCGCGGGGGGAAGTTTTTCATGGAGAAAGTCGGACTTTTGGCCGGTGTCGGTCATCTGCCGGTAGAGGCGGCAAAGATGGCGGCTAATTTCGGGCTTGAGGTTTATGCTGTGGCTTTGCTGCCCGGCGTGGACCAGGAGCTCAGGTCTGCCGTAAAGGATTATACCGAAATCAGCGTGGCCCGGGTTGGTGATATTCTCGATTACCTGAAAGAAAACGGAGTTACCAAGGTAACCATGCTGGGCAAGGTTACCAAGGAACTGCTTTTCTCCGGCGGACTTCAGCAGCCGCCTGATGAAACGGCAATGCGGATCATGGCGTCCCTGCCGGATTACCGGGACGACACGATAATGAATGCCTTCGTGGCGGAGCTGGCAAAGAACGGCATGACGGCCTTTGATCAGACGATGCTCATAAGGATGCTGCTGCCCCAGGCCGGGGTAATCACGAAGCGGGAGCCCAGCGAGGGAGAGAAGGCCGACATGGAGTTTGGGCTGGAGCTGGCAAGGGCTATCGGCGGGCTGGATGTGGGTCAGACGGTAGTGGTAAAGAACCGGGCGGCCATGGCCCTGGAGGCCATTGAGGGCACTGACGCCTGCATCCGCCGGGGAGGCGAGCTGGCCCGGGGCGGCGGCGTGGTCTGCAAGGCGGCAAAGCCTAATCAGGATCTGCGCTTTGATGTGCCGACCGTGGGGGCGGACACGATTGAAAGCATGATTGCTTCCGGCTGTAAGGCGCTGGCAATTGAAGCAGGGAAAACTCTCCTCGTCGATCGGTCGAAGGTAGTAGAGCTGGCAGATGAGAATGATATCGCCATAGCTGTGATTTGACCGAAAAAGACGCGGCGGACACAGGGGATTGCCCCGCTGTCCTCGCGTCTTTTTGTGCGTATTGAAGGCTGTTTTTTCAGGGATTTTTTGGTTGTTTTTGATACACTCACGGGAATGGAGGCGGAATTATGAGCGGCCAGAAGCCGTTAAAAATCATGTTTTCCGCTGGAGAACCCTCCGGTGATCTCCACGGGGCCCGACTGGCAAAAGCCCTGAGAGAAATTTCTCCGGCAGCGGAGCTTCTGGGCTTCGGCGGGGACAAGATGCAGGAGGCTGGGGTGAAGCTGGTGGAGCACCTGAAGGAATACAGCGTCATGGGTATCTGGGCGGTGCTGAAAAATCTTGGGAAGATCCTCCGCCTCCTGTCTCTGCTGACGGAAACTATGGAGAGAGAGAAGCCGGATATTCTGGTCATCATCGATTATCCCGATTTTAACTGGCGGCTGGCCAAACGGGCCCGGGCGCTGGGAATAAAGGTATTCTCCTATTCTCCCCCCTCCGCCTGGGCCTGGCGGAAGGGCAGGGCAAAGAAGTGCGGCGCGCTGGCCGATGAGCTTTGCGCCCTGTACCCCTTCGAGACCTCGGTATATGAGAAGGCCGGGGCGAATATTAAATTTTTGGGCAATCCGCTGGTGGATACGGTCGTGCCAGATTTGACCCCGGAGGATGGGCGGAAATTTTTTGGGATCACGGCGGAGATGCGCCCCGTACTGCTGCTGCCAGGCAGCCGCGGCCACGAGATAGAGCTGCTGCTGCCAGCCATGCTGGGGGCGGCGGTGAAGCTGCTGGCGGCAAAACCTGCCACCCATTTTTTTCTGCCGGTGGCCCCCGGCCGCAGCGAGGGGGAAATGGTTCCCCAGGTGGAACGGTTTGGACTGGCCGGCAAGGTGACGTTCACCCATGAGCATACCTACGACCTGATGGGACTGGCGGAGTTTGCCATTGCCACCAGCGGCACCGTGGTCATGGAGGCGGCCCTGAGGAATCTGCCATGCGTGGTGCTTTACCGGTTTGGAGCCTTGACCGCCTTTATCGGGCGGCTGGCGGTTCGCATCGATAATTTCAGCCTGCCCAATATTCTTTTGGGGGAGAAGCTTCAACCGGAGCTTTTGCAGGATGATGTGAATCCGGAGAAAATATTTTCCGAGGCGCTGCCCCTCTACCGGGATGGCCAGCGGCACGATTACGTGAAGGGCCGGCTGCGGGAGGCGGCGGCGATGCTGGGCGCTCCCGGGGCGGCGAACCGGATCGCCGCGGAAATCGCCGCCTGTGCAAGGGCCTGATAAAATACCCCCCTCGGAGGTTCACAGATGAAAAATTATCTGCGGCTGCTGAACTACATCAAGCCGTATACGAAGACGATAATCACCGCTATATTCTGTATCATCGTGGCGGCCGGCTCCAATCTGTACGTTCCCTGGATCATCAAGGACATGATCGACAAGGTGCTGGCGGAAAAGGATATGGAAATGCTCAACTACATTTCCATCGGAATAGTGGTGGTATTCCTTATCCGGGGCATATTTTATTTCGCCCAGAGCTATCTGGTGTCCTATGTGGGACAGCGGGTAGTCATCGATATCCGGGGACAGCTGTATCGGAAATTCCAGCGGCTGCCGCTGGCTTACTACGACAATCACCGCACCGGCGAGCTGATGAGCTATATATCCAACGACGTGGCTGCCCTGCAGAATGCCATGGTGGACAAGCTCATTGAGCTGATAACGGAGTCTTCGATTTTTGTGGGCTCTTTGGCCATGATGTTTTATCTGGACTGGAAGCTGTCCCTGCTGACCTTTGCCGTAGTTCCCATGGTTGGTCAGGCCATGAAAATCTTTGGACGGAAGCTGAAGCGGGCCGGAACGCTGATCCAGGAGCGGCTGGCGGATATGACGGCCTTCCTGCAAGAGAGCCTGGCAGCTGTCCGGGTGGTGAAATCCTTCGTCCGGGAGCAGCATGAGATTGAACGGTACGATCGGGAGAATGAGCGGAATTTTGAGGCGGCCATGCTGAATATCCGCCTGATGAGTATGCTTACTCCCACGGTGGAGTTTTTGGCGGCCCTGGCGGTTACTGTCATCGTGTGGTTCGGCGGCTATGAAGTGGTTGAGGGAAAAATCACCGCCGGCGCCCTGGTGGCGTTCCTTACCTATGCGGTCAATCTGGCCAATCCCGTGAAGCGGATCAGCCGGGTATTCGGTACTCTTCAGCAGGCAATGGCCGCGGCGGACAGGGTTTTTGAGCTGATGGATCTGCCGGAGACCATCGGGGATAAGCCGGGGGCGAAGCCCCTTCCCCGGGTAACCGGCAGCGTAAAGGTTGAAAATGTGAGCTTCAGTTATGGGGAGGATGCCCCGGCTCTCAGGAATATTTCCTTCGAGGTAAAGCCGGGTCAGATGGTGGCCTTTGTGGGACCCTCCGGCGCGGGAAAATCGACGATCGCCAACCTGCTGCCCCGCTTCTACGATGTGACGGAGGGCTCCATCCTGGTGGAAGGGATGGATGTA
>CAJTSO010000005.1:36677-44824 GCA_910579115.1 uncultured Selenomonadaceae bacterium
CCTTGGTTCCCTCCGGGAGCAGATCGGGATAGTTCCCCAGGAGACGATGCTGTTTTCCGGGTCGGTGTGGGAGAATATCCGCTACGGGCGGCTGGATGCCACCGATGAGGAAGTGGTGGAGGCGGCAAAGGCCGCCAACGCGGACGAATTTATCCGCCAGCTTCCCGAGGGCTACGATACGAAGCTGGGGGAGCGGGGCGTGAATATTTCCGGCGGTCAGCGCCAGCGGCTGGCCATTGCCCGGGCAATTTTGAAGGACCCCCAGATCCTGATTCTGGACGAGGCCACCAGCGCCCTTGACACGGAAAGTGAAAAGGTGGTACAGGCGGCTCTCGACCGGCTGATGGTGGGACGCACCTCCTTCGTCATCGCCCACCGGCTGTCCACCATCCTTGGGGCGGACAGGATACTGGTGATCGACCACGGGGAAATCGTGGAAGCGGGCACCCATGAGGAGCTGTTGGCCAAAGGCGGTCTCTACAGCAATCTCTATAATATTCAGTTCAACAATTTGCAGTAGGAACAGATATGCACTTACTTTACAATTTGGCGGGGATCCTGATTGTAATCCTGATTATACCGGTGTTTCTCATCAGGGCAGTCCGCGAGCAGGGCTTCATTGAGCGCATCCGCCAAAGCCTGTTTGGACTTTTTCCGCCTGAGGCTGTCGAGCGGGTGGCGAAGAAAAACTGCATTTGGGTTCACGCCTCCTCGGTAGGAGAGGTGGTGGCCGCCAGTCCTCTCATCAAGGAATTCCGGGCAGAATTTCCCAAGAGCCCGATCCTGGTTTCCGTGGTCACGAACAACGGTTATGAAATGGCCAACCGCATCATAAAGGACGCGGACAGCATAATCTATTTTCCCCTTGATCTGCCCTGGTTTTCCGGCCATGTGCTGCGGAAGATAAGCCCCCGGGTCTTCATGCCCGTGGAGACGGAGCTGTGGCCGAATTTCCTCCGGGCCTGCCGTCAGATGAATATCCCGGTGATGATGGTCAACGGGCGGATTTCCGACAAGTCCGTCAAGCGGTACCACTTGCTGGGGACCATGCTGGAGGATATGATCGGGACGGTCAAGAAGTTTGCCATGCAGTCAGCTATTGACTGCGAGTATATCATCCAGCTGGGGGCCGATCCCCGTCTGGTCATAAATACCGGCAACACGAAGTACGATCAGACCTACACCGCCGTAAGCCCCCGGGCGAAGAAGCGCCTTATCGTGGAGATGGGCCTTCAGCACAGCGATGGTATCCTGCTGGCCGGCAGCACCCACAAGGGAGAGGAACAGCTGGTCATCGATGCCTTCGTCCGGTTGCGGAAGGCGAAGCCTGGAGCGTCCCTTATCATTGCGCCCCGGGAGCTTCTCCGGGGGGGACAAGTGGAGGAGCTGGTAAAAAAAGCCGGTCTTGTCTGCGCCCGCCGCACGGAGCTGAAAAAAAAGCCTGCCGTTGGTCATGACGTGGTGATCCTTGATACCATCGGCGAGCTGGGGCAGGTCTACAGCATCGGCGACGTGATCTTTGTAGGCGGCAGCCTGATCCCACACGGTGGCCACAACATCCTTGAGCCGGCGGCCCATGGCAAGGCTATAATTACCGGCAGCAATATGTTCAACTTCAAGGAGACCCACGTCCTTTTCTCCGGGCGAAACGCCTGTATTACCGTAAACGATGGGGCAGGGCTGGCGGCCGCTGTTCTGGAGCTTTTCCTGAATGACGAGAGGCGACGGGCCATGGAAGAGGAAACCCTGGCCATAATCAATGAGAATCGGGGGGCCGCCAGAAAATCCGCCGTTATCCTCCATGAGCTGCTGGATGAGGTGGAGGAAAGGCGGCGGCAGAGCGGGATCATCCATGCTACCGAGAAGATCGAGAATTTCCAGACTTACTTCTTCCAGCTGGTTCATGAGCGCAGCGTTCAGGGGTTCATCCTCAATGGCTTTGTGGAATTTCTCCACTTTGCTTCCTTCGTTTACGGGGGCATAGTAAACCTGCGGCTGGATGGCTACCGGCACCGGATCTTTAAGAAAAAGAAGCTGTCCTGCTTCGTCATCAGTCTGGGTAACATCACCGTAGGGGGCACCGGCAAGACTCCTACCGCCCAGTTGCTGGCCCGGCAAATCCGGGACCTGGGGTACAAGGTAATAATTTTGAACCGGGGCTACCGGGCGAAGTGGAAAGGGGAGGCCGGTGTCGTTTCTGATGGCTACAAGCTGTATATGGATGCCTCCGAGGCCGGGGATGAGGCCTTTATGCTGGCCCGTCACCTGCCGGGCATTCCGGTGATCATCGGACCGGAACGCTACGCCAGCGGAAAGTATGCCATCGAGCACCTGGGAGCCCAGGTGGCTATCCTGGATGACGGCTACCAGCACTGGAAGCTGGAAAGGGATATCGATATCGTCCTCATCGACGCGGTGAACGTTTTTGGCAACGGTTATATGCTGCCGAGAGGGACCCTCCGGGAGCCCATCAGAAACCTTGACCGGGCTGATATTTGTTTGCTGACTAAGGTTGATCAGGCAGCCGGACAGTCCCGGGAATATATCCGGGGCAAGATCCAGCAGTACAATGACCGGGCCCTGGTAGTGGAGTCGGTCCATCAGCCCTGTTCCTTCGTGGACCTTAAAACCTGGAAGGAGCATATCGGCGGCGGGATCCACATTTCCGAGATGAAGGGGATGCGGGTCATGGCGGTTTCCGCCATTGGAAATCCCAGCTCCTTTGAGCAGACCCTGGCTCAGATCGGCGTAACCATCGTGGAAAGTCTGCGCTATCCGGATCACCATGATTATACACCCAGGGATATGATAAGTATCATTGACCAGGCCCGCCGTCAGGATGTTGAGGCCATCATCATAACGGAGAAGGACGCTGTCAAGGTGCCCCAGCCGGCGGTGCTGGCCGCCCACGATGAGATGCCGCAGATCCCCGTTTACGTCCTCAGTATCGAGGTACAGCTCAAGGGTGGGGGTGAGGAAATGATGGCCCTTATCAGGGACAGAATAGCGGAAAAGGTTGGCCCGGCAAAGCTGGAAGGTCTGTCCTCCGCGGCCAAGGATGCCCCCACGGAGGTGTTTGCCAGCCGGGAGGAGGTTTCCCGGCAGAAGAACAGGGGAAACCCGGCAGGAAAGCCGGAAAGTAATGAAGGGGAATGATAATGAAAATATTGTGTGTTATACCGGCCCGTTACGCTTCTACCCGCCTGCCGGGGAAGCCCCTGGCCGATATTTGCGGCAAGCCCATGATCGTCAGGGTTTATGAACGGGCCGTTCAGGCAAAGCTCCTGAGCGCCGTGGTGGTGGCCACGGATGATGAACGGGTCAGGGAGGCGGTGGAAAGCCACGGGGGAAAAGCCCTGATGACGAGAGCTGACCACGCTACCGGCACGGATCGGCTGGCCGAAGTGGTGACTACCGCTCCCTACGATGGCTATGACCTGATAGTCAATGTGCAGGGAGACGAACCCCTCATTGAGCCGGAGCTGATGGACAGTCTGGCCAGGGAGTTTGAGAAGGATGAAGCGCTGATGATGGCCACGGTCAAGACGGCCATCACCGACGAGGGGGAGCAGAAAAATCCTAACAATGTGAAGGTGGTTACCGACAAGGATGGCTATGCCCTCTATTTCTCCCGGAGCCTGCTGCCCTACCCCCGTTATCAAAAAGGAGTGCCGGTCTACAAGCACATCGGTATCTATGCTTACCGCCGGGATTTCCTGCTGAAGTACGCGGCCATGTCGCCCACGGCGCTGGAGGAGACCGAGGCCCTGGAGCAGCTCCGGGCCCTGGAGAACGGCTACCGGATAAAGGTCATTGAGACGAGCCGCCGGTTCGTGGGGGTGGACACCCCGGAGGATCTGATGAAGGTCAACGAGATATATTCGACGATGGAGTAAAGCTGCAATGGAGCCTTCGGGAATTTACAAAGAGATTTATCCAGAACATAATTCAGCTATGAAGAAAAAAGGATTTGCCTTGGTCGGGCAGAAGGTAGAATTTTAGAAAGGCGGAATGAAGAGATGAACCCAGTGAAGATCCGGGACTTTTCCATCGGCGGCGGTGGCCCCCTGACCCTGCTGGCCGGTCCCTGCGTCCTCGAGGAGCAGGAGCGCTGTCTCCTTATCGGCGGGACTATAAAGGAGATCTGCAAAAAGTACGGCGTGAATTACATTTACAAGTCCTCCTTCGACAAGGCGAACCGATCCAGCTACTATGGCTTCCGGGGACCCGGCCTGGCCAGGGGGATGGAGCAGCTGGCCGCCATCAAGAAGGAGCTGGGTGTTCCCATCGTTACGGATATTCACAACGAGCTTCAGGCAAGGCCCGTGGCGGAAGTTGCCGACATCCTTCAGATCCCCGCCTTCCTCTGCCGTCAGACTGACCTGCTCCATGCGGCGGCCCAGACCGGCCGGGTCGTAAACGTGAAGAAGGGGCAGTTCCTGGCTCCGGCGGATATGAGCAACGTGGTAAACAAGCTCATTGAAAGCGGCACTCAGAGAATCCTCTTGACCGAGCGGGGAGCCACCTTCGGCTATAATAATTTAGTGGTGGATATGCGCAGCTTCCCCATCATGCGGAGCTTCGGCTATCCGGTAGTCTTTGACGCCACCCACAGCGTCCAGCTTCCCGGCGGCTGCGGAGCCTCCTCCGGCGGATTGCGCCAGTATATTCCCAATCTTGCCCGGGCTGCGGTGGGGGCGGGGGTAGACGCTCTCTTCATGGAGATTCATGACAATCCGGAGGAGGCAAAGTGCGACGGGCCAAACAGCCTCTATCTGGACAAGCTGGAGGAGCTGCTGGAGGAGCTGGTGGTCATCCATGAAATCGTCAGGAAGCATCAGGCGGAATAAAGCTGAAACAGGAGAATAACCGTGAAAAACTCCATTAAGGAAAAGGCAGTAGAGACAATAAAAATGGAAGCGGATGCCGTTGCCAAGCTGGCGGAGCGGATCGACGACGAATTCGCGGCGGCGGTGGAAGCAATTCTGGCCACCAGGGGGCGGGTCATTGTCACCGGCATGGGAAAATCCGGCCATGTGGGCTGCAAGATTGCGGCCAGCCTGGCTTCCACCGGCACTCCGTCCTTTTTTCTCCATCCGGCGGAGGCCTTCCATGGGGATCTGGGGATGGTCACGGAAAATGACATTATCATCGCCATCTCCAACAGCGGCGAGACAAATGAAATCATCAATATCCTGCCGGTCATCCGCCGGATCGGGGCGAAGATAATTTCCCTCTGCGGCCGCCGGGAGTCCACGCTGACGAAGAACGCGGACTTTTTTATCGACGCGGGAGTGGAGCGGGAAGCCGGCCCCATTGGGCTGGCTCCCACCTGCTCCACCACGGCGGCCTTGGCCATGGGGGACGCCTTGACGGTAGCCCTGCTGGCGGAGCGGAATTTCACCGCCCAGGATTTCGCCGTGTTCCATCCCGGCGGTTCCCTGGGCCGCAAGCTGCTCTTGCGGGTAGGAGACGTGATGCGCAAGGGCGAGGACAATGCCGTCATAGGGGCGGAGAGGCCGACCCGGGAAGCCCTTTTCCTCATGACGAGGAAGGGGGTAGGAGCGGCCAGCGTGGTGGACGAAAAGGGTTATTTTATCGGTCTGATGACGGACGGGGACATCCGCCGGAGCCTGGCCAAATCGGCGGAGTTCCTGGAGGAGCCGGTATCGGCCCTGATGACCAGAAGCCCCCTTTGCATTGCGGCGGACAAGCTGGCTACCGAGGCGATATCGGTAATGGAAAAGCATAAGCCACGGCCGGTCACGGTTCTGCCGGTGGTTGATGAAAATAACCGTCCCGTTGGCCTCATTCATATTACCGATCTTATGAAGCAGGGAGTAATGTGACATGAATGAGATTTTTGATAACAATTTGAGTGAAGAGGATATTCGCCTTCGGGCGGAAAACATTAAAATGATCGTGATGGATGTGGACGGCACCCTCACCGACGGAAAAATTTTTGTGGGTAATGAGGGAGAGCTGATGAAGGCCTTTGATGTGAAAGACGGCCAGGGAATCGTCCTGTGGCACAAATCCCGGCGTGAATCGGCTATCATCACCGGTCGCAGCAGCCGGATAGCCGGTGTCCGGGCAAAGGATCTGGGGATAAAGTATGTTTATCAGGGCTGTGCCGACAAGCTGGCGGCCTATGAGGAGCTGAAGGAGAGGACGGGGCTTGACGATGACGATATCTGCTGCATCGGGGATGACCTGCCGGATATTCCCCTCCTTTTGAAGGCGGGGCTGGCGGTGGCGGTAGCGGATGCCGCCGAGGAAACGAGACTGGCGGCCCACTACGTCACGGAAAGTCCGGGAGGGTTTGGCGCCGTAAGGGAGACTATCGAGCTGATTTTGGCGGCCCAGGGGCTTTGGGAAGAGCGGTTGGCGGATTTTTACCGATAGGAGAAGAAATTTTGGCGATAGGAGAGTGAGCGGGGCATGATGTATCATATATGTATGCTCGCCAGCAAGCTGATCTGCCTTTTGCCCCACTCGGTGATTCTGACTTTGGGCAAGGCATTGGGGATACTTTACTACAGGATAATAAAGAAGCAGCGGAACCTGGCCATCAAGCAGATGATGCCGGCTCTTGGTCTGGATGAAGCCGCGGCCAAACGGCTGGTCAGGGAGTCCTTTATCAATATGGGGCGCAATGTGCTGGAGATCCTTTATATGCCCAGACTGGCCCGGGAGGGGCTGGAAAATTTTATAGAGATTGATCATCTGGAGCGGATGAAGGAGGCATTGGCCGAAGGCCACGGGGTGGTTGTCCTTACGGGACATGTGGGCACCTGGGAGTGGCTGTCCGCCGCCTTCAGCCTCAACGGGATGCCGGTGACGGCCATTGCCAAGCAGCAGCCCAATATCGACTACACCCGGGCCCTTGACGACCTGCGGGCCACGATAAATGTGGAGATTTTCTCCCGGGGGACCAGCGAGCTGCTGGCGGCGGGACGAGCCCTGAAGAAGGGGAAGATTTTGGGATTTCTGGCCGACCAGGATGCGGGACCCGGCGGAGCCTTTATTGATTTTTTGGGCCGCACTGCTTCTACTCCCATGGGGCCGGCGGTTTTTGCCCGGAAGTTCAATTCGCCGGTGGTGCCCTCCTTTATCATCCGTCAGCCTGATGGCAGGCACAGGGTGCTTGTATATGAGCCCCTCCGTTACGAGGACACGGGGGATGTAGATGCCGACCTGCTGAATCTCACCAGGAAGATGACGGCGATCCTGACCGATGTTATCAGGCAGTATCCCACCCAGTGGCTGTGGTTCCAGAAGCGGTGGAACACTCCGCCGGATATGAAGCACGATAAGCATCATACCCTTTTGAAAACGAAGAAGTGAAAGCGATGATTGAAAAACTGAAAGAATTGTCTCTGGCTCAAAAGGCGGTTTTGGCGATAGTTGTTCCCCTCGCCGGCGTCATCCTCTGGGCGGTCTGTGCCGTCCCTGCCCTCCCGGATAAAAAGGCGGCCGAGGAATTGGCCCATAAGGCAAAAATCATGGTGTACGAGAACAACACCATGCGGGAGGAGCAGGACGGCAGGGTAATCTGGGAGCTGAAGGCCAGGCGCACGGAAATGAACGGGGAGACCAGAAGCGCCACCTGTGAGGCCATCACCGGCCGGTTCTATATGGAGGACGGAACCGTTGTAACGGGCCGGGCCCGGGGAGGCGGCTACGACGGAAAGACAAAGGATGTCTTTTTGGAGGGAGAGGCGGTTATCGAGACCGATGACGGCCGGAGGCTAACGGCGGACAAGATTACCTGGAACGCCTCGGAGCAAAAAGCGGTGGCGGAGGGCCATGTCCACTTGACAAAGAAATGATATACTATGATACAATAAGATTCGAGTATCTCGGAGGGAATGATTGTGATGAATAAAACCGCAGGTTGGATATCGCTGTTTTTGACGGCGCTGGGCATTGGGGCAGTCACTGTGTTTGCGGCGCCTGCCGCCGGGCCGCAGGGTCCCTCGGAGCTCATTGCCGATACATTGACCTACGACATGAAGAACGATATCATGATCGCCCGGGGCAATGTGGTTATGATAATGGCTGACGGGAAGGCCACCGGGGATTACGCTGAATATCACAACCGGGACAAATCCGGTAAAGTCGTTGGCCGGGTCATTGCCGATAAG
>CAJTSO010000005.1:44844-59390 GCA_910579115.1 uncultured Selenomonadaceae bacterium
ATTTTATGTGGATGGGCAGACCCATTTCACCGCCGTGGGCAATGTGAAGGGAAAGCAACTGGACAGGACCTTCACCGGTCCCAAGGCGGAATTTTTTCAGGACAGAAACTATGTAATGATGGAGCAGGGGGGCACCGTTACCAGTAAGGATGGCAGTCTGACCGCCGACTTCATGGAGGGCTGGACGGAAGACGAACATTTTGTGGGCCGGGGCAATTGCCATATCGTCAGCCTGCCGAGGAATTTTGAAGGGGGAGGCGACAATGCGGAGTACTGGGGCAAAGAGGAGGGGAAAACCGTCCTCACCGGTAATGCCTGGGCCGTTCAGGAGGATAATATGATGCGTGGCAAGGTCATTACGGCTCTTCTTAGCCAGAAGCCGGTGGAATGATTTCCTTCGGGGAGCTGGTCAGCATCGGAAAGTCCTTGTTTTTATTCCAGGATGAAAGGAGCGGGGCAGCTTGCGCATTGAAGCGAAGAACCTCGTCAAGACATATAATAACCGCAACGTGGTAAATGGCGTCAGCTTCGATGTCTCCACCGGAGAGATCGTGGGCCTGCTGGGCCCGAACGGAGCCGGTAAAACTACTACCTTTTACATGGTCATCGGCCTCGAGCGGCCATCGGCAGGAGAAGTTTTCGTGACGGATAACGGCATTGAGACCAATGTGGCCGGGATGCCCATGTGCGACCGGGCGAATCTGGGGATCAGCTATCTGGCTCAGGAAGCATCCATCTTCCGGAAGCTGACGGTAGAGGAAAACCTCATGAGCATATTGGAGACCACGGCCCTTTCTTCTGATGAGCAGCAAAAGAAAATGGAGGAGCTGTTGGAGGAATTCAACGTGAGCCACCGGCGGCAGGCAAAGGGCTCCGAGCTTTCCGGCGGTGAGCGCCGCCGGGTGGAAATCGCCCGCTGCCTGGCTCTGGAACCGAAAATAATCATGCTGGATGAACCCTTTGCAGGAGTAGATCCCATTGCCGTTTCCGATATTCAGAGCATGATCCGCTACCTGCGGGAAAGGGGTATGGGTATCCTGATCACCGATCACAATGTAAGGGAAACCCTGAAGATTACGGATCGGGCCTATATTCTCAACGACGGGGAAATTCTGGTAGAGGGCACTGCCCGGCAGATCGTTGAAAACCCTTTGGCGAAGAAATACTACCTGGGGGAAGAATTCAGCCTGTGATCCGGCTGACCGCTGCCGGGGAAATTCCCATAGGATTCAGAAAGAATGGAACATATGAAGCTGCGAATTCTCGATAAATATTTGTTCAAGGAAATCTTTATGACCTTCCTGTTTGGCATCTGCGCTTTCTCGGCCGTGTTCATAGGCTCTGGGACGCTGTTCCGCATTGCGAAATTCATTACCGATTATGGGGCCACCTTCCCAATGGTTGTAAAAATATTCGTTTACAGCCTGCCCGGTATCATCATCTGGACATTCCCCATGTCCATGCTGCTGGCCTCCCTTATGACCTACGGCCAGCGAGATCACGGCGATGAAATCCTGCGGGATCAGCTTTTACCGCATTGCGGCCCCGGCGATTGTCCTGGGCTTTCTGGTGAGTATGTTTGCTATCTGGTTCAACGAGGAGATCGTTCCCTGGGCAAATAACGCTTATGATAACACTGTTCAATATGAAATCAGGGGCAATACTGCTCCCGCCAGTCAGGAGCACGTTATTATAAAAGAGGTGGACAGCTCCCTCATCAAACGGTTGATTTATGCCCGCCGTTACGATTCCGGTACGAAGCGCATGGAGCATATCACCATGCAGATGTTTGAAGAGGGCCAGCTGAAAACCGTGGAAAACGCGGCCTATGCCGACTGGCTGGGGGATGGCTGGCTCATGCACGACGGGGTCATCTACGAGGTTCAGGATGAAAATATCAAAGCTCACAATTCCCGTTTTGAGACTCAGCTCCTGCCGGTGAACATGAGTCCCCGAAAGATACTGGAGTCCCAGAAGAAGACGGAGGAAATGACCCGCAGCGAGCTGAGGGAGAGGATCCAGATCCTTCAGGAGCAGTTCGTTGATACCAAGAAGCTGGAGGCAGAGCTGGCCCAGCGCTACACGGTGCCCATGGCCAGCCTGATCTTCGCCATGATCGGCGTGCCTCTGGGTATGCAGCCCAACCGGCGCTCCTCCTCGGCGGGCTTTGCCATAAGCGTTATCATCATTTTCTTCTATTACGCCGGAATGGTCACCGCGTCGGCCTTGGGCCGGGGAGGCGCGCTGCCCCCTGCCCTGGCTGTCTGGCTGCCGAACATAATCAGCGGGGTAGTGGGATACTATCTGGTAAGAAAAGCCGCAAAATAATTTTCTGACGACCGCCTTCCGGGAGAAAATCTATGTATGGAATAGCCTTGATCCTTGTTTTGACTGTTGCCGGTGGGGCCATTGCCTTCATCGGGGACCGGCTGGGAACGAAAATCGGCAAGAAGAAGCTGTCCCTTTTTGGCCTGCGGCCAAAGCATACCTCTACCCTTGTAACGATTGCCACCGGTCTTTTGATTACCATTACCACCTTCGGGATCATGGCGGCGGTTAGTGAAAACGTCCGGACGGCTCTCTTCGGCATGGAGAAGCTGAACCGGCGGATACAGGAGACCCAGACGAAGCTCAACGATGCCAATGACCAGCTGGGAAAGGCTCAGTCAGAAACGCAAAAATCTCAGGAAGCCCTACAGCAGAGCAAAGAGGATGTGAACCGTCTGGCCAGGCAGCAGGCTGATTTGGAATACAGGACGGCGGCTCTGCAGGGAGAAAAAAACCGGTTGCAGGCGGACAACAGCCAGCTGATGGAGAAGAATGCCGCCATGGAGGATGATAATGCCCGCCTGCAAAAGGAACACGCCGAGCTGGAGAAACAGACCGAAGCGTTAAAGAGCGGTCTCATCGCCATCCGGGAGGGAAGCATAGTTTTCCAGGCCGGGGAGGTCATCGCCCAGGGAGTGATCCCGAAAGGACTGGACGCCGACGGGGTAAGGAAGGCTCTCAACGATCTGGCGGCAGCGGCCAATCAGGAAAACCGGCTCCGGATGGGGCCGGTGGCCAACCAGTATCCGGAGCTGGTAAATGTTCACCTTACGAGAAATGAGTTCGATGAGGCCGTTTCCAACATGACGGCTAACGGAGAAAAGAAAACCGGGGGCAGCGGTTACGCTGTCCGCCTCATGGCCTTTGCCAACATGGTTCTTGGGGAGCCGGTACGCTGCGATATAGAGGTTTATGATAATGAGCTCATCTACCGTCAGGACGAATTCGTCCACGGCAAGAGGCTGGAAAATGTCTCCGCCTACAGCCGGCAGGAAATTGAGGGAATTCTCCGGCAGTTCTTCCGGGAAATCAATCTGATTGCTTCGGAAAGGGGAGTCATTCCCGATTCTCTCAGAGGCACCGTGGGCGTCATTGACGGCGGACAGGTATATGAGGTAGCGGATGCTCTGACGAAGCTGGAGGGACAGTGCGCCCTGCTGGCTTATGCCGAACAGGATACTTATACTCTGGGCCCTCTGCGGCTGAAGCTGGGAATTGGCAGGCTCGGCGGACCTTTGGGGCTGGATAATGAATAAAAGATGTTAGTAAGTGCAGTCGCTAACCACCGATGTTGATTAACGGTTTTCTTACATACCCTGCTTACGAGGATTCACATTAAAGAAGGAAATTTATCTTTGGGCTGTTGTACAGGGCAGCCCTTTTTCTATAGGTGAGATTATGGATAAAATAGTGGCGGTGGACCCGGGGCGGGACAAGTGCGGGCTTGCAGTCCTGGACGGACAGGGAGAGATAATTCTCCATAAGATCATTGCTGCCGAAAAACTGGAGGAGGCCGTCCGGGAGCTTTGGCAAAGAGAGCAGCCGGACCGGCTGGTAATTGGCGACGGCACCACCAGCCGCCAGGCAATAGCCCGGCTGAAAAAAATCCTGCCGGAGCTGACCGTGGAGACAGTGGACGAGTACCGCACCACGGATGAGGCAAAGCTTCTTTACTGGACCCTTAATCCCCCCGCCGGACTGAAAAAATTTTTACCGGTAACGATGCTGACACCTCCGGGGCCGGTGGACGATTTGGCGGCCGTTGTACTGGGCCGGCGCTTTTTGCGAAGAAAATAAAAAAACACGGGGAATTTTATAGCTTTTTTCTGTTAAAGCCTGTATAATGAAAAAATACTTGTGTATGTTAAATAATTAAATGTGACTACAGGGGGAATAGGGCAATGATCAAATCCGCTAAACTGAAGAAGCTTTCTTTGGCTGTTGCTGCTATGCTTGCCGCCGGGGTTATCTCAGGCTGCGGCGGAGATAAGAAGGCTGACGCGCCGAAGTCCGGGGGAAAAGCTTACAGCGTCGGCGTCGTCCAGCTGGTAGAGCATCCGGCCCTCGACGCTGCCAACAAGGGCTTTGTAGACGGCCTGAAGAAGCGGGGCATCGAAGAAGGCAAAAATCTGAAGCTCGACCAGCAGAATGCCCAGGCCGACCAGTCCAACCTGAAAAATATCGTGACCCGCTTCGTCAATAATAAGGTTGACCTGATTTATGCCATTGCCACCCCGGCGGCTCAGACCGTGGCCAATACTACCAGGACGATTCCCGTTGTGGGCTGCGCCATCACCGACTACGAGAGCGCCAAGCTGGTGGAGAAGAACAATAAGCCCAACACCAATGTGACCGGAACCAGCGATATGAACCCCATCAGGGAGCAGGTGGACCTCCTTCTGAAGCTCGTCCCCCAGGCAAAGACCATCGGGACTATCTACAGCTCCAGCGAGATAAATTCGGAAATACAGGTCAAGCTCATGACGGAGTACGCCGTGAGCAAAGGTCTGACGGTAGAAACCGCTACCATCTCCACGGTAAATGATCTCCAGCAGGCGGCCCAGAGCCTGGTGGGCAAGGTTGACGCCTTTTACGAGCCCACCGACAATATCGTAGCCAGCGCCATGCCTACCCTTTCCGCCGTTACCACGGCTGCGAAGAAGCCGATAATCTGCGCGGAGCCGGGCATGATAGCTGGAGGCGGCCTCGCTACCTACGGCATTGATTACTATTCTCTTGGTACTCAGGCCGGCAGCATGGCGGCGGATATTCTTGAAGGCAAGAGCAAACCACAGGATATGCCGGTTCAGACGGCTGCCACTCTTTCGGTGGTCGTCAATAAGGATGCGGCTGATGCCATGGGCATAACGATCCCTGAAGATGTCATGAAGGACGCGAAGGTAGTTTCTGAGAAGAAAAAATAATTCAAAGGAACCGCGAAAAGGTATATTTAAGCAGGCCGGCACGCCGCACAGGCAGCGGCGTACCGGCCTGCTTTTTTACAGGTTTGGGTGAATGTAGTGGACTTAGTAATTCCAACAATATCGCAGGGCCTCCTCTGGTCGATTCTGGCCATCGGCGTTTTCCTCACTTACCGGGTGCTGGATATCGCCGACCTGACAGTAGAGGGAAGCTTTCCGCTGGGAGCGGCGGTGGCCGCGGCGATGCTTACGGCCGGATATACCCCCTTTGCCGCCATTGCCGTGGCCGCTGTGGCCGGGATGCTGGCCGGTGTCGTCACCGGGATTCTCACCACGAAGCTGAAGATTCCGGCGCTTTTGGCGGGCATTCTGACGATGATCGCCCTGTATTCCGTGAATCTGCGGATAATGGGCAAGGCGAATCTTTCCCTGCTTAGGGTAGACACGATCTTTTCCCTGGCTTCCTTTATCAATGACGACCGAAACATAGTGACCCTGACGGTGGGTCTCATCGCCGTCATCATCGTGATAGCGGGAAATTACTGGTTCTTTGGCACGGAAATCGGCGCGGCTGTCCGGGCCACCGGCAACAACCCCAACATGATCAGGGCCAACGGGATTGATACGGATGCCACCGTCATTCTCGGCCTGCTCCTCAGCAATGCCCTGGTAGCGGTAAGCGGCGCCCTCATCGGGCAGGACAACGGCTTCGCCGATGTGGGAATGGGGACCGGCACCATCGTCATCGGGCTGGCTTCCGTTATTATTGGCGAGGTACTGTTTGGAACCAGAGACTTTTTTAACTGGCTCGTTTCCGTAGTATTGGGTTCAATCGTCTATCGTGTCGTCATCGCCGTCGTTCTTCAAATGGGAATGCCGCCGAATGATTTGAAACTGTTTACCGCCGCTCTCGTTGCCATCGCTTTGGCAATGCCCCTGGTGAAAAAGAAGCTGAAGGCCAACCGGGAGGTGGCGTAAAATGCTGAAGGTTGAGCACGTATTTAAGACCTTTAATCCCGGGACCATAACTGAAAAGAAGGCGTTAAAGGACCTTTCCCTCTACCTGGCCCCCGGGGATTTTGTTACCGTGATCGGCGGCAACGGCGCCGGTAAGTCCACGATGCTGAACTCCATCAGCGGAAATTTTTTGGTGGATAAAGGCTCCATCACTATTGACGGCACTGATATTACCGGCTGGCCGGAGCATCGCCGGGCAAAATATATCGGGCGGGTGTTTCAGGACCCGATGATGGGAACGGCCGCCGGAATGCAGATCGAGGAAAATCTGGCCATTGCCGCCCGCCGCAACCGCCGCCCCACCCTTGCCTGGTCGGCTCGAAGCAGTCAGCGGGAGCAGTTCAGGGAAATGCTGGCCTCCCTGGGCTTGGGGCTGGAGGACCGGTTGGAGTCGAAGGTGGGCCTCCTTTCCGGCGGACAGCGGCAGGCAGTGACCTTGCTCATGGCTACTATGGCGGAGCCGAAGCTGCTGCTCCTGGATGAACACACCGCTGCCCTTGACCCCAAGACCGCCACGAAGGTTTTGGAGCTGACCAATACCATCGTTACGGAGCGAAACCTCACCACCATCATGATAACCCACAACATGAAGGATGCCCTTGCCCTGGGGAACCGTCTTGTCATGATTCACGACGGCCATATCATCATCGACGTGGCCGGGGAGGAAAAGAAAAATCTGACGGTCACCGACCTCCTCCGGATGTTCGAGGAAGCGGCGGGCAGCGAGATGGTTACCGACAGATTGCTGCTTTCTTAAAATGTAAGCTTAAAGCCATATAAACAAAAAAACCGCGGACACCTTGTGCCGGCGGTTTTTTTGTTTATATGGCTTTAAGCATTTTATTTCACCCATTCTTATGATTTAGAAAATTTCAAAAAAGGGCAAAAAAGTCTTTTCGGGGGGGGCACATGTGATATTATATAAATACACGGCGATCTTCGCTCGCATCGCCGGTCGACCGGCTGATATCACTTTGAGAAAGCCTGCTGGTGCTATCGGTAAACAAGGTCGATGTAAAACAAAAAATCAGGGAGGATTGAGCGATGAAACATTTGGGAAAGCGCGTGTTTTCCGCCATTGTGTCAGGCGTATTTTTTGTTGGCAGTGTTGGCGTTGGCGCGGCGGCGCCTGCGAAGCCGTCTTTGCGTTCGATGGACCGGGAGCTGAAGCCGTATAAGAATTACGACCCCGGCGATATTTACGAGAGAGCCCACCGCATAATTTACGGCAGCCAAAACAGGAGCCGCATCAACGATGAATACAGAACGCAGATTGCCGTCGTGCTGACCGGCAACGAATGGCTCATGGTGGAAGACAAAGTCCGAAACGATATTTACCGGCAGCTGCGGAAAAAATTTCCCCGGGAAGATTTTGGCGTCTACAAGGGGAATGACGTCCATACGGCTCTTTTGACCAGAGCCGAAGATGTCTACGCTCAGGAGCGGGAAAAAGCCGTTGGGTGGGGTTCAAAAGATTTAAGCACGGATGTGGACGGTATGCCCGCTGGCGGCAGGGAGTCGCATATAGCATACGGGGATATTGTCAATCGAGAACCAGTTAGCGGCAAGAAGCCGCGGGGCTTCGCGGATTTGCAGCTGCGGGATTATGTGGACGCGGGACGTGATTGCAGCTATGACTACGTGCTTGCTCTGGCGCTGGATTTCGGGGGCCGAAACATCAGCGATTATCATGACTTTGTTCTCTTTGGGAGCAAGACGCTGCGTCAGAATGTGTGGCTCCGGGTTCGCCTGGTAGATGTGGCCCGGGAAAGGTACGCCTACCGAAATGATATTGTTCTGCAAGGTAAGGTGCATGGCTCAGTCAAAATTCTGGGTATACCGGTAACACGCACGAGAGGCTTTAACGGGCCGCTGTTTGAAAAAGCCGTTCACAACGCGCTGGCTGAAGCCCTCCGGGATATCGAGGTGGTACCATGAAGCTGCGGGGCGTCGCGCTGCTCATCGCCGCAGTAATACTTGGCATATCTTCAATAGTAAACGCCGAAGGGAGCCAGAAGAGCGAGTGGGAGATTTATGACGAAAGCTACGAATGGATCGACGGGAAGCCGGAGGAACACCCGGACAGCTCGTGGAGCAACGTGCGCAGAGAAATACGGGACGTGCTGCTGGAGGAACGGGAAGGCGACGAGTCCCGGGCGGACGACTGGTGGATATACGAGGAATTGCCTGACGCTGAAGAGGCGGCCCAGAGCCGTATCCTGAAGGAACAGGACGAAAAAAGGAGAGTTGATAGACAAAACCGGCGCAATCTCAGAAAGAGATACCGCTTCAAGCTGATCATGGAGGATGACGGCTACCGCTATTATCTCGACAGATTGCAATCTCACTGGGTGCGCGTTCCGTACACGGCGGAGGAATATATGGCTGACGTCTGGCTGCGCCTCGTGCCGGTAGAAAAAGTAAAGGAAGAGCCGGTTTCCGAGGAAGAGCAGCGGCTGCCCCGCTATATGCGGGAACGGCTGGAGCAGGAACGCCTGGCGAAGGAAGCGCTGAAACCGAAGCCTACCCCCGACACGCGCCCGGCTCATTATTACCTCGCTCACTACTACCTGCGGCCCATGCGGCGTCAGCTGCAATTTATCTCCGAGCTTGAGGTGTTCGACCGGCCGGACAATAACATCGAAGAACCAGCCTACCGCCCGAACGCCTGGGAAAATTTGATCCCCCACTCGGTGGAGAGCGATATGTACTATAGAGTGCTTAAAATCATGCGCTCTAGTCCGCAGAACCCCGCGATAAGGGATATGAAAGCCACTGACTTTCTGGAGAAGGTTTTCCGCATTTCACTGTAAATTAGAGTAAATAAAAAAATCCTTGCCCCGCATATTAAGGTGGGGCAAGGATTTTTTTGTCGTTGGCGGGTTAAAAACAGTACCTGAAGACTCCCCTGTAGGAACGCATAAGCACTTAATAAGCGAAGCGGCAACCTCTAATCGGTCTAATTGGCTCCCCTCCAGGGGAGCTGTCGCCGCAGGCGACTGAGGGGTGTGCGGGCCATGCAAGCTACTTAGAGAAGCCGAACGCAGTGAGGGCTGAACTTAGTAGTTTGCAGGAGGTGGCACCGAAAATGCCAGAGGGGTGATAGACAATTGAGTCCGGGAGCAAATTTCCTCACTGCAAAATGCTTGCCGTTTCATAAGCCATGAGCGCGGTGTTTACAAATTGCGGCGTCGTTTTGTAAGCAGCCTGTGCCGTATCGTTGGAAGTGTTGACGGCTGATTCATTCAAAAGTTGATTTCTGATATTATCTGTCCGCCGTTTATTGGCAAGAGCTGCCTGTAATTTTAACTCTTCTTTGAGTAATTTATGGCGTTTTATCCACCAGGATTCTTCATCTGTAGCATTGGATCGGCTTTTGTTTTCGCTGTTTATGGGAACCGATTGCCCGATATGTTGTTCGATGGAACTGCCAAATTTTTCAGTGCAAATATTGGGGGAATAACCGGGCATAGCGGCGAAGGGAATGTAAACAGAGCGGTTTTCCACGGTGTAGCCAAGGATCCACGCCTCATATTCGGGATCGTTTTTCATTTGTTCCCAGCCATCTTCGGAGATGGACCAAATTTCCCGATCACCGCGATGGGAAGCGTCAAAAGGAATACTGTTCATCAGTGAAGTGAAGAAGGCTTTATATTCGTCCATCGTCATGCCGTCGCGGGAAATGTTCTCGGCGTTGTTTTGGGCGAGAACTTTTTTCCCGGCCAGGACTTGTGAAGTTACGTGGGCTTCATCTTTGGGATGTTTGGTTATGTACTTTTGGACTGCGCTTTCTTTTTTTGCGCTGATATTTTTGTTTGCCGTTTGTGTTTGTTGCAGTTTATCTTTGAAATTGATTTTGCTTTGGCCGGTTTTGCTTTGCATATCAGTTTTTTGATACGCGCCCGCTAAAGAGCCGGTTAATCCTGAAATACTCATGTGGTGATTCCCCTTTCTGAAATATTTACGCTGCGGTTCCTCTGTCGTTCGGAGCCGCCGATGCCCCCTTGTGATAAGTCCGGGCATAATTTTCCTTTACCATAAAAGGTCAGCCATGTCCATGATGCTGTTCCCATAGGCCGCAACCGAAACCGTCTTGGGGATTATGCTGGCCTGATAATAGCTTTCGCCTGTTTCCCGTGTCAGCATTTCCCGTTTCAGAGCGATTTTTTCCGCCAGCCGTTCATATTCGGCGTGTTTTGCTTCCCTTGCTCTGCGGGCGTCAGCAAACTCAGATGAGGAAACGCTCCAGCTTTCGCTGGTCACGCAGGCGTGGGCGATTTCCCCCTCCTCGTCCAGCGCGATCAGATAGCCGTGATTTGGATTTTGAAAATACCCGGGCCGGTGGATGACCGCCGCTTCCTGCCCGGCAATAAAGCTTTCTACTTTCGCCATCACCTTCCGGGCCAGTTGGGGATCGGTTTTCATTTTTTCCTCTAATGCAGGGGGAACAACGATTGCTTTCTTTCCAAGGGTAGATTTTATCTTTGCCTGCACCCGGGGATCGGACATGGGGGGTTCGGCCCCTGCCGGCTTCCAGCTTAGAACGGAATCGTCCGCATTATTGCTGAAATATTTATCCCAAGGGTAATCGTTCCTTCCCCACAGGGAGCCGTCGATCTTTGATGTATCCATGATATTGTAGGCCGCTCCGGGAAATTTTTTCTGCCACATATCCTTGAAGCTTATTTCTGGCACGTCTGCCGCTTCACCAGCCTTCTTTAATTTTTCCGCAAAGCTCAGGCCCTGGCTGGGGACGGTTTTCTCTGTTTTGTCCCCAGACTGATACGCGCCCGCCAAAATGTCATTTACTCCCCAAATGCTCATTTGAGTTCCCTCCTTTTGTCATATCCGCACCGCGGCTCCTCGGCCATTGAGAGCCGTTTGCTTTCTACTTATTGTATCGGAAGAACTATTCAGAGGTTAAGTTTTTTGTAGCTGGATAACCGCTGGGAATAAAGGGAAAGAAAATATCCGGCAATTTTTTGAAATGATACTTTGTGGGGTTTATTGAACATACAAAAAGGCGGCCACCGTTGGGCAGCCGTCTTTTTATAGTGTAGGGTTCTTTTATCTTTGAGGTGTCAGGAGGAAAGGGAGAAGGTGAGCTGGGGTACGGCGTCGCCACTCTGGGCGGAGGAAGCCAGGGCGGCATCCCGGGCTTCCTTCAGGGAAATCTGGTTGTAGAGGCAGCCCTCAATGGGAGAAATTTTTTTCAGCCGGAGGGAGGATTCCTGATAGAAAATGAAGGAGCCGTCAATACGGTAGATGGTTTCGGTCAGGGTGAGACGGGGGTAATTTTCCTTACTGTAGGAGGGGAGGTCGCTGCTGACCAGCTCTACCAGGACGAATTTTGCCCCCAGGCGTTTGGCGGCGGCGATGCTTTGGGCGACAGTCTCCTGCTGGTCGGTAGCGAACCGGGCTCCCGGATACATCTGGCGGAGGGAATTGGTGAGGGCCTCATCCATATACAGCTGGTCAGAGGCCAGCCGGGGGTCAAGGTTAAAGTGGATTGGGGCCATATATATTTCGGAGGCGTCCGGGCGGGCGGGGGGAGTCGGGTAGGTAGCCGCCCGGTCGAAGAACAGATGGAGGGCCGAGTCCAGATAGGAGGTCATTTCGTGAGGGGAATCGGATATGACCTTGGAGGGAGTCCATTCCCGCTTGTCGCCGTATTGGTCAAAAAGCTCGTTGTTATTTTTGAGGAAATTAACGATGGCTCCGGATTTCATCACGACGCGGGTAAGGGGGAGCCGGTGGAGATAGTAGCGGCCGAAGGCTTCATTTCCCACTGGCGGTGCGCCGAAGGTGACTACCTCCAGCTGCTCGCGGGGAACCGAAAGATTCAGGAGACGGGCCCCGAGAAGGGTGGCGGTGGCTCCGCTGTTTCCGTGGCCGACTATGTGCAGCTTCAGGTCAGGGTTGGCTTTCAGCTCCTCCGCCAGCTGGTGGCCGATGATCTGACCGTTAGCATCCGGGGTGAAGAAAAAGGTTTTGACCCGGAGGTCGAAGCCGTGATGGACCTGCGGCTCGATGATTTTTCTCTCGGCGGTGGAGGTGGAGGCTTCCGCAAAAGGATTGCCTCCCTCGAAGAAAACGGGGGCAGGTTCGTCCAGGTTGGCGGATTCGGAAAGGGTGGTAGTCCCGCCCATCACGAGGATTTTACTTTTGACCGCGCCGGTTTCATCAGCGGCGGAAATGATGTTGAATTCCGCATTGCCCTTTGGGGTGTCAAGCTTCAGGCCGGACAGGTCGTAGCCCATGGCTTGCAGGGTGTAGCGGGCAGTCTGGCCCGCGTGATCGTCCCGGGAGACCAGGGCGGCCCAGGCGCAAATAGTCAGGTCCCGGATCTCGGCGATTTCCGGCAAAAGCTCTGCGGTGGTAGCCTCGGCTGAACAGACCGGAGTCGTCACCACCGGAGCCGGGGCGAAGCCGAAAGCTCCCGCCGCGACACAGAGGGCGGCGCCGGTGCGAAGAATCATTGAGGAAAGATATTTTTTATTCATGGAGTACCTCCGAATTGAAAGATGATGAAGGATAATGCACAAATTTTCTTCATTATAATATATCGGGGATTATTTGTATACGGCCTGAAATACATTCTTCTTCGATTATCCGCCAATGGCTCCCCTACAGGGGGACTGGCGCTGAAAGCGATTGAAGTGTAGCCTGTAATCGGTCTGACAGGCTCCCATTTAGTGGAGCTGTCAGCGAAGCTGACTGAGGGGTGAAAAGATATGGGCCGGTTTGTCCTTCACCCTTCCGGCTCGACTAACTCACTTAATAAGTCCGCATGAAATGATGGACACATTTAGTGAGTGTCCTGCAGACGACCTTAGCGATTGCCGCGTCGTAAGACGATGACAGAGCTTAGGGAGTCGCACTACGCCGCCACCTCCCCTGGATGGGAGGCTTTTGATGGAGAAAGACGCCTCCCCTGGAGGGGAGGCTGTTGGTTGCGGATCAATACCCCTGAAATTTTATAGGAGAATAGCCCGATAACGCATAGGTTAAAACACCTAAATATTTTTATAGAAGGTTATATACATAATAAAAATGGGAAAATACTGCCAAAAACAAATAAAAAACAATGAAACCAAGCATAGAATTAGCGATGTTTTCCTGCCATGATACACCCGGACAAGTGTGAACAGAGAACCCCGTAAAATATGTGTTGACATGGTATATGGCCGATGATATTATATGGAAGCGCCTGATTTCGGGCGCCAGGTATGTCCGAATGGGAGTGAGTCAGATGACGCCGGATTTAATCGCCGGTACGCCGCACGTTACCGGAGTAAAACAGGTGACGAAGGCCGTGCTGAGGGATGAAGCAAAACAGGTTTTCATCGCCTCTGACGCTGACGAGCGGATAGTCCGCCAGCTGAAAGCTCTCTGCCGGGAGAAATCACTGGAGGCCGATACGGGGCTGACGATGGATGAGCTGGGCAGCGCCTGCCGTATAGAGGTGGGTTCTGCGGCTGTAGCAATCCTCAGGTGAGGAGCGCCGAGGCAGATTCAGTCAGGTAAAAACCGGGGAGCCTGTGATGCTTCAGGCTCAGCGGTTTTAATAAAAATTAAATTCTCAATGTGCAGGAAGGAGGTGCATGTATGCCTACAATTAACCAGTTGGTTCGTAAAAGCAGACAGAGCATGCAGGAAAAATCGACGGCTCCGGCGCTGAAGGAGTGCCCGCAGAAGCGCGGCGTTTGCACCCGCGTTTATACCACTACTCCGAAGAAGCCTAATTCCGCTCTTCGTAAGGTGGCCCGTGTCCGTCTGACCAATAGTATTGAAGTCACTGCCTACATTCCGGGTATTGGCCACAATCTTCAGGAGCATAGCGTTGTTCTTATCCGCGGCGGCCGTGTAAAGGACCTGCCGGGCGTTCGTTACCACATCATCCGTGGTTCCCTCGATACCGCCGGCGTTTCCGATCGCGGTCAGGCCCGTTCTAAGTACGGCGCCAAGAAGGCTAAAGCAAAGAAAAAGTAATCTGCCCCTGAAATTTTGGTCAAGGAGGGACTTAAATGCCAAGAAAAGGTTCGGTACCTAAGCGTGACGTACTCCCGGATCCGGTGTACCACGACAAGACGGTTACCAAATTTATCAATAAAGTAATGCTTTCCGGTAAGAAGGGCGTTGCCGAGCGAGTTGTTTACAACGCGTTCGACACCATCCGCGCCAAGACCGGCAAGGATCCTCTGGAGGTTTTCCAGGAGGCGCTCAAGAATGTTATGCCGGTGCTCGAGGTTCGCGCCCGCCGGGTGGGTGGCGCAAACT
>CAJTSO010000006.1:0-16300 GCA_910579115.1 uncultured Selenomonadaceae bacterium
TTCGCCTCCTAAGCGAAAGGCCGGCAGTTCGAATCTGCCCGAGGACACCAGCGCAATATCGGCAGTGGCTTTTATACGCCACTGCTTTTTTGTATAACGAAAACCACGCGATAGTCGCGTGGTTTTCGTTATACAAAAAAACCGGCTACGCCGGGGGAGCTTTATTGGAAAAGCCTTCCGTGTATGTAAGACGACATCTGATAAGAGGGTACAGCAGGCTGTATATGGTACGATTGCAGTAAAAAGCTTAACTGAAGGTTATTTGTAAAATTTATTGTGAAACATAGAAAAAATCAGTTGACAAATAAAAGAATATATGATTATATATTCATATAAAAGAGGTGCTGATGTACGCATCATAGCTAAAATAAGTGTATGGAGGACTTAACTATGAAAAAGAAATTCAAGACCGAAATTGATTGCGCTGCCTGTGCCCTCAAAATCGAGGATGCTGTGGCAAAGGTAGAAGGTGTTGAGAGCGTTGCAATCGCATTCATGGCCCAGAAGATGACCGTTGAATTTGCTGATGGCGCTGATGTTGATGCCGTAACCAAAGCTTTGGTTGCTGCGGCCAAGAAGGTAGAGCCGGACTGTGAAATTTTTGTAAAATGACGCTAAATTAAATATTTAGTAAATATCCCGGAGGTGTATAGCCAGTGAATAAGAAACAAAAAGTGATGTTGGTAAGAATTGTAATTACATCTATATTGATGGTTACACTGTATTTCTTGCCCCTTGAAGAAATCTTCCCTGATGAAGATATCCGCAGGATGGCAGAAGCAGGATTGTACTTCGTCCCATATCTTGTCATTGGTTATGATATCCTTCGGAAGGCGGTTCTCTGTATTTCCCATGGTGACGCCTTCGATGAAAATTTCCTTATGGCAATCGCTACCTCCGGCGCTATGGTCATCGGTGAGTATGAGGAAGGCGCCGCAGTTATGCTCTTTTATCAGATTGGTGAGCTCTTCCAGAGCTACGCTGTAGGCAGGAGCCGCCGCAATATCACCGAGCTGATGGATATTCGTCCCGATTACGCCAATATTGAGACAGATGGGGAGGTCAGGCAGGTTGACCCTGATGAGGTAGAAGTTGGTTCTTTGATCCTTGTACAGCCGGGAGAAAGGATCCCCTTGGACGGCGTTATTGAAAGCGGTAATACTAATATCGATACCCGTGCCCTTACCGGCGAAAGTGTGCCTCGCGAGGCGGGAGAGGGAGATGAGGTTCTCTCCGGTTGCATCAATATGTCCGGCGTGATCCGCGTCCGCACCACGAAAGAAGCCGATGAATCCACTGCGGCAAAAATTATTGATATGGTGGAAAATGCCGGAGCAAAAAAATCCCGCAGAGAAAAATTCATTACCCGGTTTGCCAGGGTTTATACGCCGATTGTCTGCGTCCTTGCTGTCCTGCTGGCGGTGGGTGTGCCGGTTGTCCGCAGCTTTTTTATAGGGATTGACCCTGAATGGAGCATTTGGATCGAGCGAGCCCTCATCATGCTGGTAATCAGCTGCCCCTGCGCCCTGGTTATTTCCATTCCCCTGAGTTTCTTTGGCGGCATTGGCGGAGCAAGCGCAAATGGTATCCTGGTAAAGGGGTCAAACTATCTGGAAGCCCTGGCGGAAACAAAATGCGTCGTCTTTGATAAGACAGGCACTCTTAGTAAGGGCGTATTTGAAGTAACTAAAGTCGAGCCTCAGGGCATGAGCAGCGAGGAGCTTATTCGCTACGCTGCCTATGCGGAGAGCTTCTCTAAACACCCCATAAGCCTGAGCTTGAAAAAGGCTTACGGGAAAGACATCGACAAAAGAGAGGTTGTTGATTACGAAGAAATAAGCGGTCATGGTGTAATGGCGGTGGTTGACGGCCGCAAGGTTGCCGCCGGTCACAAGCGCCTCATGGCAAAGCTGAATATTAACGTTGAAAACCCGGATGTACCGGGTACTGTAATCCATGTAGCTGTTGACGAAGTGTACGCCGGATTCATCGTTATTTCTGACGTCGTAAAGGAATGTTCTGCCGCTGCTATTAAAGGTCTGAGGCAGGAAGGCGTGACAAAGACCGTAATGCTCACCGGCGATACAGAAAATACTGCCCGGGCAGTTGCGAAGGAACTTGGTCTGGATATGTACCGCGCGGAGCTCCTACCCGGCAATAAGGTGGAGGAAGTTGAAAAGCTTTTAGCAGAAAAGAAGGGGAAGGAACAGTTGGCTTTTGTGGGCGATGGAATAAACGACGCTCCGGTACTTACCCGGGCTGACGTCGGTATTGCTATGGGGGCTCTGGGGTCTGACGCCGCCATTGAGGCTGCTGATATCGTCATCATGGATGATGACCCGGCGAGAATACCATTTGCCATACAGATTGCTCGCAAGACTCTCGCTATTGTCAACCAAAATATTTGGCTGGCTATCGGCGTAAAGGTCCTCTGCATCATTCTTGGGGCTGTCGGTTACGCAAATATGTGGTTTGCAATTTTTGCCGATGTTGGCGTTATGGTCATTGCGATTTTGAATGCTATCAGAGCGCTTCAGGTGGACAAGTCCGGCCTGCTGTGCGCTCACGGTAATTGATAGCGATTGACATGAGAACAGGAGAAATTCCGGTAATGGATAATAATTTACAGGATATTGAATTTTGTGGGTTTGTGGCAAAGCCGGGGACAAAGGTGCAGGGATATATCAGCATAACCGATGATACGCCTGACATTCCCTTTACCCTGATCAACGGGACAAAGCCGGGAAAACGGATACTTATCACCGCGGGAATACATGGTAATGAGTATCCGGGTATTCTGGCTACAGCTCAGCTGGTTCGCCGGATTGATCCGCTTAAAATGTCAGGCTCTCTGGCAATTCTTCATCTGGTTAATGGCGGGGCCTTCATGGAGCGAAGGGCGGCTATCGTTCCGGCAGACGGAAAAAATATTAACCGGGTTTACCCAGGCAAGGAGGATGGAACTGCGGCGGAAAAAATCGCCTGGTTCATCACCCGGGAAATGGGCAGGGGATACGACTTCTACATGGATCTCCACAGTGGTGATCTTCATGAGGACTTAATACCGCACTTTTATTATTCTGTATTGGCAAAGCCTGAGGTAATTGAGAAATCCAGGGAAGCGGCAAAGAATCTTTACATTCACATGATGGTTCAGTCCCAGTCTCCTAATGGAAGTATTGCCGCGGCAGCCCAGAATGATTTGCCGGGGATTTTGATTGAGCGGGGAGGCAATTGCATTTGGAATGAAAATGATGAAATTGGCTATCTGGCTGATATGTATCGCATAATGAAATACTTCGGCATATATGATGACGGAAAAGAAAGATGCAATCTTGGTCACATCCATGATTTTGGGACATCCCGCCCCATCATCGCAAAAGAGAGCGGACTGTGGAAGCCTTTAGTGAAACCTGGGGATATTGTTAAAAAAGGACAGATAGTAGGAACGATTACCGACGTGTTTGGAAATGTGAGAGAAGAGGTTATAGCAGTGGAGGAAGGCACAGATTTGTACCAGCTTTCAGCTCTTTCCGTCCGAAAAGGAGATCCCGTTATGTTCTGTGCCGTTGAGCAAAGCTGCCTGCTCCTTCATAAATCGGGCGATTCAGAGGTCACGCATCACGACCACCATGAGCTGATCGAATAAAAATTAAATATAGAGGAATGGCTGTAAATAACAAAAAGAGGAAATTTGGTAATTTCCTCTTTTTGTTTACCTTTAATAATAACTATTAACTATTTTAATAATAGAAAATAACTAAACATTAAAAATAACAACAGAAAATTTTGTACAATTTATTATTTTTAATATATTATATTGACAAATACAGCATACATAAATTAGAATGATGGTTATAAAAAACAGGTTTATTGATGATGGCAGTATATCGTGGACTTGTTAAAGGTTATTTAGTCGTAAAAGGGAGATGGTTTTTTGAAAGGGAAAGAAATATTACATCGCCTCGTGCAGATGATGTTGACGCTTCTGGGCGTAACATTTCTTACCTTTGCACTCACCTACATTGCCCCAGGTGATCCTGTCGAAATGTTGCTGGAGGTTGGCGATGTTATAATTCCACGGGAGGTCATTGAGGAAACGAGAAAACAGCTTGGCCTTGATCAGCCTTTCCACATTCAGTACATTCGCTGGCTCGGTGGGGTTCTTACCGGTGACATGGGTATGTCCTACTCTGCCCGGGTCCCAGTCGCCCAGAAGCTGATGGAGGCGCTGCCGGGAACTCTTTTACTTGCTGGGTCCTCTTTATTTATGATGATCATTGTGTCTCTTCCCCTCGGTATTATTTCCGCTCTTAATCGGAATACCCTGATTGACAACGGGATCCGCTTCCTTACTTTTATCGGTATATCTATGCCGACTTTCTGGGTTGGCCTAATGCTCCTCTACATATTTGGCCTTCAGCTTGGATGGTTTCCCATTGCCGGCGGTGAAGTTGAGTTTAAAAGGATGGTTCTTCCAGCTGTCACTTTGGCTATTTCCATGGCGGCCAAGTATACCCGTCAGGTTCGCACGGCGGTTCTTGAAGAGTTAAATCAGGATTACGTAATGGGGGCCAAGGCCAGGGGCATTCCTATGAGCCGTATTCTTTGGCATCACATTATGCCAAACGCCTGCCTTCCGCTGATAACACTTCTTGGTTTGACGATCGGCTGGCTGCTGGGCGGTTCGGCGGTCATTGAAATGGTATTCGGCTGGCCGGGGCTGGGCAAGCTGGCTGTTCGTTCTATTGAAATGCGAGATTATCCTCTCGTTATGGGTTTTGTCCTGTGGATCGCTTCTTTCTATATGATTATAAACTTTATAATCGATTGCTCGTATCATTATCTTGATCCGCGGATTAGAAAGGGGACTCGCTAAATGAAGATGAATGACAAAACAACATTCAGAATATTTACGGGTCTCGTGATTCTGATTATTGCCGCCGCTGTTTTGGCTCCGATAATTACCTCCTACGACCCCTATACCACAAATATGAGAGAGGCCCTCATGGAGCCGGGCGGTTCCCACATTTTCGGTACGGACAAGCTGGGCCGCGATTGCTTTGCCCGAATTCTCTACGGAGCCAGGGTTTCCCTGTCCATGACTATGCTTATCGTATTCCTGATGACCGCTATCGGTACTGCGGTGGGCATCGTTGCCGGTTACTGCGGCGGCAAGGTGGACATGGTTCTTATGAGATTTTCTGATTTGATGCTGGCATTTCCAGGTATCGTTCTGGCGATAGCAATCGCCGGTATCATGGGCGGCAGCGCCATAAATACCATTCTGGCGCTTACCGTCGTTGGTTGGACCAAGTACGCCCGGTTAGCTCGCTCGCTGACCTTGAAGATACGGGACCGGGATTTTGTGGCGGCGGCAGTAACAAACGGCACGAGACCATTCCAGATACTTTATCGTCATATTCTGCCGAACATTATTTTGACTATCATCGTCACTGCGGCAATGGATATCGGTACTATGATAATGGAAATTGCCGGTCTTTCTTTTCTCGGTTTTGGCGCTCAACCCCCTACGCCGGAGTGGGGTCTTATGCTCAACGAGGGCCGTCAGGTTATTCAGACCGCGCCTTGGGTCATGATTTATCCAGGTCTGGCAATCCTGGCGGTTGTAGCCATCTTCAACACTTGGGGCGACTGTCTCCGGGATATTATGGATCCCAAGAGCCACGAGTGATTAACCAGGGGTTAAGTTTAACTTAATATTTTTATGAGGATAGGAGAGATGTAGATGTTTACATTTGGAAAAGCAAAAAAAGCAATGGCTGCCGCTTTGGCAGTCGGGATGCTTGCAAGCTTCGTTACCGGTTGCGGCGGCGGGGACAAGAAGGCTGGTGACGGTAAGGCGGCTTCCGGACAGGCGGAGGTTTTTAAGTTTGGCGTTACCAATTTCGCCGACAGCCTTGAGCCTACCGATAACTATTTTGGCTGGGTTGTGCTTCGCTATGGTCTTGGCGAATGCCTCACCAAATTCGATGACAAGATGAATGTTCAGCCGTGGGTGGCTGACAAATGGTCCGTAAGCGATGACAAGCTTACCTGGACTTTCCATATTCGTGACAACATGGTCTTCTCCAATGGCAAGAAAGTTGATGGCGAGGCGGTTAAGAAGTCCTTTGAACGCGTATTTGAAAAGTCAAAGCGGGCAGGCACTTTCTTTACTCCCACCAAGATGGAAGCTAAGGGTCAGGATATTATAATTACCACTGCGGAACCAATGGCCAACCTGAACGGCGCTCTGGCGGATCCCCTGTGGCTTATTGTTGATGTTACCAGTGAAAAGGCGGCCGGCGGCGACCGGGATTTTTCAAAGCAGGGCCCTATCTGTACCGGCCCCTATATGGTGAAGTCCTTTGTCAAGGAAAAGGCGGTAATGGCTGCCAACGACAAATACTGGGGCGGCCAGCCGCCTTATAAGACCCTTGAGATACCTTCTATCGATGACCCGAACACTCGGGCTATGGCTCTTCAGTCTGGAGAAATCGACGCGGCTGTAAACATTGCCGCCGGTGACATTGGTCTCTTCCGGGGCAAGGATAAGTTTAAGGTATCTGAGCTTGCCTCTCTTCGGGTAATCGTTTCCCGCCTCAATATGCGGGAGGGTCGGATCATGAATGATAAGCGGATTCGTGAGGCTCTTGTCAGCTCTCTTGACCGCGAAACCTACAACAAGGTTCTTTTGAAGGATACATTTATTCCTGGTAAGGCTCCTGTCCCTCCTTCCCTTGACTACGGTTTTGACCAGCTGAAGGATCCTAATGCTTACAATGTTGAAAGATCCAGGAAGCTATTGGCGGAGGCAGGCTGGAAGGATACCGATGGAGACGGGATTCTCGATAAGGATGGCAAGCCCCTGCAGCTTACTATTGTAACCTACAACAGCCGGGCCGAGCTGCCCCTCTATGCCGAGGCAATTCAGGCTGATGCCAAAAAGGTTGGTATTGATATCAAGATCAATACCGTCGATTACAACTTGGTTGACCGTATAGGTATCAATGGCGAATTTGACCTCATAATTACCAACAATATCACTGCTCCGACTGGTGATCCCGAGGTTTATCTGAACTGGTACTGGCGCACCAATGTGGATGGCAATAATCCTCAGAACGGAACCGGCTACAGCAATCCCAAGTATGATGAGCTGATGGCTAATCTGGCCGTGGAGTTTGACAAGGCAAAGCGCCGGGAGATGATGATTCAGGCTCAGCAGATCATCCTTGATGACTGTGCAAGTCTTTTCCTTGGCTATCCCCAGACTAACATGATCAGCTCCTCCAAGATTCAGGGAGCGGTAATTAAACCGGCTGACTACTACTGGGTAACCATGGATATCAAACCGGCAAAGTGATCAAAATTTGATCCCTTTATAATCATGTACCTTCAGGCGGCGTATTATCAGTGGATTTCCATTGATAGGCGCCCGCCTTGGTATAGGCGTTTGTTTGATGATTCTGTAGTTCAGGGAATTGAGTGAAAAATTTTACGTATTGGCGTTAAACGGTTAGATACCGTTGTGATTTCTTAGTAAGGAGCGGCGATATGCTATTAGAGGTATCCAATTTAGCGATAGCCTACGGGGACCGGCCAATTGTTGAGGGCTTTAACCTGAAACTGGATAAGGGCCAGATTTGCGCCATTGTGGGTGAAAGCGGAAGTGGAAAAACTACCGTGATTCGCGCTATATTAGGCTGCCTGCCAGGACTTGGACATGTTACCGGTGGGAAAATGATCTTCGACAGTAAAGACCTCAGTCAGAATACACCCGAGGAATGGCGACAGCTCAGCGGAACAAGTATGTCTATGGTATTTCAGGACTGTGGAGGCACAATGGATCCGATCCAGCGCATCAGGACGCAGTTTGTTGAGTACATACAGCAGCATTCTGATATGAAGGAGGAGCAGGCTGTCGAGCGGGCTGTTCAGATGCTGAAGAGAATGAGTCTGCCTAATCCTGAAATCGTTTTGAATAGCTATCCCTTTGAGTTGTCCGGCGGTATGAATCAGCGCGTAGGCGTGGCCATGGCCATGTGCTTTTCGCCGAAGCTGCTACTGGCAGATGAACCTACCAGCGCCCTTGACGTCACGACTCAGGCACAGGTAGTAAAAGAAATGATGAATATATGTCGAGAGGATGATACGGCTATCATTATCGTTACCCATAATCTTGGGGTTGCGGCTTACATGGCTGACCATATTATCGTTATGCAGAATGGTCATGTAATGGAAGAGGGTACCTCGGCTCAGATTGTAAATGAACCCCGGACCGATTACACGAGGAAGCTGCTGGCCGCAGCGCCCCAGATAGGAGATGCTGTCAATGACTTCCAATACAATTTCTAAACATGAACACGATCATGTATGCAGTCATGGCCGGGGAAAAGCTGGTCGGGAAGTGGTTCTACGCATAGAACATCTCGTAAAAAAGTTTGAAGTAGATGGAGGAGGGGTTCTCACTGCCTGCAATGATGTTTCCTTCAACTTGTACAAGGGAGAATCGCTTGCGATTGTCGGGGAATCAGGCTGTGGCAAATCTACGCTTGTAAAGATGATAATGCAGCTTTATCTGCCAACTTCCGGCGGCGTAATATATAAGGGCAAGGATATTACCAGACTTACCGGGGAAGAAGCCCGCCAGAACCGCCGCCATATTCAGATGGTGTTTCAGAATCTCGGCCAGGCCTTTAATCCCCGCATGACCATTAAGGATATTATCTGTGAGCCGCTGATTAACTTTAATCTTATTTCCAAAAAGGATTGTGAAGCTAAGGCAATTGAAATGCTTAAGAAGGTTGAGCTTCCAGCTGACTTTGTAAACCGTTTGCCAGCTAATATGTCAGGTGGCCAGCGCCAGCGTATCGCAATTGCCAGAGCCCTTGTTATTGAGCCGGATATTTTGATTTGCGATGAAGCTACCAGCGCTCTTGACGTGTCTGTACAGAAGACCGTCATCGATTTGTTGTTGAAGCTTCAGAAGGAAACCGGAGTATCCATCATATTTATCTGCCATGATTTGGCGCTGGTCTACCAAATGTGTAACAGGGCGATTGTAATGTATCTGGGCAATGTTGTGGAGTCACTTTCTGCCGGCCGCCTGAAGGAGGCAAAGCATCCTTATACAAGGGCGCTGCTTCAGTCAGTCTTTCCGGTTGTCCCCAAGGGAGAGCATGAACTGAAGACTTTGGAAGGTGAAATACCAAGCCCCCTTGACAGGCCGGTTGGCTGCCCCTTCCAGGATCGCTGTGTCAGCTGTATTGACGAGAAGTGCCGTACTTATATGCCTGCTATGAAACATGTTGGGATCGGCGATCATGCGGCTTGCCACCTTTATGATGATGTTGTTTATACCTGCGATTGCGCCGATTGATTCATAAGTTTGAGTGAATTATTCTGACTATGTTGCCGGTTATAGCGAGGAAATACGGAAACTCCTTTAACATAGTGACACCGACAGAATAATCGTTATAAATTTTTTATTAGTTTATACTGTTTTGAGGAGGATAAAAATCTATGAAGAAATCTTTGGCCTCGGCTCTGACTACGGCTCTGGTGGTCGGCGCTGCCAGCAATGCTTTTGCTGCCGCAAACCCCTTCTCCGATGTACCGGCTGACCATTGGGCTTATGAGGCTGTCGCCCAGCTGGAGGCTGAGGGAGTAATTGAAGGCTATGGCGACGGTTCTTATCGCGGCCAGCAGGAAATAACCCGCTTTGAGATGGCTCAGATGATTGCCAGGGCTATGGCAAAAGGAGTAGACAGCGCTGCCTTGGATAAGCTCGCCGCTGAGTTTGCCGAGGAGCTGAATTCCTTGGGCGTCCGGGTGGCCAATCTTGAAAAAAAGGTGGACAATGTAAAATTCTTCGGTGAACTCCGTTCCCAGGCTGTCCGCCGCATTACCCAGGACAAGGGAACCGGGAATAAAACGGCCGATAATATGAACCGGTCAGAGCTCCGTTTGAAAATGTACGCCCAAGTAAACAAAAACTGGAATGTCCAGGCTGCCACCTACTACAGATTGAATAACAAAACTTCCGCTGATACCACCAGCGGTACTAACAAGTGGATGTTTGCCCAGGGCAGCTACGGCGGTGCTACCGTTGACCTCGGTAAGTTCTACTACACAGATCCTACTACCGAGGGTATGATTTTTGATGACTATGTATCCGGTATTCAGGTAACTGCCGGAAACAAGGTGAAGGTTATCGCCCGGGCCGGTCGAGTAAGCCATGGTAATTGGGGCTGGCACGGTGGTCAAGAGCTTGCTGCTTATAATAGTAAGTCATCCAGTTATCAGGGTATCGATATAAACTACAAGGATAAAAAAATTGGCATTGGCGCCGCTTTCCACAATTTCAGCGGCGGCTTCAATGGGATGCTGAATGCTGATGACAGCAGTAAATTTTACGCCGATAATTCAGCAAAAATCTGGGCGGCAGGTCTTTCTTACCGCTTTGATGATAATTGGAGGCTTTCCGGCGCGTATGCGGAAAATACCGAAGGCGAGGTAAGTAAAAAACATCGCCGGGCCTACTATGCTCAGTTGGATTACAAGGGCATAAAGCGGGCAAAGAAAGGTTCCTGGGGCGCTCATATCGCGTATAAGCACCTCGGACAGTACGTTGCTCTTATCCCGACTTATGACTACGCTGACTCCGATATGAAGGGCGTTGAATTGGGGCTTGACTACGTATTTGATAAGAACATTGTCGGCCGCTTGGGCTACTTCAACGGGAAAATGATAAATGATAAACAGGACGATGCGGAAATTATCTTCTCCCGAGTTCAGTTCTTCTTCTGATAACTGTTAAAGCAATAATTGGGTCCGAATATATAACCTCTTTATTCACACTCAGCAGGGCTGTCTTCGGACAGCCCTCATTTCGTTGAGCCTCCTTTTTATGAGAGAGGGATTTTATCAAAGATTAAAAATTGCAGAGAAAAGATTCTACTGTAGGGAGGTGACCGATAGGCCGGAAAACTGTGAGCCATCAGGCTGATATTATTTCCACAGAAAAATATTGTAAAAACCATTACTGTATTGTTGATTACTATTGCCTTGATTGTTGTAAGGTTGTATAATGTCTACAGGTTTAGCTTGCAGGGACAGTTTGATGTTTTCTGTTTTTGCGTATTTTTCTCGGGTGTAAATTTTTGTGATGAAAAGGTGGACGAAATGGCAAAAATTGATTTAACACAGTATGGCATTACCGGTACAACAGAGATTATCTACAATCCTTCCTATGAGAAACTCTACGAAGAAGAGACGAATCCTGAGCTTAAAGGCTATGAGGTAGGTCAGGATACGGAGCTGGGTGCGGTCAATGTTATGACTGGCGCCTATACAGGTCGTTCTCCCAAGGATAAGTTCCTCGTAGTTGATGAGAACTCTGAGAATACTGTATGGTGGACCAGCGACGAGTACAAGAATGATAACCACCGCGCAACTCCTGAGGCGTGGGTCGCTGTAAAGAGTATCGCTCAGAAGGAGCTTTCCAATAAGAAGCTGTACGTTGTCGATGGCTTCTGCGGAGCCAACAAGGATACCCGCATGGCTGTCCGCTTCATCATGGAAGTTGCCTGGCAGGCCCATTTTGTCCGTAATATGTTTATAAAGCCGACGGCTGAGGAAGAAGCAAACTTTAAGCCCGACTTCATTGTTTACACTGCTTCTTGGGCAAAGGCTGATAATTACAAGGAGCTGGGACTCAATTCTGAGACGGCGGTAGTCTTCAATATCACCAGCCGTGAGCAGGTTATTCTCAATACCTGGTATGGCGGTGAGATGAAGAAGGGTATGTTCTCCATGATGAACTACTACCTGCCTCTGAAGGGCATTGCTTCAATGCACTGTTCCGCCAATACCGATATGAATGGCGAAAACACTGCAATTTTCTTTGGACTCTCCGGTACCGGCAAGACCACCCTTTCCACCGACCCGAAGCGTCTCCTGGTTGGCGACGACGAGCACGGCTGGGATGACACCGGCATATTTAACTTTGAAGGCGGCTGTTACGCAAAAGTAATTGATTTGGATAAGGAGTCCGAGCCGGACATCTATAATGCCATAAAGCGCAATGCTCTCCTGGAGAATGTTACGGTAGGCAAAGACGGCAAGATCGATTTTCATGACAAGAGCGTCACGGAAAATACCCGCGTTTCCTATCCTATTGACCATATCAATAACATCGTCCGTCCGATTTCCTCCGCTCCCCCGGCCAAGAATGTAATCTTCCTCTCTGCCGATGCTTTCGGTGTTCTGCCGCCGGTTTCCGTTCTTACTCCGGAACAGACCAAGTATTATTTCCTCTCCGGCTTCACTGCGAAGCTTGCCGGAACTGAGCGTGGTATCACCGAGCCGACTCCTACCTTCTCTGCCTGCTTTGGTCAGGCTTTCCTTGAACTCCACCCCACCAAGTATGGCGATGAGCTGGTTCGCAAGATGGAAAAGAGCGGCGCAAAGGCTTATCTGGTAAATACCGGCTGGAATGGAACCGGTAAGCGTATCTCTATTAAGGATACCCGCGGTATCATAGATGCTATTCTCTCCGGGGCGATCAATGAGGCCGATACGAAGCAAATCCCCATTTTCAACTTGGCTGTACCTACTGCATTGCCCGGCGTTGATACTAATATTCTCGATCCCCGGGATACCTACGCCGATAAGGCAGAGTGGGAGAAGAAAGCAAAGGATTTGGCACAGCGCTTCGTGAAGAACTTTGTTAAGTACGAAGGTAATGAGGCGGGCAAGGCTCTTGTGGCAGCCGGTCCTCAGCTGTGATTTCCTGATTTTATAGTGACAGAGCTGCTGCGCAATGATTGTTGTGCAGCAGCTCTTTGTATATGATGATACCCCGGTGTCATGCCGGGGTATATTTATTTTTCATGCTGTTTGTTTATTTGTCTTAATTTATCACGGCTTTTGTGTTATGATAACCAAGTAAATTATATGTTATTCAGGAGCTGAGTGTATAGATGTTGGCACTGGGAATTGATCCGGGCACTGCAATATGCGGTTATGGTTTTGTGGAGTCCCTGCCGGGAAATCGTCTGGTGACTCGCGAATTTGGCGCCATTACTACAAGCTTCAAGGCACGGCCTGAGGACAGGCTGGTGAAGATATATGACGAGCTTGATGAATTGATTAAGAAGTACCATCCGGATGCCATGGGAGTGGAAGAGCTTTTCTTCTATCGCAATATTACCACTGGTATTCCTGTGGCTCAGGCGAGAGGGGTTATTTTGCTGGCCGGAGCAAAGAATAATCTGCCGCTCATAGAGTGGACTCCGCCCCAGGTAAAACAGGCGGTAACAGGCTATGGAAAGGCTGATAAGAAGCAGGTAATCTATATGGTTACAAAGCTTTTGCACTTGCCTGAGCCGCCAACTCCTGACGACACAGCTGATGCGCTGGCAGTAGCTATAGCTTCGTTGTATAAGATGGACAGTCCGACCTGGAGAAATGGATTGTAGGAATTGATATGATAGGATATTTGCGAGGGCGGGTGACTCATCTCCTGCCGGAATATTGCCTTCTTGATGTAAACGGCGTAGGATATCGAGTGTTCATTGCCGGGGCTACCCGTAGCCGTCTGATACAGGGAGAGCAGGCAGAACTTTTTATTTATACGGCTGTCAGCGAAAATTCCATTCTTCTCTACGGTTTTTCCACTGCTGAAGAGTATGGTTTCTTTCAGCAACTTATAGGTGTATCAGGCATAGGGGCCAAAAGCGCTCAGGCAATGCTGGGTTCAACTACTGTTGATGCTGTATGCCGGGCTATAGCGGGAAAGCAGGTAAAAGTTCTTACGAAGCTTCCTGGTGTAGGGAAGAAGACTGCCGAGCGCATGATCCTTGAGCTAAAGGATAAGATATCCCTCAATACTTCAGTCCAGGAACTGACGGCAGATGATATGGTCGGTGTTGTTTTGTCCGACGGTGATATCCTTTCGGAGGCATTGGCAGCTCTAGCCTCTCTTGGTTACACAGAAAGCGAAATAATGCCGGTTCTGAAGCGAGTCGGCCAAAAGGATACGGTAGAGGCAACGATAAAAGCAGTGCTGAAGGAATTTGCAAAGGGGTGAGTGATACAGTGGAAGAAAAGGAAGGGCGTATCGTTTCCCTGGGTGAACAGCCTGCTGATGACTGGCAGTATAGTCTCCGCCCCAGAAAGTTTACCGAATATATCGGTCAGGAAAAGGCAAAAGCCAACCTGTCTGTCTATATTCAGGCGGCGCTGAAGCGAAAGGAAGCGCTGGATCATGTCCTGCTGTACGGTCCTCCCGGTCTGGGCAAAACGACTTTAGCCGGGATTATTGCCAATGAGCTGGGGGTAAACTTTCGGGTTACCAGTGGACCTGCCATTGAGAGGTCGGGAGATTTGGCGGCAATTCTTACAAATCTCGGTGAGCGGGATGTTCTTTTTATCGATGAAGTTCACCGTCTTTCGCACAGCGTAGAGGAAGTGTTATACTCCGCCATGGAGGACTTTGCCCTGGATATTATTATCGGTAAGGGGCCAAGCGCCCGGTCCATCCGCCTTGATATTTCCCCATTTACGCTTATTGGCGCAACTACCAGAGCAGGGGCCCTGGCGGCTCCTCTGCGGGACAGGTTTGGCGTGATTGAGCGTTTGGATTATTACAATTCAAGCTCGCTTGTTTCAATCATTAAGCGGGCGGCCGAGATATTGAATATATCGATTAACGATCGTGGGGCATCGGAAATTGCCCGCCGCTCCAGGGGAACTCCCCGTATTGCGAACCGTCTGCTAAAACGGATTCGTGATTTTGCTCAAGTGGAAGGTGGAGCGGAAATAAGCGATGATATTGCCGACCGGGCGCTGCTCCGACTGGAGGTGGACAAAGCAGGTCTTGACCATACAGACAGACGGATGCTTGATACAATGATTCATAAGTTCTCTGGCCGACCGGTTGGTATAGAGACTTTAGCGGCGGCCATCAGTGAGGAAACTGATACTATATCTGATATCTACGAGCCCTATCTTATCCAACTGGGTTTTCTTATGCGCACTCCCAGAGGAAGAGTTGTTACCCGGCTTGGCTATCAGCACATGGGTGTACCATATCCGGGGGATAAATGATGAATTTACTGCTTCATATGTGCTGCGGGCCTTGCGCCTGCTTTCCGGTGAAAAAGTTGAGAAGTGAAGGGATCGAGCCGGTTGGGTATTTCTTTAATCCTAATATTCATCCCTATATGGAGTGGACCCATCGGCAGAAAACGGCAAAAGAATATGCTGAAAAGGTCGGTCTGAAAATATATACTCAGGAAGACTACCGGCTGAAAGATTTCCTTGAAATGGTTATGCCTGTAGAGGAGCCTGATAATCCGTTCCTGCCGCGAAACCGCTGCCGAAGCTGCTATGGCTGGCGATTGGATGAGGCGGCAAGATTTGCGGCGGAAAATGGTTTTGACGCGTTTTCTTCTACGTTGTTCTACAGCATTCATCAGCAGCATGCAGTCATGAAGGAAATAGCGGAGGCCTGCGGAAGGAAGCATGGAATAGATTTTTATTATGAGGATTTTCGTGTCGGCTGGCAGGAGGGAATAGATATTTCACTGGAGCTGGGGTTGTACCGCCAGCCTTATTGCGGCTGTATCTTTAGTGAAGAGGAGCGGTTCAGTAAGGAAATCCGCAAACAGCGCAAGAAAATTAGCAGGGCAATGAGAGCGGAAAGAGAAAGGATGACTGGCATTGAATAGAATCGCAGGGACACAAATACTCGCCGCAGCTATCGTCTTTTTTTGCAGCGCTGTTTCTTATGCAAGTCCTTATAAAGGAAATGCCAATAAGGCCATAGCTCAGATAAATAAACCGGCAATTAAGGAACAGGTGAAGCAGGGAGCAGAGACCTTATGGCAGAAGTTATCAGATAAAAAGAAAAGTGGTAAAACACAGGGGGAAAAAGCTTCTGATGAAAAGAAGGGTGTAGTCCAGCTCGATGTGGGGCTTTTGAAAGGACAATACTCAGTAGCGGCTTTATCTTCGAGGGGACTTGTCATCAGTGATTTGGCCAGTGGAAAAATTCTGAACAAATTTTCCGGGAAGGACACGGTAAGCTTTACCTATAAGAATCGGCAGCTTTGTATAAACAGAAAGCCAATATCTGCTCAAAGGATCATTCTCCGGGCCGATGGGGCGAATATAACTGTAAACGGTGACGAATATCGGGGCGAGATAGTCCTGGTCTGTGGCAACGGCGGGATAACTGTTGTGAACAGAGTTGATTTGGAATCCTATGTTAAAGGGGTTGTGGGAACGGAAA
>CAJTSO010000006.1:16310-50156 GCA_910579115.1 uncultured Selenomonadaceae bacterium
CCCCGGATTGGCCTGGAGAGGCGCTGAAAGCTCAGGCTGTGGCCGCCCGGACATTTTCCCTCTATACGAAAAATGAGGGGAAACATCAGGGAGACGGCTATAATATCTGTGCGGGTACTCACTGCCAGGTTTACGGTGGGACAAAGGATGAGTCGTCATCGGTAACACGGGCGGTAGATGATACCCGCGGCGAAATTATAACCTATGATGGAAAGCCAATATATGCGGCTTTCCATACCGACTCCGGCGGCAGGACGGCGGCTTCCCGCGAGGTGTGGGGCGGGGAGCTTAAATATCTCATATCAGTCGAAGATCCATCGGGAGCCCCTAACCGGCATTGGCAGGTGACGATGACAGCCGAGCAAATGGCAGCAAAGTTAAAAGCAGCTGGAAAAGATGTGGGTACTCTAAAGAAGATTTCCCTGTCTCCATTGAACTTAAAGAAGGCTGGTTCCGGTGACCGTTATGCATCAGGCCGACCGGCCCGAATCGTGTTTACCGGCAGCAAACGCTCTGTCACAATAAATGGAACGCAGGCCCGCTCAATATTTGGGTTGAAAAGCGCCTTGTTTGATTTTGAACCCGGCAGGAAAGGAAATGACCTGAAAATTAACAGTGGTCAGAAAATCAAGATAGATGGATTTGGCTTTGGCCATGGTATCGGACTGTCCCAATGGGGGGCAAAATCAATGTCGGCAAAAAAAGATTACAAATCGATCCTGCACCATTATTACAACGGCGTAACCATTACGAAAATTTATTGAAGGAACGATAATGCTATTAACAGATTTTGACTATGAATTGCCGGAGGAGTTGATCGCTCAGACTCCGATAGAGCCACGCAATGCTTCGCGGCTCATGGTGCTTCATCCGTCAGATAAAACGATAGAGCACCGTCATTTTTACCAGCTTGAACAATATCTGGAGCCTGGCGATACGCTGATTCTTAATGACACAAGGGTAATACCGGCCAGGCTGATCGGCGTAAGGCAGCCCCACGGTGCTCATGTAGAAATATTTCTGCTCCACCGGCGGGAGGGTAATGTTTGGGAAACATTGGCAAAGCCCGGTAAAAAAGCCCGTATTGGGGATATAATCACCTTTGGGGAGCGGCTGTCAGCAAAAATTGTCGGCAATACTGATTTTGGTGGTCGCTTGGTAGAATTTCTGTATGACGGAATTTTTGAAGAAATATTGGATGAGTTGGGGGAAACTCCGCTGCCGCCCTATATACACGAAAAGCTTGCTGATAGCGAAAGGTATCAGACTGTCTACAATCGGGAAAGAGGTTCCGCAGCCGCTCCTACGGCGGGACTCCATTTCACAAAAGAGCAGATGGCGGCTCTGAAGGAGCAGGGGATAAACCTTGGATTTGTTACCCTTCATGTGGGCCTTGGGACTTTCCGCCCGGTAAAGGAGGAAACTATTGAGAAGCATATAATGCACTCGGAGTATTATTCGCTCAGCCGGGAGACGGCTGAGCTCATCATGGATACAAAGGCAAAGGGACACCGGGTAATTGCTGTAGGTACTACCTCCATAAGAACGCTGGAAACGGCAGCTACAGAAGAAGGGATAATTGTACCCAGTGCGGGCGAGACTGATATCTTTATTTATCCGGGCTATAAATTCAAGATAGTGGATGGTATAGTTACTAATTTCCATTTGCCGAAATCTACTCTTGTAATGCTCATTTCGGCTTTTGCCGGCCGTGAATTTGTTTTAGAGGCGTATAAGAAAGCAGTGGAGGAGCGGTACCGCTTCTTCTCCTTTGGAGACGCAATGCTGCTTTTGGATAAAAAAGATTTTTAGAAGTCATGGAGGGATCAGAGATGTTCAAGGAAATAAAGGTGGAAGACTTTGATTATAGTGCTGTGAGACTTATTGGTAAGGACTGGCTGCTGGTTACCGGGGAAGCTGAAGGAAAAGCAAATGCCATGACTGCTTCCTGGGGTGGCCTGGGTGTTATGTGGGGCAAGAATGTTGCCTATATCGTGCTTCGTCCTCAGCGTTATACAAAAGAGTTTGTGGATAAGGCAGAGCGCTTTACCCTTTCAGTATTTGGCGAAGACAGGAAGCAGATGCTGGGCTACTTTGGGTCTGTTTCCGGTCGAGATGAGGATAAGATTTCCAAGTCGGGACTTACCGTTGTTTCAGATAAGGGCTGCACTTATTATGAAGAGGCAAAATATGTAATGGTTTGCCGCAAGCTCTATGCTCAGGTAATGACCTCCGATAGCTTCATAGATAAGTCCTGTGATGAAAAGTGGTACGAAGAAAAAGATTATCATACTCTTTATATTGCTGAAATTGATAGGCTGTTGGTAAACGAGTAGGAAGCATCTATGTTAAATAATGATATGGACTTGCCGGTAAGAGGTAAGGATTTTTACTGGAAGCTATTTAAATCAACATTTTTAATCAGTGCCTTTACCATCGGCGGTGGTTTTGTCATCATTCCGCTTCTGAAGGCAAAATATGTTGATGAGTATGGCTGGATCAATGATAAGGAAACTCTTGATTTGGTGGCCATTGCCCAATCTATGCCAGGGGTTGTTGCCGTAAACGCAGCAATCATTCTTGGTTACCGCATGGGTGGTATCCCTGGAACCCTCACGGCATTGCTGGCCACGCTTCTGCCGCCGCTTGTGACCCTTTCCCTCATTGCGTCATGCTACACAATGGTTGTTGATAACTTCTATGTGAATGCGCTTCTCAAGGGAATGCAATGCGGCGCTACTGCGCTTATTGTAGATGTGGCAGTTGATTTGGTGAAAAAACAGGGAAAGAAAAAGCTCCTTATTCCTATTGCCATAACCGCCATGACATTTATCGCCGCCTTCTTTTTTGATGTAAATGTAATGTACCTTGTACTTATAGACGGCATTATCGGCTATACGCTTCTCAGGGACGCAAAGTACAATTAAGGGGTGTGCCTCGATGATATATTTTCAGTTGTTTTGGGAGTTTGTGAAAGTAGGTATTTTCTGTGTTGGTGGAGGCTACGCCTCTATGCCTCTTATCCAGGCCGGTATCGTTGAAACTCATCATTGGCTGACTATGACGGAGTTTGTTGATGTTTTTACAATATCTCAGATGACTCCGGGGCCAATTGGTATCAATGCTGCCACCTTTGCCGGTATGAAGGTTGCGGGGATTGGCGGGGCTGTGGCCGCTACGGCAGGCTTTGCCCTTCCGTCCTTTATTATTGGCGTGGCCTTGGCAAAAATGTTTATGAAGTACGGGAATATTAACAGCATCCGAGGAGTTCTTAATGGTCTTCGTCCGGCTGTCGTTGCCCTCATTTGCTCGGCAGGAGTAAGCTTTGTAATTTTGGCGCTATGGAATAGCGATGGTATTCCGGCTGATATGTCCACCGTGGATTGGCGGGGTGTAATTCTTCTGCCTGTCGGCTACATTATGGTAAAGAAGAAACTGGGTGTCATTAAGACTCTTCTTGGAACAGGAGTGCTGGGTTTGGCGATCACACTGCTGATGAGATGAAATAAAATTATTTTCATCTGGTCTTTAATTTTTTCGCCAAAGGAGTATAATAAACAAATCGCTTGCTAAACAGGCGAAGACTTTTCGATTAAATGCTGTTTTTTAATCGTGATGTCTTTGTCTGTTTTATTTTTGCTAAGAAGCAGAAGAAATAGGAGCTGTAATAAAAGATGGATTTACTTTTCCTGAGCCTGGGGCTGTTTTTGCTGGGTACCGCCACGATCCTCTGGCCTAAGAGATTTGAGCCGGCGGCGCATTATGTGGGAATGATATCGGCTGCCGCCGGCAGTGGGGTTCTTTTCTGCGTGTCGGGACTGTATTTGGTCAGTGCAGGATGGTTGCGGCTGGTTAATGGCTGGCTGGCTTTTGGAAGTTGGGGTAGCTATAGTCTGGATGCTGATTTGTGGAGCGCTCCGTTTTTGGTGATAACTGGTCTGGCTGGGTTTATCATCAGCCTGTATGGGATGGATTATGCCAAGAGGTATCGGGGCAATGGTCTTAGAGCTCTTGCCGGAGAGTGGAATCTTTTCCTTTTGTCAATGGTTATGGTGCTGGTGGCAGGGGATGCCTTTACCTTTATTCTTGCCTGGGAAGTGATGGCGCTTGTTTCTTTCCTGCTTGTGAATCATGAGAGCAGTAAGAAAGAGACTGTCAGTGCAGCATATCAGTATATGATTATGACCCATCTTGGTACGGCTGCAATTCTGGTAGCATTTTATATTCTTGGCAGCAGTGTTGGCAGCTTTTCTTTTGCCGCCTTTTCCCTTAATCAGATGCCCCCTGACCTAAGGCATATTGTATTTTGTTTTGCGTTTGCTGGTTTTGCTTTGAAATCAGGTCTCATGCCCTTGCACGTCTGGCTGCCGAATGCCCACCCCGCCGCGCCAAGTCATGTTTCCGCCCTTATGAGCGGCGTTATGCTGAAGGTAGCTGTATATGGTTTTGGTCGATTCGTTTTCCAGTTTACTGGTATTGATACATTGTGGCAGGGTGTGCTGGTAATATCAACTGGACTAATTTCCGCTTTCCTTGGGGTTCTGTATGCAAATATGGAAAAGGATGTGAAGCGTATCCTTGCTTACAGCTCAGTGGAAAACATGGGTATCATTTTCACGGCTTTTGGCTGCGGTATGATTTTGAAGTATCTGGATATGGAGTCCTTGTCCCTTGTGGCGTTTACTGCGGCGCTTGTTCATGCCTTCACCCACAGTCTGATGAAGTGCCTGCTGTTTATGAGCGCCGGCTGTGTCATGCATGCTACCGGCAGCAAGAATATTGAGATAATGGGTGGTTTGGCAAAGAAAATGCCTTGGACTGCTTTCTTTACGCTTATTGGATCAATGTCCCTGGCGTCACTGCCTTTCACGGGGGGACTTGTAGGTGAATGGCTTACATTACAGAGCCTGTATACTTTGGCAGTTAATGGCAATGATGAGATCCGTCTGTTGGTGGTATTTGGTCTTATTCTCCTCGGATTTACCGGAGCTCTCGCCCTGGGCTGCTTTGTTCGCCTGTTTGGCATAGTATTTCTGGGCCGCTGCCGCAGTAAGGCCGTAGATAAAGCTCACGAGCAGCCCTTCTTTATGGTTTTGGCTCTTGGTATTGAGGCGGTGCTCATTGTCGCTGTTGGGGTTTTCCCGTCTCCTTTGGTAGCGGCTATGGAAGGTGTATTTATCGGAGTTGGTGATATGCCCCCAGCGATGATGTTTGATCACTGGTCAGCTATGGGAGGTAGTGGTATAGTGCCGATGGTTGATGGCTATGCTTTATTGTGGAGCGGTACAGGCAACATCTATGATCAGATGGCAGTTTATTGCCCGGTGATATTTGCCATAATGGGCCTTGTTCTGTTTGGTATTTGCTATTTGTCTGTCATGGGCAACACCCTTGTCAGAAGGGAAGTAACCTGGAATTGTGGTACTTATCCGACTGCCCGCCAGCAGTATTCGGCTACCGGTTTCTCAAAGCCGTTGCGCCGGGCTTTTGATTTTATCCTTAAACCTCGCCGTGAAAAGGTATACCTCGAAAAGGAACATGATTACTTTGGTCACAGGGTAAGATTTAATCTTTTTGTTCCTGATCGGTTTACGGACAGGCTGTATCATCCGGTCGAGCATTTTATGGTCAGGCTCTCATCCACATTGCTGATGATTCAGCAGGGTAGTGTCCGCCTGTATATTGCTTATACCATGATTGCCATGGTGGTTGTTCTTCTATGGGGGGTGATGTAATTGGGGGGCTTTGTACTGACATCAATAGGTACAAACCTGTTGCAGGGCTTACTGCTGCTTCTTCTGGCGCCATTATTCAGCGGTATTATTAGCAAGGTGAAGGCCAGGATGCAGAAACGGCAGGGAGCTTCCGTTTTTCAGGAGTACTTTGACCTTTGGAAATGGTGGCGGAAGCCATCAATACTCACTCCCTATACAAGTAAGGTCTTTGTTTTGGCGCCAATAGTCTATTTTGTAACGGCCTTCATGGCGGCGATGATGGTGCCGGGACTTTTGAAGACCGGGTTTAGCTATGGTGATGCCTTTATTTTCGTATATATAATGGCGTTGGGCAGATTTTTTCTGACGCTCTCTTCCCTTGATGCGGCTACGTCCTTTAGCGGTATGGGCGGAAGCCGTGAAATATATATATCTGTTCTGGTAGAACCGGCGGTTATGCTGGCAATTCTTGTAAATAGCCTTCGCTATGGTTCGACAACTTTGGCGAATATGGTCATTGATTATAGCAGCATTTATTTTACTGTATCGGCTGTTATAACAGCCTTTGCTTTCTTCCTTGTGATCGTCGCAGAAAATGGCAGGCTGCCGGTGGATAATCCGGATACCCACCTTGAGCTTACAATGATTGAGGAATGCATGACTCTGGAGTATTCCGGGCGGTTGCTTACTTTCATTCACCTGGGCACGATGCTGAAGCTGATGGTGTTCCTTGTACTCTTTGGGGCTCTGTATCTGCCGGTCGATATTCCTGTTTTACTAAAGGCTCTCATGGGTGCGGTGCTGATTGGTGTTATTGAGACACTTAATAATAAGATGCGCCTTTTCAAGGTACGACTTTTTCTCTCTGCCGCTGTTCTTTTGATGGCTGTAGCAATTATTGCTCAGTAAATATTTGAGGTCGAAATAATGGAATACCTGGTAGTTTTGTTGATTCTGGTAGTTTTTCTCCAGACTCGGATCATGGAGCTTCATCGTGCTACCTATCTGCTGGCAATACAGTCGGCAATCATTGCCGGAAGCTGTGTTATAATTGGCGTCTCGGCAGGTGGCGGCGGAGTTTATGCTTTTCTTCCCGGGCTGCTTACCCTTGGGGTAAAGGTTGTTTTTATTCCGTGGGCAATACTCAGGCTGATTGGGCAGATAAAAGATGACAGCGAGATAAACTCCAATATAAATGTTAATTACTCATCCATGGCGGCAGCTGTATTTTTGGTTATGGGCTACATTATGGCTGACCACTTGCTGCCAGGAGTTATAGGTCGGGATATATTTGCGGCGGCCATTCTTACAATTATGACGGGACTTACCCTGATCGTTATGCGCCGAAGGGCAATCATGCAAATCGTGGGACTTATCACCCTTGAAAACGGGATATACTTCTTTGGCCTCTTAATGACAGAGGGGCTGCCCCTCATTGTAGAGCTGGGTGTTTTCCTGGATGTGCTTATTGCTGTTGTGGTGCTTGTCATTCTTACTGGTCGCATGCGCCTCTCCTTCATGACTACCGATACTGGCGTCATGAGAAAGTTGAAAGGGTAAGGCAATGGAATTTTCAATCGGCCATCTTCTGTATGTTGTACTGGGCGTTCCAATAGTTTTTAGTATCCTTGCGGTATCAAATATACTCGGGAATAATATGCTTCATCATCTGAGCCGTTTGTCGGCGGTGATTGTAGGAGCAGCGGTATTCCAGATTATGCTGCTTTTCGATTCAGGCCGGCCCTATTCCGGAACTTATTTGTATCTCGATGCTCTAAGCCTCTGGATGATGATGATCGTCACGCTCCTGTATTTGGCTTTTGCTTTTACTGCAGAGGCGTATCTGGACAGAGATACAAATATCCGATATGGGTATCTCCGCCGTTTCAGTTATCTTGAAGGGCGGTTTTACGCCCTGTCCCACATATTTGTTTGGACAATGCTGTTGGTAGTCCTTGTCAATAATCTTGGACTTATGTGGGTGACCATAGAGGCGACAACTCTCGTATCGGCATTGCTGGTGGCCTTTAAATTTACCAAGACTTCTCTTGAGGCGGCCTGGAAATATGTAATGGTTTGCACTGTTGGTATTTGTTTGGCTCTTTTGGGGACAATTCTTGTTTACTATGCGCAGCTTCAGGCAGGTTGTCAGGATTTGCCTCTTGATTGGGTGTATCTTGCCGCTTGCGCCAGTGAATTGAATCCTGCTATGGCAAAGATTGCTTTCTGTTTTTTGTTTGTTGGCTATGGCACAAAAATTGGTCTTGCGCCGATGCATGCCTGGCTGCCGGATGCTCATTCTGAATCGCCGGCCCTTACCAGCGGGCTTCTTTCCGGTTCTCTCTGCATCTGCGCAATGTATGTATTGCTCCGCAATGTGGTAATTCTGATGCCTGCCGTTGGCGTCCAGTTCATAAGCGATATTTTTGTGAGCTTCGGTATACTGACCATCGGTCTTGCGGTGCCCTTTGTGGTAGTTCAGCGTGATATCAAGCGAATGCTGGCGTATTCTTCAATGGAAAATTTTGGCCTGATGGCAGTGGGGTTGGGAATTTTCCTTCCGACCTCCGTTGGAGCCGGGTTTTTGCATATGCTCAATCATGCTTTGGTAAAATATGCGCTTTTCTACACTGCTGGCACCATCATGGAAACATATTCCACAAAAAATATGATGCGTATTCACGGTATGCTTAAGCAGTCACCCAGAACCGCTGTAATCTGGCTGCTGGGCATTGTTGGTATTTTAGGTATGCCGCCGATTGGTGTTTTTTTCAGTAAATTCCACATAATAGCAGGTTTGTTTACCGTTGGGGATATGTGGCGGGGAATACTGACGCTGCTGCTGCTGGCAGGTATTGTAATGGGTATTCTTTATCATACAACGCGTATGTTGGGAGGACAACCGACAAGAAGGTCTGCCGGTGAGCTTATGGGCATTATGGATACAGCCGCAATTATTGCTTTGCTTGTTCTTTCCGGTGTTATCAGCTTGGTGGTCAATGAACTTCCATTCCTGGGGCCAATACTTCAGGAGTCGGTTAAGATCGTCATGGGAGGTGTGCTGTAATGGAGGGGAGGTTTCATGATAGTAGAATGATTGTTGCAAAACCGGAGGAGCTAAGAGGGAGAGCCAATATAATCCACGATGGCGGCCGCCGCCCGTTGACTGCGATGTTTGGCCGGGATGAGACAAATAACGGCGGCGGATATGACATTTATGTGGTATTTGAAGATATCGAAAAACATACCTTTGTCACTGTCAAGGCAATATTCGATCCAGATGGGGAGCTGACATATCCTTCCCTGACAAGAATCATCCCTGGCGCTGGCTGGTATGAGAGAGAAATTAACGATATGTTTGGCATTGTCCCTCAGGGACATCCGGACCTTCGTCCCCTTGTGCTTCATGAGAGTTTTCCTGGAGATTACTATCCTCTTAGGAAGAATGTAAATAAAACAGGTCAGGTCAGGGGAGAACGGGAGTTCCCGATAGCCGTTGCAAAGGGTGAAGGTTTGTTCCAGGTACCGGTTGGGCCGATACATGCCGGTATCATTGAGCCTGGCCATTTCCGCTTCAGTCAGGCCGGAGAGTCTATGCTACAGTTAGATGCCAAGTTGTTCTTTACTCACCGGGGAATTGAGAAGGCAATGGAAGGCCTTACTCCACAAGAGGCACTTCCAATAGCTGAAAGAGTTTGTGGAGCTTGCAGTATAGCTAATACCTGGGGCTTTTGTCAGGCTGTGGAAAAAATAAGCGGAATACAGGTTCCGAAGAGGGCAGAGATTATCCGCACGCTTCTGTCAGAGATAGAGCGAGTAACAAATCATGTTGGTGATATCGGGAATATTCCGGCAGGGGTCGGCTTTCAGCCGGCAATCAGTTTGGGAGCAAGGCTGAAAGAGCATTTAATGCGGTTGCAGGAACACATTACAGGAAATCGTTTCCTCCGTGGAATGATCATTCTCGGTGGAGTGTCTATGGATATTCCCCCTGACTTGTCAGATGATATTTTGTCAGTGATTGCGGAAACAGAGAACGGTGTAAATGATATGGAGGTTTTGTTTGTTCAGCAGGAGAACTTCCAGAATCGAATCAGGACAACTGGCACTGTGCGGCCGCAGACAGCAAGGGATCTTGCAATGGTTGGCGTAGGAGCAAGAGCTAGCGGCTATGCCCATGACAGCCGGAGGGATTTTGATTACGGGGTTTACAGCTCTCTGAGTTTTGCGGTGAGAACCCAATCCGGTGGTGATGTTGCAGCCCGCCTGAAACAGCGCTTTGATGAGTTAAAGGAATCCTTTTCCATGATTCGCCAGCTCATAGTAATGTTAAAGCAGGAAAAGACGGGGCTTATGATTCATGTAGAATTTAAGGCTGGTGAAGCTTATGGTATCAGCGAATCAGCAAGAGGCAGCAACTTCTGGTACGTGGCAGTAGATGAAGCCGGTACCATAGACAGAGTATTTATTCGCAGCGCTTCTTATCCAAACTGGCCAGCGCTGACTATTGCTGTACAAGGCGATATAATTCCTGATTTTCCCCTGATTAACAAGAGCTTTGAACTCTGCTATGCATGTATTGACAGGTAAATAATCATGTTTAAGGTATTAGAACGACTATTTAACGATAAGATTGCTACAGAAGAAATAAGCCTTTCTGGCAGTGAACGTTATAGAGGTAAATTGTCAGGCAGTTTGTCTGCCGGCTGTTTTCATGAATGCGCAGCAGCATGTCCGGTTGGAGCATTTCAAATAAGCTCAAATACAGAAGGCTACAATATAGATTACAAGAAGTGTGTTTTTTGTGGGCGCTGTGTTGAAAAGGCAATGTTACTTGGTGGCAGTGGGCTGCGGCACAGCAATGATGATGCCATGCCGTTTGTTTTTCCAGATATGGTGGAGGCTACAGCCGATGTTTTGAAAGAGAGGCTGGGCAGGAGCCTTCACGTAAGACATCTCGATGCTGGCAGCTGCAATGGTTGTGATTTCGAGATGGGGGCATTATCTGGTCCAGTGTATGATTTGGCTCGGTATGGAGTTCATTTTGTGGCAAGTCCCCGGCATGCAGATTTGTTGATGATTACCGGTGTGGTAACACGAAATCTTGAACAGGCATTGAGGATGACCTATGAAGCTATGCCTGAGCCAAAGCTGGTAATGGCTTGCGGGGCCTGTGCCGCCGGCGGCAGCACTTATGGGGCAAGCTATGCAATAGTTGGAGCTGCCGACAAAGTTGTTCCGGTAGATATTTATGTCCCCGGCTGTCCGCCAAGACCTTCTGCCATGATAGCCGGTCTTCTTGCAGCAGCGGATATCTTAAAAGAGAGAATGTAACTCTTTACCGCGAGCCTGTTATTACCCGGTTTTACCTGTGGAACAGGCTCATTTTTATTTACTTCCACAGGGAATAATGCTAAAATTAGACTCAATTATATTGCAGAATGGGTTGATTGTGGCCATGATTACTGTTAAGGGTGCAGGAAAGATTCTGTTGAAGTATTGCTATTTTGCAACAGTTATGCGTAATTGTTTCAGATAGTTGCGGTATAATGAAAACAAATTAGAAATTAAACCATGGAGGGTATATTATCTAAGTATGGAAAAGTTTTTTAAGAATATAGTGCTGTATCTTCTTATAATCATGATTGCGGTAACCCTTATAGATGCCAATAGTGCAACTAAGAGCGGAAAGCGTGAAATGGATTATACCGGTTTCATGACGAATGTTGAGGAAGGAAATGTAGCTAAAGTCATAATTACCGATAATGTGCTGAAGGGAACTCTGTCAGATGGTACTGAGTTCGTGGCCACTGTTCCCCATAATGACGCTGAGCTTATTTCAAAGCTACGCTCAAGGAATGTAAATATTAAAGTTGAAAATCCTATTGAACCTCCCTGGTGGTCTTCAGTTTTGATGTCTATACTGCCGGTTGTGGTAATAATATTTGCTATCGCCTATTTCATGGGTGGAAATAACAATGGTCCCGGCCGCCTGTTCAGTTTCGGAAAAAGTAAAGCACGGATGACAATGCCTGATAATGTAAAGGTAAATTTCTCTGACGTTGCCGGTGCTGACGAAGCGAAGGAAGAATTGGCGGAAGTGGTAGAGTTCCTGAAGGAGCCGGAAAAATTCAGCGGTTTGGGGGCAAAAATTCCTAAGGGCGTGTTGCTTTTTGGCTCTCCCGGTACAGGTAAAACTCTTTTGGCAAAAGCGGTGGCTGGGGAAGCAGGCGTACCTTTCTTCTCTATCAGCGGTTCTGACTTCGTAGAAATGTTTGTCGGTGTAGGCGCTTCCCGAGTTCGGGATTTGTTTAACAATGCAAAGCGTGAGGCGCCTTGTATCGTATTCATTGATGAAATTGATGCGGTTGGCCGTCAGCGTGGCGCCGGTGTTGGCGGCGGGCATGATGAAAGAGAGCAAACCCTCAATCAGTTGCTTGTTGAGATGGATGGTTTTGAGACAAACGAGGGTATTATTGTAATCGCGGCAACTAACCGGCCTGATATTCTTGATCCTGCCTTGCTACGCCCCGGCCGCTTTGACCGTCAGATAACGGTTGACCGCCCTGATGTGAAGGGCCGTGAGGAAATTCTCAAAGTACACATTAAGAATAAGCCTATTAACGACGATGTGGATTTAACGGTACTTGCCAGGCGGACTCCTGGCTTTTCAGGCGCGGACCTGGCGAACCTTGTAAACGAGGCGGCCCTCTTATCGGCGCGCCGTAATCAAAAGGTTGTATCCATGGCAACGCTGGAGGAATCCATCGAAAGGGTAATGGCCGGGCCAGAACGCAAGTCTAAGGTAATGAGTGACAAGGAGCGAAAGCTTACTGCCTATCATGAAGGTGGTCATACCCTCGCCGGCATGAAGCTGCCAAATGCTGATCCTGTCCATAAGGTTACGATTATCCCCCGTGGTCGGGCTGGCGGCTATACCCTCATGCTGCCGCAAGAAGACCGCTCTTATGAAACCCGCAGCCAGCTTCGTAATCAGATTACAACCCTTCTGGGTGGTCGTGTGGCAGAGGAGTTAATATTGAAAGATATTTCCACCGGGGCCTCAAACGACATTCAAAGAGCTTCCCAGCTGGCCAGAGCGATGGTTACTCAATACGGAATGAGTGAAAAACTTGGTCCGGTTAATTACGGTTCGGGAGAGCATCATCAAGTTTTCTTAGGCAGGGAGATTGGCCAGCAGAGAAATTATTCGGAAGAAATTGCCTCTGAAATCGATAAGGAAGTACAGCGGTATATTTCTGACGCTTATGAGAATTGCCGGAAAATTCTTGAAGAAAATATTGATGATTTGCACGCCATTGCTGCGGCTCTAATGGAAAAGGAGACGCTCCACGCCAAGGAGTTGGAGAAAATAGTTGCCGAGACTGAGGCAAAGCGTACGGCTTTGGGAATGGCTGATATAACAGAGAATACGGTGGCTGTAGCAGAGCCGGAAACTTCTATACAGGGTGAAGGATTATAATTCGGCCTTTCAGGGAATTGCAGGATAATTCCCATCGATTGGCATTTAACGATTTGTCGCCATAAAGCAGGGGCTGTGAAAAATGAGGTTTATCATTTCTCACAGCCCCTTTTGATGGTAAACAGGCAGCCTGGGGGTGTTTTTATGAGATTTATACATACGGCAGACTTGCATTTGGGGAAAATGCTTAACGGTGAACGTTTGACTGAATTACAGAGCGATGTTCTTGATAATCTGCTAAAGCTCGTGGAGGAAACCAAGGCAGAAGCGGTAGTAATTGCCGGGGATGTATATGATAGAAGCGTCCCGCCAGAGGAGGCAATGGAACTTTTTGACCGGTTTGTTAATACGCTGGTTTGTGAGACAGGAAGGAAGCTCCTCTATATAGCCGGCAATCACGACAGTGACAAGAGAATAAACTACGGGGCAAAAATTATGGCTCCTGGTGGAGTGTTTGTTGGCGGAATTCTTCAGGATGATCCTATCCCGGTTATTCTTCATGATAAGTACGGGCCGGTCTATTTCTCCCTGATTCCCTATGTGACTCCGGAACGGGTCCGCAACCTATGGGGGAAAGATAATTTGTCATTTAAAGAAGCAATGGATTTTGTGATTGCCAAGGAATTGGATGCAGTCAGGAAGCTGGCTGTTCCGGGAGAAGTTCTGAGATCGGTTGCTGTAGCTCATGCTTTTGTTACAGGAGGAAGCGTATCCGGTTCTGAACGGGAACTTTCCGTAGGTGGTTCAGGGCAGGTGGGGGCGGATTCGTTTTATCCATATACTTATGCAGCCCTTGGTCATCTTCATGCTCCCCAGAGAATAAAAGGAAATATTTGGTACAGTGGATCACCTTTGAAATATTCTCTCAATGAATTTAACCAGACAAAAGCCTTTCTTGTAGTGGATATAGACGGTAAAGGACATGTATCGGTTGAATGGCGGAAGATTATACCGAAAAGAGACCTTAGATTGTTGGATAACGTAAGCTTTCAACAGGTCATTGCGGAAGCTGAGAAGCTTCCACTGTCAAAGCGGGAAGACTTTTTGTGGATCAAGCTAATTGACAGAGAACCTGTTCTGGGCGCCATGGAAAGATTGCGGGAACGGTATCCTAATATCCTGTCACTGGAGTGGGTAAACAGAGGAAATGCCGGCGAAGACAGGGTAACAGATAGCAGACAGCTTATGTCGCAAAGTAAGGAAAAACTGTTTGAATCATTTTTTGAAGAGGTCACAGGGGATAAACTTACGGAAGAGGAGCGGGTAGTTTTGCGACAGGGAATAAAAGAGTCTGAGGGAGGAGCAAGAGTATGAGACCTCTAAGGCTTGCAATGACGGCATTTGGCCCCTATGCTCAGAAGAATGTTATAGATTTTGACCAACTGCGAGAAAAGAATATATCCCTATTCCTTATCAATGGAAAAACAGGCAGTGGAAAGTCTGCTATTTTTGCTGCCATGTGTTACGCTTTATATGGGGCTTTGCCCGGAGGCGAGCCTGTTCCGGCAGAATATATGCGCAGTCATCTGGCCGAAGAAAAACAAGGAGCAGTAGTTGATTTTACATTTATCGTGGGAGAAAAGAAGTATCGGGTGGAAAGACAGCCTGCATTTAAGAGACCTGGAAATAAAAATGGGACGGCGGCAAAAGCGGTTCTTTGGGAGATAGAAAACGAAGGACAGGAAAAACTGTTGGAGGAAAAAATAATAGCGGTAAATGAAAGGATAAAGGAAATAGTCGGTGTTGACCGCCAGCAGTTCTGTCAGGTGGTGATGCTTCCTCAGGGCGAATTTAGAGAGTTTCTCAAGGCAGATACAGATAAAAGGGCAAGACTTTTATCTAAGCTGTTTTCAACGGGAATGTACGGCGATATAATAAGTCGCTTAAAGGAGAAAAGGGGAGAGCTGGCGGAAAGCTGGAAAAAGGCATTAAACGAGAGAAAACTTTTGGCAAAGGACATAATCGAAGGAGATGATATCTCAGAGGCAAATCTTGAGGCAAAAATCCATGAGGCGGAAAGGGAATTAGAGAAATATAGAGAACTTCTCATGAGCTCAGGAAGTGAGCTGAAAAAGGCCCGGAAAGAGTTGGAGCAGGCAAGAGCTTTGGCTGAAAAGTTCCGCGTATATGAATTTGTAAAGAATGAATACGAGAAAAAAAGCCTGGAAAGGGATGAGATCCACCGGAAAACAATAGAATGTCAAAAAATTGAGTCCGCAAGAGAGATAAAGCATTTGTGGGATAGATTGTCCTATGCTGAAGAAAATAGGCAGGCGGCAGAGTCTAAACTTCGGGAGACAGAATCTGCTGTTAAAGAAAAACAGAAAAAACTGGAAAAGGCAAGGGAAACTTTCGCTATTCAGGAAAAGAAGTCTAAAGAAAGAGAAGAGGCAGTCAAAGAGGTTCACAATCTGGACGGGTTAAAGGATAAAGTGGAAGCCTATGAGACAGTTTCCCTTCTTTATGAAAGGGCATTTGAGAAGTGGGAAAGACTAAAGTCAGAGCTAACCTATTTTAAGACAAGGTTGGAAGTAGCTGATAAAGAGGGTAAAAGGCTTCTGGAAGAGAGGATTTCCCTGGAAAAAATATGTGGTCTGACTGAGCTTTATGAGAATAAAGTTCATACTCTGGAAGGAAATTTGGCCAGGTTAGATTCTTATGAAACGGCAAAAAGAGAATGTGTTGAGTTAATGGAAAATCTGGAAAAATTCGTAGTGAAAAAGAATATGGCGGAAAAGGAGGAAAAGAGGACAGAGCTGGTATATAAACAGCTTCAGGGGAAATGGTTCAGCTGTCAGGCAGCAATACTGGCGGCAGAACTTGGTGAAAATGTCCCTTGTCCGGTTTGTGGTTCTTTTGACCACCCAAACCCGGCAGTCTCATCGGATGATCACCCTTCCGAGTCCGATCTTAAAGAGGCTGAATTTAATTGGGGAAAAGCACATAGTAAATCTGAAAAAGCAGGATTCCTGATGCGTGAGGCACAGCAGCAATTAGCGGCGGGAGAAGCGAGACTGAGCGCGCTGGCTTCTTTGGGAGACGGCAGTGATAGAGATTCGGTTAAAATGGAGTATGAGTCGGCGGTTAAAGAACTTGAGAAAGCCAGGAAGGCAGAGGAGCGGTTGACAAAGGAGATTTTTCCTGCCTTGGAAAATTTGGAAAAGAGGAGAAAATCTCTATTATCAGTTTTAGAAGAAAAGGCGAAAGAACTGGAGAAAACAGAGAACGATGTAAATAGAGAGAAGGCATCAATAGAGATGTATGAGAAGGACTTGGCCGATGACTGCCGCAGCATTGATGCCTGGCAGAAAAAGTACCAAAGAATATCCCTTATCAGGAATAACCTGGAAAAAGACTACAACATTGCAGCTGCCGCTGTAAAGCAATTAGAGCAGGAAACGGCTGCAGTCAGGGCACTACAGGAGAAAGCCATTGAAAACGTGGAGGAGTGTGAAGCGGAAAGAAACGAGGCTGAGCAGAAATTTATCCGGGAAATGACGGGGAAGGGATTTGGTAGCCGAGAAACTTTTGAAGGCGCTATCCGGCTATTGCCACAGCTGGAGAAATGGCAGAAATATGTTCAGAATTACGAAAAGGAGCTGTACGGCCTTCAGGAAAAAATAAGGATGGCGGAAAGGGCCGTGCAGGACAAAGATCAACCTGATGTACAGGTTTTGGCTGAGGCTGTGAATGAAAGGGAAAAAGAATTGGCCAAACTGGGTCAGAAGGTTGGCGGAATGACCAGGGAACTGGAGATGAAAAAACAAAAGGCTCGGGAAATATCCAAAATCAACGGGGATATAGAAAACCTGGAAAAACAATTTGCTCCGGTGGCAAGATTGGCTGAGGTAGCTGACGGCATAAACGATAAAAATCTTAATTTTGAAAATTTTGTACTTAGAAGCTGTCTTGAGGACATAACTGACAGAGCTAACCAGAGGCTCAGGCAAATTAGCAGGAATCGTTACGAACTGCAAAGAACCGGCAAAAATCAAAAAAGGACCGGTGGAAAAAAGAGTCTTGGCCTCGACTTCGTGATATATGACAGCTGGAGCGGAGATGAGCGGCCGGTGTCCACCCTGTCGGGCGGAGAAAGCTTCATCACCGCTTTGGCAATAGCCTTGGGAACAGCGGATATTGTTATGGAATACAGTGGCGGAATCAAGCTGGAGACAGTATTCATTGACGAAGGTTTTGGCACTCTCGATTCGGAAATGCTGGATAAGGTAATGGAGGTTTTGAGTCGGTTGAGCTATGGTGGACACCGCCTGGTTGGATTGATTTCTCATGTTCAGGAATTGGTAGAGCGGGTTGATGTTCGGCTCGATGTAATTCAAAGAGGTGATGGTACAAGCGAGACAAGATTTGTTGGATTATAATGCAGCAGTTCGAGGAACTGCATGGCAATTTCTACCTGATGGCATTCAGCGACTGGTCGTTATAAAAAAACAGGGCGGCGACAAATGATTTCTCATTTATCGCCACCCTGTTTTTATACAGCTTATCCTTTTTCCAGAATAAAATTCCTCAGTTTTTCACTAAGGGCAGGAATGTTATCTGGGACTATTCTCAGGTCGTAGCCCACAAAAAGCGGACTTGTGGGGTATCTGGGTAAAATCCTGACGGCCAGCTTGTTCTGCTTATTGAGATAATAGAAAAAAAGGTTGTAACTTGGTCTCTCCCTCCAATCAATTTTTAGTAGGAAACGGACAACAGACTGAATGATGTCTGAAAGAGTATTGGTAGTTGTATCATCCAGCGGGTAGGTGGATGATACAACAGTAAACTCACTAAAGCCTAAGCGGGGAAAGGCTGAAGCAGAGAGAACAAGACCGTCACGCTGGATAATAGGCTCTTTGGCAGGAATAAAATTTTCCGGCTCATAAAGGGATTCTGGCTCAATATCGTACAAGCCAATAAGCTGCATATGGGGATGCCTGATTGTCCCACCAGAAAGTGGTCCGTGGTTTTTGAAGAAGACGACAGATTTGTAGTCTGGATTATTCAGCATGAGGTAGTAATGTTTAAGAGCCAGACGGAACAGGCGGTGAAGCTTTTCCGGGTCATACTGTTCAATTCCATCATCACAGCGGCTGCTTTCAACTAAGACAAACTGTTCTGCGTCAACAAGAACGTTGTATTTGTTTTTTAAGAATACGATGTCACCGTCTGTATCCACGATATTTTCCAGTGATTCGGGATGGCAAAATGGACATTCACTGCGACCGGTGACAAGAGTTTCCGGTTTATTCTTTCCAATGGCTGTTGAAAAGCGGACAGTTTTTTTATTTGGCTGAACTGCGTTGGCGGATGGTTTCATCGGAGGTCTTCCTTTAGTATCAATTCTTGAAGCTGGTGTTGGCCAGGACCGCTTCAGAAATTTCAGTTTCCTTTGGACCGAAATTGAGCTTTGACAATTCTACATCAACATATTCCTGGAAAGCGGCTAGGATTTTTTTCGTAACAGGGCCGGGAGTTCCTTCACCAATTCTGTGATTGTTGAGGCGGATAACTGGTTGGATTTCCATGTCGGTGGCAGTGATAAACGCTTCCTCAGCGCCATAGGCAAACTCAGGAGTAACTGCCTTTTCCACTGCTGTAATGCCAAGCGCTGGCAGCAATTCCTTGAGGATTATTTCCCTGGTAATTCCCGGAAGGATGAGATTATTGGCAGGGTGAGTCCAGAGAATTCCCTCACGGTAAATAAAGAAGTTTGCATTGGCTGCCTCGGTAATCTGATTTGTGTCCTTGCGGTAGAGGACAGCATTCTGACAGTGTTTGTTGCGAGCGGCTTCCATAGCGATCGCATTTCCCAGCCTGTTCAGGGTAGGTAAATCACAGCGGAGTCCGCGAATATCCTCCTCCAGGCTGCAGGCGATACCCTGCTCCTGAGCATCTATATCAATAAGATTCTCGCGAATCGTCATAGCGATGTGGGGAAAGCACTGCAAGGGATAATTCAGCTGCCGCGGCCATTGACCACGGGAAATCTGAATATAAATCTGACCAAATTCAATGCCGGAGCGGCTGATAAGCTCCTGGCAGACATTGATCATATCCTCGTCAGGGTCAACGATGGGAATTACCAGGTCGCGCATGGATTTGGTGTATCTGGCTACATGCTGCGGCATAGCGAAAATCTTGCCGTCATATACAGGCAATACCTCAAATATACCATCGCCCATTTGAAAAGCCCGGTCTTCAAGATGAACAAGGGCATTACCTTTTTCGTAAAATTCACCATCGTAGTAGAAGAGTTCCTGCATATTTGAGCCTCCAGCATTAAGTCTGTATTTACTTCTCCATTATAATGCAATCTTTCGGGAAATTGCAAGGCAATTCCCACCTAATGGCATTCAACGATGATGGAGATTTGTCTCCACCGTGTTAGCAGCTGGATTCGTCGCTTATAACCCTGCAGTGACGGATTCTATTAGTCGTTACAGTTGATTTTTTGTAAATGTAAATTGCAGTAAAGGTATTTAACTGATTTGTGTTTTATTTTCTGAGTTTACAGAGCGAATTTTGCGTAACAAAGAATGGTTGGACAAAAAGAGGCAGCCACTATAATTTGAGCATTTTTACGCAAAAAGGAAGGAATCACAATGTATTGAGGTATAAGGTTGCAGGAATTCTTGTTTTTTTATATAATGTCTACTATAAATTTTACGGGGTGGAGGTGAGGAATTGGCTGTGGATGATAAACCTTCGGGAGGAAAGAAGAAAGGAGTAGTTTCTTTTTTCCGCAGAGCACTGGGTGAAGTTGTAGACTTCCCTAAGGGGTTAAAGAAATCAAAGGAAGACAGTAAGAATGGATCATTGTCAATACCTCCCGAAAAGGATAAAGATATAAGTGAAAAGGACGGTATAGTTCAGGCACTTCGTAATAGTGAGCAGGAACAAAATAGCTTGCTTCTCAGAGAGCCTGTTTCCCGCCGGGAAAGAAAGGAATCCCGGGCAACGTATATCAGGCCTGAGCCAGAAACGTATGTGTCTGTTGTGAAGCGGGCTCTGGTAGAAAAGCTGGAATATGCCGCCCAAAATAAAAAGTCTGTTGGCCTGAAGTCAGGCTGGGATAAGCCAGAAAACCTGCTGAAAAAAAAGCTTGTTGCCACGGCAGCGGTTGTCTGCATGTCGGTTGCCGCCGCTTGCTCCTTTCTGGGAGAAAGTGAGCCCGATCCGAAGATTGTAGATGAAACTCCCATGTATATCCGTATTTCATCAGGAATGGGAGCGGCAAGTATCGGTGAATATCTGGAAGAAAAACAGGTAATATCCAGTCAAAAATTTTTTTTGAAGAGGCTTCGTCAGAGCGGCAGGGATGGAGATATCCAAAGTGGTACATATAAGTTACATAAAGGGATGAAAAGCGACGAGGTAATAGAGCTTTTGGTCAATGGCAGAGTGGCTGCTATCAGGTTTACCATACCGGAAGGGTACAATCTGCATGAGATGGCAAAAAGCCTTGAAAAACAGGGGATTTGCAAGAGTAATGATTTCCTGAAAGCGGCAAAGACTTATAAGGGACTTGAGTATGTGGGGAAGTCCTCAGATATAGAGAATCCGATGGAAGGATACCTTTTCCCTGACACATACGAGGTACAGGCCAATGCACGCGCCGAGGATATCGTCAAATTGATGGCTGAAACCTTTGATGACCGCCTTACCGATGATATGCGGGTGGCAGCAAGGAGGTATGGTCTATCCATTCATGAGTTCGTTACGCTTGCTTCCCTTGTGGAGAGGGAAGTAATGGATGATGAGGATCGGCCAAAGGTGGCGCAGGTATTTTTGAAGAGGCTGGAAATGGATATGCCAGTTCAGTCCTGTGCAACGATTCAGTATCTGTTGAAGGAACCCAAAGAGGATCTTACCTTTGATGATTTGAAGATCGAATCTCCTTATAACACGTATGAGCACCTGGGTTTGCCGCCAGGACCGATTGCCAGTCCCGGCAGGAAAGCGCTTGAGGCTACTGCCCATCCAAGTGACACCAGTTATCTGTACTTTGTGGCTGACAGACAGGGAAAGACCTATTATTCGGAAACCTTTGACGAGCATATGGAAAAGGTGGAAAAATACAGGTGATGGAAGTAAACAGGATTTTGGAGCTGCAAATCGCCTATGCTGCGGCTGCTAACGTGCCGATTATTCGAGCCCGGGAAGCAGCCGCTTTTTCTCGTATCATTCATGAGAGAAATCCAAGGGTTGTTCTTGAACTGGGGACGGCAATCGGCTATTCGGCTTTATTTATTGCGGCAGCAGCTCCTGAGGCAGAAATTTACACGGTTGAATCAAGTCGGAATATGGCAGAAAAGGCGAAAGAGTACTTTGCCATGGCGGATCCTGAAACAAGGGATAGAATTCACCTTTTGGAAGGTGATGCCGGGGAATTTTTAGCCTGCTGGAGTAAGGGGAAAAAGATAGATGTTGCCTTTTTAGATGCGGCAAAGGGGCAGTATCCGGATTATTGGCGAAAGTTGCAGCCACTGCTGTCTGATGGGGCGGTGGTTCTGGCTGACGATGTTCTGTACCATGGTTATGTGGAGGGACCCTATAAGGATCATGTTCCCCGAAGGCAAAGGACAATAGCCAAGAGATTAAGGGAGTACATTCAAATGATAACGACTGATCCCTCCTATGAAACAGAGATTCTTCGGGAGGGGGATGGGTTGGCGGTAAGTAGAAAGCTTTAAGGAATAATTCAATGAAAAAACCTGAAATACTTGCTCCGGCAGGTTCAATGGAGAAACTGAAATTTGCTCTGCGTTTTGGCGCTGATGCTGTATATCTTGGTGATTCAAATTTTAGTTTGAGAGCCCAGGGGAAAAATTTTGGTCAGGAGGAATTGACAGAAGCAGTTCGTTATACTCATGATTGTGGTAAAAAGGTATATGTAACGGTTAATATATACCCTCATGAGGGGGATTTAGCTGATCTTGGTGACTATCTGAGGTTTCTTGAGACCGTGGGAGCAGATGCGGCTCTGGTTTCTGATCTCGGGTTGTTTTCGTTAGCCAGGCAGGTAGCGCCGGGACTGCCTCTCCATGTGAGCACTCAGGCAAATACCTTGAACAGTGCGGCGATAAATGCTTGGGCATCAATGGGGGCAGAAAGAGTTGTTCTGGGTCGTGAGGTAAGTATTGAAGAATTAAAGAAAATCAGAGCGGCAACCAATGTTGAGCTTGAGATGTTCGTCCATGGGGCGATGTGTGTGTCATACTCCGGTCGCTGTCTGCTTTCTAACTTTCTGACCGGACGCGATGCAAACCGAGGGAGCTGCACTCAACCCTGCCGTTGGAAATATGTTCTAATGGAGGAGAAGCGTCCGGGTCAGTATTTCCCCATTGAAGAGGATGAAAGAGGCACATATATATTTAATTCCAGGGACATGGCATTGCTGCCTTATATTGGAAAGCTGTCGGAAATGGGGATCGACAGCCTGAAAATTGAGGGGCGTATGAAAAGCCTGCACTATGCAGCAACTGTTACCAATACATACCGGCGGGCGGTTGATGATTACTTTGCCTGGCGCAGCAAATTTGGCACGCTGGAAGGAGGTAGGATAACAGATTCTGATAAATGGAAAGCTGTAGATTGGATGGAGTGGCAGGCCAAAGGTGTCGCTCCAAGAATTTTAATGGAAACCGGCAAGTTTGCTGTACGAGGAATTGGAGAAGATTTCACACCGCAAGTATTCTGTTGGTTTTTTGGAGGGGAGGCCTGATACAAGTGGCCAGGTGTACGATACTTCCGTTTATGAGCAGAACACCGAGTTCATTGGCATCGTACTAGAGTGCGATGAGCAGGGCAATGCTCTTATTGAACAGCGAAACAACTTCAAGGTAGGAGAGAATATTGAGCTTTTTTCGCCTGACGGAGAGCTGTTTGCCTTCCTTCTGGGAGGGATGACTGATGAGGACGATAATGATATTCAGGTTGCTCCCCACGCCAGACAGAAAGTAAAGATGAGACTTCCGAGATGTGTGCCTAAATACACAATCCTTCGTCGTGTCCTTTCAGCAAATAAGGAAAATCATCAGTAAGAGGATCAATCATGTCTTATGTAGCTCTTTACAGACGCTTTCGTCCCCAGGGCTTTTCTGAGCTGGTGGGGCAGGAAGCAATAAGGCGGACTTTGGAGCAGGCTATAGTTGATGGCAGGGTGGCCCATGCTTACCTTTTTGCCGGTCCCCGGGGTACGGGCAAGACAAGTACCGCTAAAATTATGGCGAGGCTTTTGAATTGTGAGCAGCCGGTAAATGGAGAGCCCTGTGGTAAGTGTGAAAACTGCCGTCAAATTGCCGATGGAACATCAATGGATGTGTACGAGATAGATGCGGCATCAAACCGTGGTATAGACGAAATAAGGGAGCTTAGAGATACAGTCAAGTTTGCTGCAACTGGCGGGCTTTACAAGGTTTACATTGTAGACGAGGTTCATATGCTGACTACAGAGGCCTTTAATGCTCTGTTAAAAACGTTGGAAGAACCTCCGGAAAAGGTGGTTTTTATCCTTGCCACGACGGAACCCCATAAAGTTCCTACCACGATAAAATCCCGCTGTCAAAGATACGACTTCAAACGTATCCCGGCAGCTGTAATTGAGGCAAGGCTGCAGGATGTAGCGGAGCGTTCCGAAATCGCCATTACCAGGGAGGCCTTGTCAATAATTGCCAGGGAAGCTGATGGTGGAATGCGTGATGCACTATCTCTTATGGATCAGTGTGTTACTCTATGCACCGGCACTACTGTAACGGCTGAGTTGGTAAACCATTCTCTTGGTATTGTTAGCCGCGAAGCAATAGAAGGTATTCTTACAGCTATAGGGGAAAAGAATCCTATAGTCGTTATTGATGCTGTCGGAAAAGTGCTGAATGAAGGAAAAGATTTGAAGCAGCTGATAATCATGCTTCAGACAGCATTAAGGCAGACAATGATATATCAGGCCGTCGGGAAAAACGGTTTTTCGGATATCAGTGAAGAAGAACTTGTCGGACTTGAACGTTTGTCAAATCTGTTCAGTTCTGACGAGTTTATCCCCTTGATTGAAAAACTCCATGATACGCTTGGTGAATTGAGATGGACGGAGGAACCGAGGCTGACGGTGGAGTCTGCCTTACTTACATTATCTTCAAGTATCCCTGTCCAGCCGGGTACTAAAGTTGTTTTTCAGCCGGTTCCGACCGTAGCTTCCGGAGTACTATCGTACTTGGCCACTCCGGCTGACAGCGCAGCTGTGCGTAATGAAATTTCCCCCCCGTCCGATAAGATGAAGCAGGCAGAAGCGGTGATACCTTCCGCTTCCATTGGAGGTAACGAAGTCATAAGAGCGGCTTCAGAACTGACAGAAAATATTTCGGAGCAGTCTTTAACGACAGTGACGGCATCAGCAAAAGTAAAAGCCGCTGAAAACCCGGTAAAGCCACCAGATAAAAAGGCTGATAAGGGATTGAAAAGGGGGGCTTTGCCGGATACAAATGATGGGAAAAATCCTATGATGATTGCTCTGTCTAATTCTCAGGAAGCAAGGCAATTATGGGAGAGACTTATAGGTTCTGTAAAAGATGCGGGAAATAGTTCGCTGGTAAGCTGTCTTGGACAGGGAGAACCTGAAGGGATGACAGATTCCTTTATTAGAGTGAGATTTGCCAGCAGTTTTGTTAAGGGAAGAACAGAAAAGGCTGATTTTCGACGGAAGATAGAGGGTATACTTAGAGAAATTACGGGTAAACCGATTACTTATGTAGCAGTGTCTGTTGGGGACCAAGGCGTTTTAGGGAAAAAGAAAAAGGAAACAGCGGATAATCGGGTCAATATTGCTGAGTCTATTCCAGCTATGCGTGATGCCATGAAGATATTTGGTACAGGCAGCGTGGTAGAGGTGGTTCCTGATTTTCCGCAGGTAGAGGAGCCTTTTCCTGACGATAAGGATATGCCAATAGATAACGAAGATGATTTTTTATAGTAGCATCCAACCAATGGTAGAAACTGCTGTAATAATATTATATTGCTTATGAAAAGTGCATAGGCACTTTCCTTTCTCTTTGCTTGGGAAGGGCGATGGAGATATCAGCTCCATCCGTTTAACCAATGAATTGTCAGCCATCTCTTAAGTTGAAAAGGGGGATACTTTTAATTGTTATAAACTTTTGTTCTGTGTTGATTGAACAACGGATGTAATGATATAATAACACATTATGGATTACACGGCTATTGATTTTGAAACCGCTTCCAGCGAACCAACTTCGGCTTGTAGTATCGCTGCTGTAGTAGTACAGGATAATATTGTTGTGGAGAAGTTTTATACTCTTATAAAACCTCCTCCGAAGACTCAATTCCTAAATTTTTGCACAAAGGTAAACGGAATAACGAGGGAAATGACCGAAGCTGCACCGGATTTTCCAGCGGTTTGGGGACGACTTGCACATCTCCTGGTGGGAAGGCTTGTAGTGGCGCATAATGCGGCCTTTGATATGCGGGTTTTGGAGGCAATGCTGAGGTATTATGACATTCCTGTTCCTGATTTTTGTTATGCCTGTACCGTGAAATTGTCCCGCATGGCCTGGCCACAGCTTCCGAGTCATAAGCTTGATGCCATAGGAGATTTCCTTAACGTTCAGTTTAATCATCATCACGCCCTGGAGGATTCCATTGCCTGTGCCGCAATTCCAGTGGCAGCAGGAAGAGCAACGGGTTATAACTCTTTTCTTATTATGGCCGACAAGCTGGGAGTAACCGTCAGAAAATTTCCGCCAGAACCAAAGGAGCCTAAAGAAGTGAGGGAAGCAAGAAAAAAAGAGGCGTGGCTTAAACGAAGGGCAGAAAGGCTGGCGAAAAACGATAATGACAAAAAGGAAAAATCCGCAAAGCTGATAAATGATAATCAAATCATCTAGTTACTTTGTGGATTAAGTTGGTGAGATATATGATATTCGTATGCTCATGTCTTTTGGGAGATAAGACAAAATATAACGGAAGCTCAAATGCAAATGATCTTCTGATGGATTATAATTTTTACGGATGTTTTCTTTCCGGCTGCCCGGAATGTTCCGGTAAGCTGCCAATTCCAAGACCGAGAATGGAAATTCAGGGCGGTACGTCTGAGGATGTACTGCAGGGGACGGCAAGTATTGTGAACGTTGAAGGGCAAGATGTTACAAAAAATGTACTGTCCGGTTGTAGGACACTGCTTGATGTTGTTAAAAGCTATGGCGTCAAATACGCTTTTCTAAAGGATGGGAGTCCAACTTGTGGTGTTAGGGAAGTCCATGATGGTACCTTCAGTCGGACAAAGATACCCGGCTGTGGGGTTTTTGCTCAGCTGCTGAAGCAGAACGGTATTAAGCTGTACTCTGAGAGAGATGTGTCTGTGAGGCTGCTGGAACAGCTGATTGCTGAAGACCAAAAGGGATAATGACTATTTACAGCTAACATTGGCTGTGATATAATTTTCAGGGTGTTGGAGAGGTGTCCGAGTGGTCGAAGGTGCTTGACTCGAAATCAAGTGTGCAGAAATGTACCGAGGGTTCGAATCCCTCCCTCTCCGCCATAGTAAACTAAAATAACGGCCCGCTTCGGCGGGTCTTTTCTTTTGCATAACTATAAAAAAATCTATGTTTTTTACGCCTGCTTTGATATAATAATACGGAGAATATTTAAAAGTGTATAAATGTTGAATATTTAATAATCTGCAGGGCAGAGAAAGAGGCGTTTTGGATTATGAAAAAGCGTGATGACGTTCACAAAATTCTTATTATTGGCTCCGGCCCTATTATCATCGGGCAGGCTTGTGAGTTTGACTATTCAGGAACTCAGGCTTGCAAGGCTCTTCGAAAGCTTGGTTACGAGATTGTTCTTGTTAACTCTAATCCTGCAACTATTATGACAGACCCTGGTATGGCAGATGTTACGTACATCGAGCCTCTTACTTTGGAGCGTTTGGAAATGATAATCGCCAAAGAGCGTCCGGATGGATTACTTCCAAACCTTGGCGGTCAGACAGGTCTTAACCTTGCTTCAGAGCTTTCCCAGGCCGGAATACTTGAGAAGTACGGGGTGAAGGTCATAGGTGTCCAGATTGACGCGATTGAACACGGTGAAGACCGTATTGAATTCAAAAAAACTATGGATTCCTTGGGAATTGAAATGGCCCGCTCTGAAGTTGCGTACTCGGTAGAAGAAGCCCTAAAGATTGCTGATAAGCTGGGTTATCCTGTCGTTCTCCGCCCGGCTTATACAATGGGTGGTGCTGGTGGCGGTCTCGTTTACAATGTGGAGGAGCTAAAGGTAGTCTGTGAGCGCGGTCTTCAGGCTTCTCTCGTTGGCCAGGTGCTTGTAGAGGAATCAATTCTTGGCTGGGAAGAACTTGAATTAGAGGTTGTCCGTGATTCAAAGGGAAAGATGATTACGGTATGTTTTATCGAGAACATTGATCCGCTGGGCGTTCATACTGGCGATTCTTTTTGTTCCGCTCCGATGCTGACTATTCCTGAGGATGTTCAGAAGGAATTACAGCGCCAGGCTTATAAGATTGTGGATGCTATTCAGGTTATTGGTGGAACCAATGTCCAGTTTGCCCGCAATACGGAAACCGGCCGTATCCTTGTAATAGAGATTAATCCCCGTACTTCTCGTTCCTCAGCGCTGGCATCTAAGGCGACCGGATTCCCGATTGCCCTTGTTTCTGCAATGCTGGCAGCTGGACTTGATCTTGAGGATATCGAATGCGGTAAGTGTGGAACACTTGATAAATATGTTCCTTCCGGGGAATATATAGTCATTAAGTTTGCCCGTTGGGCATTTGAAAAATTCAAGGATGCTCAGGATAAACTCGGTACTCAGATGCGGGCGGTAGGCGAGGTAATGAGCATAGGAAAAACATATAAGGAAGCATTCCAAAAGGCTATTCGCTCGCTGGAAATCGGTCGTTATGGCCTCGGTGGAGCTAAAGATTTTGGCAAACTTTCCAAGGATGAGTTGCTGGCAAAGCTTGTGATACCTACTTCTGAGCGTCAGTTTGTCATGTATGAAGCTCTCCGTAAGGGTGCAACCATTGAAGAAATCCAGAAGCTTACCGCTATTAAGCCCTATTTCATTGAGCAGATGAAGGAACTTGTCGAAGAAGAAGAGACCTTGAAAAGGTATGTTGGCTCAGTTCCTGCCGCTGATATTTTGCGTAAGGCGAAACAGGATGGCTTCTCCGACAGATACCTTGCCGGTCTGTTGAAGGTAACAGAAGAAGATGTTCGTGAGGCTCGTTTGGCGGCTGGTATTGTTGAATGTTGGGAAGGTGTTCATGTAAGCGGGACAAAGGATAATGCTTACTATTACTCCTCTTACAATATTCCAAGGGAAAATGATATCAAAGCAAGCAGCAATCCCAAGAAGATAATGATCCTTGGGGGTGGCCCCAACCGTATAGGTCAGGGCATTGAGTTTGATTATTGCTGTGTTCATGCGGCAATGGCTCTAAAGAAGCTTGGCTTTGAAACCATTATCGTAAATTGTAATCCGGAGACTGTATCCACGGACTATGATACCTCTGATAAGCTGTATTTTGAGCCTCTCACCTTGGAGGATGTTCTATCCATTCACGAAAAGGAGAAACCTGTTGGCGTTATAGCCCAGTTCGGAGGTCAGACACCGCTGAATTTGGCAGCATCCCTCAAGGCAAATGGGGTAAACATCCTCGGTACTTCGCCGGAAACTATTGATATGGCAGAGGATCGCGATTTGTTCCGGGCAATGATGGATAGGCTGGGAATACCGATGCCTGAGTCAGGAATGGCAGTTACTGTTGGTGAAGCCATAGAGATTGCCAACAGGATCGGCTATCCGGTTATGGTTCGCCCCTCTTATGTCCTTGGTGGACGGGGCATGGAGGTAGTCCATGATGATGAACAGATGCGGGTTTATATGGCCGCCGCAGTTGGTGTAACCCCGGATCGTCCTATTCTCATTGATCGCTTCCTGATGAATGCGCTTGAATGTGAAGCAGACGCGATTTCTGATGGTGAGAATGTTTTTGTTCCGGCTGTCATGGAGCATATAGAGCTTGCCGGTATTCATAGTGGTGACTCGGCCTGTGTTCTGCCTTCCAAGAATATTTCAGAGAAAAACGTCGCACTCATAAAGGACTATACAAGGCGTATTGCAAAAGAAATGAATGTTATTGGTCTTATGAATATGCAGTATGCTATTGAAAATGACGTGCTTTATGTTCTTGAGGCAAATCCTCGTGCCAGCCGTACCGTACCTCTTGTTTCCAAGGTTTGCGGAATTGGCATGGTACCTATAGCTACGGAAATTATGACCGGAGCTATCACCGGCAAAAAGTCTCCAGTTCCCGGGTTGAAGGACAGAAAGTTCAAGCACTGTGGTGTTAAAGAGGCTGTATTCCCATTCAATATGTTTCAGGAAGTAGACCCTGTCCTTGGGCCGGAGATGCGTTCTACCGGGGAAGTGCTCGGCATGGCATCCAGCTTTGGCGAGGCTTTCTATAAGGCCCAGGAGGCAACCAAAACAAAGCTGCCTATCTCTGGAACAGTCCTGATTTCCGTTAATGACAGAGATAAAAAGGAGTTGCCGGAAGTAGCTCGGGGATTTATCGACTGTGAGTTTGATATTGTGGCAACAGAAAATACCTGCAAATTCTTAAATGATGCAGGGATACCGGCGAAGAAGGTGTATAAGTTAAAGGAAGGACGGCCAAACTGCGTTGATATTATCATGAATCATGAGGTTGATATCGTTCTTAATACCCCTAGTGACAAGAATGGCAGCAGTGATGGGGCGGCTATAAGAAAGACGGCTATTAAGGCTGGCGTAAACTACATTACTACTATTGCCGCTGCCAAGGCTTCTGTGGAAGGAATCAAGGCTATACGGGCAGGAGTGTCTACCATTAAGTCACTCCAGCAGTTCCATGCGGAAATTGAGTAACAAAAAATAAGCCTCAGCCAAGCGGCAGGCACCGCAAGACTGGGGCTTTTTACTTTCCATTTATCAAAAAGATGTGAGTGGGAAGAAATCACCATTGGCGGGGAATTTCTTCAAAACTCTTTATAATGTACATCGTGTCGGAAATCGTGCAGATAGTATTTCCATCTTCATCATACATTCTGGAAGCTATTACCATGGTAGTCTTACCGTGGTGGGTGATGTGACTTTTCACATAATAGCGTCCTTCTTTGGAAACAGGCCGGATGAAGTTCATATTTTCGCACATAGTGGCAACCATTTCACCCACGCTTGCGCCGGTGACCCCGAGAACGGCATCTGCTAAAGCAGTGAGGACACCTCCGTGGCAAACGCCGCGATGATTAAAATGCTTTTCTTTCACTATATCAAGGCTGACTACCGCGCTTCCACAACGTATGTTCTCTATGTTGATACCAAAATCGTTCATGAAGTAATTTCCCTCATACATTTTCAGGATATAAGAAGGGACATCTTTTACCAGTTCCATGTTTTTCAGTCCTTTTTATAGAATACAGAATAAATTATACTCTTATTAGCTGATTTATTCAAGAGACTGAACTTTGATAAAAAACAAATAGTATGGAAGTATACATAATTCATTTTTTTTTGTAAATGGTATACAGCTTGTGGTCATTGACAATGATTAGTTTGTCAACTAAACTAGGAAACACAGGCAAGTTTGCGTCTTTTTCTGATTTTTGTTTGCGGAAGGAGTTTATCCATGGGCGAATATGGTGCGCTGGGCATTTTTTTTCTTGTAACGTTAGTGTTTCCTGTATCAGCGTTAATCCCGGCTTTTATCCTTCAGCCGAGGCAGCCGACAAAAGAGAAAAGAATACCTTATGAGTGCGGTGTTGATACGATAGGAAAAACTTATGTCAGGTATCGTGCAGGTTATTTTCTCTACGCTTTAATATTCTTGGTTTTTGATATTGAAACGGTATTTCTTTATCCTTGGGCAGTGAGATTCGGTCAATTAGGTCTCTTTGCCCTCGTTGAGATGTTCATTTTTGTTGGTATTCTGGCTATTGGCCTGGGATATGCATGGAAGAAAGGAGCATTGGCGTGGAAATAGTAGATATTGTCCCTCCTATGCTAAAAAATAATGTGATTGTTACCACTGTGGACGCTCTTTTTAAGTGGGCTCATGGTAATTCAATCTGGCCCTTGTCGTCAGGATTGGCTTGTTGTGCTATTGAGATGATGAGCGCAGCAGGCGGGCGTTTTGATATTGCCCGGTTTGGATATGAGGTTTTTCGGCCCTGTCCGAGGCAGGCAGATCTTCTCATTGTTGCCGGAACCCTCACATGGAAGATGACTCCGCCGCTTATTCGTCTTTATGAAGAGATGGCCGAGCCAAAATATGTCATTGCTATGGGGAACTGCACTATTGCCGGCGGCCCTTTTGCCGATTCATATTCGGTTGTTCCGGGCATTGATGAAATATTGCCAGTAGATGTTTTTATTCCAGGCTGCCCTCCCAGACCTGAGGCCCTTATCAATGGTATGCTCAAGCTAAAAGAAAAGATTATGCATCCAGGTCATGTAGATAAGGCAAGAGAAGAACTTTTACAGAAGAAACTTGCTAAAATGGATAGAATTAAGCAGATGGGAGGAGTTGGAAATTGAAACATTATGCACCTCCTGAAAAATTTACTGTCATAAAGGAAATATTTCCAGATGTTACTTTTGATGGAGCGGAACGTCAACCGGCTTTATTTGTTACTGATGACAAGTTGCTTGATTTACTTAAGTTTCTCCGGGATGACGATAGAATGATGTACAGCCGCCTTGAGAATGTCACTTCCGTTGATTGGAAGACATGCTTTGTGATGGTATATAACCTTTTTTCTTGGGAGAATTATGAGGATATTACCGTAAAGGTTAAGCTGGATCATGAAAAGCCTGTTGTCAGTTCTGTGACATCGGTGTTCCCCGGGGTTGAGTTTGAGGAACGGGAAATATTTGATTTAATGGGAATCGATTTTAGGAATCACCCTGACCTGCGCAGAATATTACTTTCGGATGATTTTGAAGGTCACCCGCTTCGCAAGGACTATCAGCAGATAATGCCACCAAGAGTTCGTCGCTTGGTAAAGGGGGAGTAGTATGCTAAAGACAGAAACATATACTCTCAACATGGGGCCGCAGCATCCAAGTACGCATGGCGTCTTGCGTGTAGAGCTGGAACTTGATGGCGAGAGCATTATAAAGGTGAAGCCGATAATCGGCTATCTTCATAGAGGTATTGAAAAGCTGTTGGAATCACGTACATACATCCAGTGCGTTCCTTATACTGACAGACTAGACTATGTTTCTTCCATGAATAATAACTTTGGGTTTTGCCATGCTGTGGAAGAGCTTGCTAAGATAGAGGTTCCAAGAAGAGCCGAGTATATCCGGGTCATGATGGCAGAATTGAACAGGATTGCCAGCCATCTCGTGTTTATAGGAACGCTGGCCATTGATTTAGGTGCCAGCACAGGTCATTTGTATGCTTTCCGTGACCGGGAGGATGTTCTTGATTTGTTTGATTTGGTATGCGGAGCCAGAATGACCTTCCATTATATTCGCATCGGTGGTGTTGCTCGCGATTTGCCAATGGGTTTTATTGAAAAAGCCAGAGCTTTTATAGATAAGTTACCGGAACGGATGGCAGAGTACGATGACCTTTTATCTGGCAATGAAATATTTGTCTGCCGCCTGAAGGGGCGGTCTGTATTAACAAAGGAAATGGTGCTGAGTCATAATATGACTGGGCCAAATGTCCGTGCATCGGGAGTCCCCTTTGATATTCGCCGGGTAGACGGATATAGTATTTACCCTGAGTTGGAATTTAAGGTGATAACCGGTAGGGAAGGTGACAATTGGGATCGGTATCGGGTAAGATTTGAGGAGATTCTGGAGAGTGCCAAAATTGTTCGTCAGTGCATTGATGGGCTCCCGGAGGGGCCTGTTATGGCAAAGCTGCCGGCTGTTTTTAAGCCGCCAAAGGGCGAGATATACAGTCGAACAGAAGGTACTCGTGGAGAACTTGGCTTCTATATAGTGAGCGATGGAACGCCGAAGCCTTATCGCGTTCATATTCGTAGACCGTCTTTTGTAAACATGCAGGGACTGAACGATATGTGCGCAGGATATTATATTGGTGATTCCGTTGCCGCATTCTCTACAATAGATCCGCTTATGGGTGAAGTAGATTGCTGAAAAGGACGGTGAAAAGGATTTATGCCGCAGATATTTCCTGAAATTTTTCCTCAGAACTTCGTAACGATGGCGGTGGAATTCATCGAGTCGGTTTTGCTGTACATTTTTGGCAATCAATTTGTGGTTGACTGTATTTTCAAATTTATGGGTATTGGTGCCATACTAGGTATCATATCTTTGGCAGCAATGATATTTACTTATGAGGAACGAAAGGTTTGCGCCTTTATGCAGAAACGTATAGGCCCGAATCGCGTCGGCCCATATGGTTTGCTGCAGTCCATGGCAGATACCCTGAAACTGATGACAAAGGAGGATATTATCCCCCTTGGCTGTGACAGGGTAGTGTGGGCATTGTCACCGATGCTTCTATTTGTTCCATCAGCTCTGATCTACGCCTTTTACAGCTTTGACGATGGGGTGGCGCTGGCCGATGTGAATATCGGACTTTTTCTGCTGCTG
>CAJTSO010000006.1:50166-56667 GCA_910579115.1 uncultured Selenomonadaceae bacterium
ATCTCAGGCCGTTCTGCCCTTTCTTATGGGCGGTTACGCGTCAAACAGTAAATACGCGCTGATTGGCGGCATGAGAACCGTAGCGCAGATGATAAGCTATGAGGCGCCAATGGCGTTCTCTCTGCTTGGCGTTGTTATGATTACCGGTTCGATGAATATTGGTGATATCGTAAAGATGCAGGGAGAGCTTCCTTGGTTTGTTTTTCTGCAGCCTATTGCCTTTGCTATTTATATAATTTGCGCAACAGCCGAGACGAATAGAACACCCTTTGACCTGGTAGAGGATGAGTCAGAAATTGTGGCAGGTCCCTTCACCGAATACAGTGGGATGCGCTGGGCTTTATTCTTCATGGCAGAGTACGCTAATCTGCTGTCAGTATCCATTATTGCGACAACCCTATTCCTTGGCGGCTGGCAAGGTCCGATCCTTCCGGCTCCTGTGTGGTTCTGGGGTAAGGTTTTCGTTATGGTTTTTCTCTTCATGTGGTTTCGCTGGACTTTTCCTCGCACCAGAGTGGATCAGCTGCTGGAGTTTTCCTGGAAGGTGTTATTGCCGCTGGCTCTTATAAATCTTTTTCTTACAGGTGTCGGAGTTTACAGTCTTAAAGAATTTTTTGCATCATTCTAAAGGAGGCAGAAGATGTTTGGTAAAGGACTTGTTACCGGTATGTCGGTAACCCTCAAGCATTTCTTTGGGGAAAAGCGTACTCTCTGCTATCCTGAGGAGAAGCTGCCAATGACCGAGCGTTTTCGCGGTGGTCATCTTAAATTAAATATAAAAAAATGTATCGGTTGTCAGCTTTGTGCAATGACTTGCCCCAATAATGCATTGATCCTGAAAGTGACTACCGACGAAAACAAGAAGAAACATATGGCAGAGTATATTCACAATCTTGGGCGCAGTATGATGTGTGATCTCTGCATTGAGAGATGCCCTGTAAAAGCACTGTCCTGGGATAAAAATTATGAACGGGCATATTTCTTCAAGGATTATATGATTTATGATGCGGTAGAAGAATACGATCCAGAGCCTGAGGAAGGCGGCCAAAAGGCAGAGACTATTACACCTGCCGCATCTAATTCGCCTCCTCCAGCAGCACCAGCTGTGAATGACAAAGGAGGGGATGAGACTTGAGCGAGTTGTTTGCTTCTGTAGAGGAAGTCACAAAACTGATACACTGGATGGTTAACTCTGGCCTTGATATAGCCGAGACATTTGAGGTTCCAAAGCTTATAAATGCTGGTGTGTTCTATGGAATAGGCGGAGTTGTGATCCTGATGTCATACGGGGTGATACTGTTTAGGAACATAGTTCACAGTGCCCTCTGTTTGACAGGAAGCTTTGTTGCCCTTGGCTGTTTATATATTTTTTTGTCTGCTGATTTTCTTGGTGCAGTAGAGATAATGGTTTATGGTGGGGCAGTGGCAATAATCATCGTTATGGGGATTATGCTGATAAGACGGGATGATATGTCTCACTCCAATCCTGGCAGGGGAATTATTGCTCACATTTCCGCTGGGATCGTATCAGCCATGTTCTTTGTATCAATGGCAGCGGCAATTATTATGTCTCCCTTTGGTCAGCCGGCAGAATTTAAGCTTTCAGATGCCGTTACAGGATTGGCAGATCTAATGCTGACAAAATATGTAGTTCCCTTTGAAGTGTCGGCGATCCTTTTGCTTATGGCCATGGTTGGCGCGATAATTATTGCCAGGGGAAAGGGGGCCGATAAAGCATGATTGATTTACAAAAATGCTTTGAATTGATTATAAACATTGGCCTTCCTCATTGCCTGTTGCTTTCAGCTATGCTGTTTTCGATAGGACTCTTTGGACTTTTGACCAGGCGTAGCATAATAGCTGTCCTTATGTGCATTGAACTTATGCTGAATGCGGTAAATATAAATCTGGTGGCCTTCAATCGCTTTTCAGCCATGCCGGATTATTCAGGGCAGCTTATGGCAATATTCGGAATAGTGGTTGCCGCGGCAGAGGTAGCTATTGGAATGGCATTGGCTGTAAAGCTGTATCAGGAGCGCAATACGGTGAATGTTGACGAACTTGATGAGTTAAAGGGATAGGGGGAGTATGATGTTTGACTTTGCATTGGAATGTGCATGGCTGATACCGCTCCTTCCGGCTATCGCCTTTGCGGTTATAGGTCTTTTCACTCGTCAAAATAAACAATTGTCGGCAAAAATTGCAATAGTAGCAATTTTTGTAAGCTTTTTGCTTGCCTGGGTTGTGTTAGGAGCAGTACTGAGTAATGATATTACTGTTGAATCACCGTTCATTGCCAAAGCGGTGTGGACCGCTATCGGGAATATTGAGCTCACTATGGGTATGCTCATCGACCCGTTGACCGTAGTAATGCTGACGGTTGTCACTACTGTTGCTTTATTGGTGGAAATTTATTCATTAGGCTATATGGCGCATGATCCGGGTATGGGTCGGTTTTATGCCTATGTTTCTCTTTTCGTTTCCTCAATGCTGGGTCTGGTGCTGGCTATAAGCTTCTTTCAGATGTATGTGTTTTGGGAGCTTGTGGGGTTGTGTTCATATCTACTTATCGGCTTTTATTACTATAAGGTATCTGCCCGGGAAGCAGCGAAGAAAGCGTTTATTACTACTCGCATAGGCGACTTTGGTCTGTTATTGGGCATCATAATGCTGCAGATTTATGTCGGTACTACAGATTTTGCTGAAATGCAGATTCAGTTGCCCCACTATATTGATGTCTTTGGTACAGGGATACTGACTGCTATTGCCTTCCTGCTGTTTATTGGACCAATTGGTAAATCGGGCCAGTTTCCACTTCATGTATGGCTGCCAAATGCTATGGAGGGTCCTACACCGGTTTCGGCGCTGATCCATGCGGCCACAATGGTTGTTGCCGGTGTATACCTTATCGCCAGGGCATTTTTCCTGTTTAGTCAAATCTCGGTTGTCTTGGAATTTATCGCCTGGCTCGGTGCTTTTACGGCAATCTTTGCTGCATCAATAGCAATCACACAGCGCCCTATGAAGCGAATTCTGGCGTATTCAACAATTAGTCAGCTGGGCTATATGATGCTTGCTTTGGGTGTAGGTTCTGTGACGGCTTCAATGTTTCACCTTATGACCCATGCGTTTTTTAAGGCATTGCTGTTTTTGGGTGCCGGTGCTGTAATTGAGGCGATGCACGAGGAAGCGGACATTTTCAAAATGGGTGGCTTGAAGGAAAGAATGCCCGTTACCTGTAAGGCCATGACAGTTGGGGTATTAGCAATTGCTGGTATTCCACCATTCGCCGGTTTTTTCTCCAAGGATGAGATACTGGCGGCGGCCTTTGAACACAATTTCTTTCTCTTCCTCATTGGTTCAATAACGGCTTTTATGACCTCTTTCTACATGGCAAGACTTCTTTTTGTGACCTTTTATGGTGAACTTAAGGATGATTGTCCGGCTGAAGAAACAAATGATTTCATGCGCTATCCGCTTGTTATCCTTGCTGGCTTGTCTGCCATTTCTGGTATTTGGGGATATTTCTTCGGCTTTGGTGAGTGGGTTTATTTCGGAGCGCCTGTTCATGAAGGTATAAACTTCTTTGTGGCAGGGTCTTCGGTATTATTAGCGGTTGTGGCTATATGGCTTGCTTATGCCATATATGTTGAGAAGCGCTGGTCTGCTCACGGCTTGGCGGCAAAGTGGGGAATATTCTACAATCTCAGCTATAATAAATATTATGTGGATGAGTTCTACACTTTGGTCCGTTATTATGGATGCTTTGTTGTAGCCCGAATCCTCTACTGGATTGACTTGAATATCGTAGACGGATCCATAAATCTGTTAGCGAGGTTAATTGGTGCATTGGGGGGAGTTTTGAATAAGGCACACTGTGGTAGCGTTCAGATGTATATTGTCTGCTTTTATGGAGGAGTCCTTATTGTAATGGGATATGCACTGATTTATGCCTATAAGGTTCTCTCAATGGCAGGAGGTGCGTTCTGATGGAAAACATGTACGCACTGAGTCAAATATTACTTTTCCCAATTCTGGGAGCACTGATTATTGTCTTAACACCAAAGGAGAAAAAGGACTCAATCAGACAGATTGCCATAGGGGCGATGTCATATTCCTTTATCATAACGCTTCTCGTATATTTCCAATATGATGTTAATGCGGGGGGAATGCAGTTCATTGAGAGGATTCCCTGGGTGACCGACCTTGGGGTTTCTTATTCACTTGGTGTTGATGGATTGTCGCTGCCGATGCTGATGCTTACAGAGATTATAGGTATTACATCAGTGTTTAGCTCTTGGTATCAGGAGAAGCGTGTAAAAGAATTTTTTGTCTTGCTTCTCGTTCTGATTGCTGGTGTTACTGGTACATTTATCGCCTGTGATCTGTTCATATTCCTGCTTTGTTACGAACTTGTCGTTATTCCAATCTATATCATGGTGCTTATATGGGGCTCTACCAAACGCGTTTCAAAGGAGTATGCAGGTATAAAACTAACGATATTCCTGCTCATGGGTTCAGCCTTCATGCTGGTGGGCGTAGTAGCAATTTATCTGACTGCCTACCCTGAGGGATTGCGGACTTTTGATTTGGAGAAACTGGTTCTGTCTTCCCGCCTTGGTTACCTCAGCAGCGACTTTCAGATATTTGTATTTTTCCTTTTGCTGATGGGCTTTGGTTCGCTTTTGTCCATGTTTCCGTTTCATAGCTGGTCTCCGGACGGTTATGCTGGCGCGCCGACTGCGGTATCAATGATCCATGCCGGTGTGCTAAAAAAAATAGGTGGATATGCCCTTATCCGTCTTGGCCTGATGGTGTTACCTCTAGGCGCTAAATTCTGGGCTCCCCTTATAGCCTTGCTGGCGATTATGAACGTTTTGTACGCAGCTTATATCGCCTTGGTTCAAAAGGATTTGAAGTACGTAATTGGTTACTCATCCGTATCTCATATGGGGTATGTATTGCTGGGCTTTGCGGCACTCAATCCCGTAAGCCTGTCTGGAGCTGTCGGAAATATGGTGGCTCATGGTATCATGGCCTCACTGTTCTTCTCTCAAATCGGATATGTTTATGAGAGGACACACTTTCGCTCTGTACCGGAATTACGCGGGCTGGCTCATCAAATGCCAACCGTATCATTAGGTTTTATGCTGGCAGGTTTTGCCTCCGTAGGATTGCCCGGACTTATTGAGTTTGTTCCGGAATATACGATTTTCGTTGGCTCCTTCAGGGTATATCCGGTGCTTTCCGTTTTAGCTATATCCGGCGTTGTCTTTACTGCGCTATACATCTTAAGAATGTTGGCAAAAGCTATATTTGGACCAAAATCCTCGAAGTTTGACAAGTATCACGATGCCAGAGGTTTTGAGACGGCGCCATTGGTTTTTCTGGGTTTCTTTCTGGTTGTTCTTGGTCTGTTCCCGGAGCTGTTCATGGGAGTTGTTCGTTCCGGCATAACGCCGATGACACCACTGCTTGAGAATATTGCTGATGCGCCTACAATAGTCGATGCAATAATTCGTCATGTAGGAATTGGAGGTGGTTTGTGATGAATTGTCTGGCTATCACGAACGAGATTATTCTCACAGCTGTCCTTCTTTCTGTAATTGTCTTTGACCTGGTGGTAAAGGATAAGAGATTGCTGAGGACCTTGCCTTCATTGGCGGGTATAGGTATTTCCGCAAGCGCTATCATCACTATTTTCATGTATGACACTTATGGCAATCAGAGCTTTCTGAGCGGGCTTTTCCTTCTGGACAATTTTTCAGTTTATTTCAAATGCCTTTTCTGTCTGGCCGTGGCAGTTGTGATTTGTTTTTCTGCTGACTACATCATAGAGCAAATAAGTCATCCCGGTGAATTTATTGGTCTGTGCGTTTCTGCCTTGCTGGGAATGTGCGTTATGGCTTCAGCCAATGATTTCATTACAGCATTCATTGGTCTTGAGCTTATGACCGTATCATTTTATGTTTTGTCAGCTCTCGCCAAAGACGATGGCCGAGCCGTTGAAGCGGCGGTAAAGTATCTTTTAGTTGGCGCCGCTTCAACGGCCGTAATGCTGTATGGTATAAGCCTTGTATATGGTGCGGGCGGAAGTCTAATTTTCAGTGAAATGAAGAATAATGTCCATATGTTCTATGGTGTGGGCGTTGCCGGTGTTTCCCTGGTGATCATCGGATTCTTTTTTAAGCTTTCTGTGGTTCCTTTCCATATGTGGGCGCCGGATGTTTACCAGGGAGCTCCGTTGCCTGTAACCTGCCTTCTTGCTACGGGGTCTAAGGCGGCTGCCATTGCCATGTTTATGCGGGTGCTCTACACAGCCTTCCCGATACTGGAGAATTATTGGCTGCCCATGCTGGCCGTTTTCTCGGCTATTTGTATGGTAGCGGGTAATATTATGGCTCTTAAGCAAACTGATGTTAAACGAATGCTAGCGTACTCATCTATTGCTCAGGCAGGCTATATGATGGCTGGAATTGTATCGGCGGATGCAGCAGGCAT
>CAJTSO010000007.1:0-21684 GCA_910579115.1 uncultured Selenomonadaceae bacterium
CGGCACCGGAGCTGGTCTTCCCGGGGTCATCCTCGCCATTACCCGCCCGGAGCTGAACGTCACCCTGCTGGACTCCCTCCAAAAACGGCTGAAAATCATCGCCGGAATCCTGGGAGAGATTACCGAAGCAGGCCGCCGGAGGGCGGAGGAACAGGCGGAAGGGTCAGAAACCTCCCCCGCCCAGAAAGACCTCCTTCACCTCGCCCGCCTGTCGGAAAATATAACTCTCCTCCACGCCAGAGCCGAAGAAGCCGGCCGCCACCCGGACCACCGGGAGAAATACGACCTGGCCACCGCCCGGGCCGTGGCGAACCTGGGCCTCCTCGCCGAATACCTTCTTCCCCTGCTGGCGCCCGGCGGCCTGGCCGTCTGCCTGAAGGGCCCCGGCTATCCGGAGGAAATCGCCGCCGCCCGGCAGAAAATCGCCCGGCTGGGGGGAGAAATTGTCAATGTAAAGGAACTGCAGCTTCCTACCGATGGCCAAGATAAACGGGCCGTCATATACATAAGGAAAGTCAGGGGAACCCCGGGCAAATTCCCCCGCACCCCGGCGGAAATAAAAAGAGAGAAGAAGCATTCCGGACCCTCTCCGTCATGTCTAATGACATGACACCTCTCCCAAAGGGAGAGGCAAGAACGCCTCCTTGGCTCCCCCTCTGGGTCGGAATGAGTGCTTAGGCTATACTAAAAGCGGTAACCCCTAATCCACCTAAAAGGCTCCCCTCTAGGGGAGCTGTCGCTGAAAGCGACTGAGGGGTGAAAATATAAGCCGTTCGCCTGCTCTTTCACCCATCCGGCGGCTTCGCCGCCACCTCCCCTACAGGGGAGGCTATCAGATCGATTATATGTTACTTATCCACATTCTGTGGATAAAAAAGTGGAAAACCTTTTCCCAATTTGTGGAAAGCTCAAAAGTGATATCACAATAAGCCATTTCACCCTTTTACTGCCTTAATTTCCCTTTAACGAAACCCCGGAGCATTCCGTGGAAAACCAGCTTTTCAGAAAAGAGGTAACTATTATGAAGCAAAAGCTTGCCCTTGCCCTGAGCGCCCTCCTGTTGGGGAGCTATGCCGCCTGCAAAGCCCCCGGCCCGTCACTTTCCGAGGGAAACGACGGCCTGACCACCCTGGTGGAAAACTTTCTGACTCCGGCCGCCGCCGAGGCTAAGAAAAAGACTAAAGAGGAAAAGCGGAAGGAAAAGGAGGAAAAACAAAAAGAAAAACAAAGGCAGGCCCACTACATCTACCTGTTCAGCGACGATGGCTTCAACTACTATCTGGACGGCGAGATTTCCTGCCACACCTATCCCCCGGTGGGATATGAAAAGCTGATAGACGTGTGGATCAAGATCCTGCCCATCGGCGTTGCCCCGGAAACCGAAGTCCTCGACCACCAGACCTATTATCTCCAGCACTACCTCCTCTATCCCAAAAATGATCAGATAATGTTCCTGTCCGAGCTGGAGGTGGACGGCCGCCCCGACAACGATATTCAGGAGCGCCCCTACGATACGCGGAATTGGGAAAATCTTATCCCCGGTTCCCTGGAAGAAAACATCTACCGGGAATGCATGAAGCGCCAGAAAAAGCTGAAACAGCGGGGAGATAAAAAGTCCGCCGTCAAAACTGCCGGAGATTTCCTCGAAGATACCCTCCGCATTTCCCTGTAACCACACCGCATTTCAACAAGCTTTGTGCAAAAACCAAGGTAAATCGGTGGATATTGTGGATAAAAATGTGGATAACTGGGGAAAATTTCCTCATTTATCCACAATATCCGCTAAATGCTCAGAAACAAACGGTTAAACAGGAGGCAGACCAGTGCGAGTTGTTATTATCGGGGCCGGTAAGCTGGGCTACAGCATTGCCGAGCTAATGAGCAATGAGCAGTACGACGTGGTGTTTATCGACCGGGATGAACAGCGGCTGGAGGAAGCCAAAAGCACCCTCGACGTCCTCACCATCTGCAGCGCCGCCACCAGCCAATCCCTTTTCCTTGACCTGGATGTAAAGGGAGCCGACATGGTCATCTCCGTTACCGACAGCGACGAAACAAATATGGTGGCCTCACTCATGGCGAAGCACTTCGGCATCCGCCACACCGTTGCCCGCATCCGGGACGCCCAGCTGCTCCAGGATGGCCAGGAATTCCTGAAAAAAAGCTTCCATATCGACCAGATAATAAATCCGGAGATGATTACCGCCCGGGAAATCCGCCGGGATATCATGACCCCCGCCGCCCTTGACGTGGAGGATTTTGCCGGAGGAAAGGTCCGGCTTTTCGAGACGAAAATCAGACGCAGCTCAAAATTTTCCGGGGTCATGCTGAAGGATCTGCGCCTGCCGGAAAATGTGCTGGCGGCCATGATTTTCCGGGACAATCACATGATTATCCCCCACGGCAACGATGCCCTCCGTCCCGGGGACAACGCTTATTTCGTCGGCGATCCCGTCTCCATCGAGAAGGTCAGCAGCAACTTCGTCCAGCGGACGGCCAAGAAAATCAACCGAGTGCTCATCGTGGGGGCGGGCCGTACCGGCCGGGCTCTGGCGAAAATGCTGGAAGACGAGGGTCTGCGGGTAAAGATCATCGACAGCGATCCGGAACGGTGCCAGCTGGCCGCCGACCAGCTGAAAAACAGCCTGATTATCAATGGTGACGCCTCCAATATCGACCTCCTGACCACCGAAGGGGCCGGAGATTCCGACGTGGCCATCTGCCTCACGGAGGATGACAAGCTGAACCTGATGCTGGCCCTGCTCCTGAAGCACATGGGCGCGGAGAAGACAGTGGTCCGGATCGCCCGCAGTGAATACACCGGCCTAATGAAAAAGGTGGGGGTGGATATCGCCGTATCCTCCCGGCTCCTGTCCGCCGCCGAAGTCCTTGCCTTTGCCCGCCGGGGAGGCGTGGTGGCCGTATCCTTTCTGGAGGGGGCCAAGGCTGAGGCGGTGGAGGTAAAGGTCCAGCGGGGCGCTCCCGTTATCGGCAAATCCCTCTCCATGGCCCAGTTGCCCAGGGAATGTCTCGTCTGCTCTGTGGTAAAGGACGGGGAGGCTAAAATCGCCCGGGGCAGCACTGTGCTGTCCGCCGGGGATACCGTCATCCTCATCCTCGATACCCGTTACTCCAACCAGGTGATGGAATACTTCAAGGGCAGCAAGACATGATCACTGCCGGTACAATGCCGACCCTAAAGCCTCCCCTGTAGGGGAGGTGCCCATCAGTGCGACTCCCTACGCTATGCCGTCGTCTTACGACTCGGCAATCGCTAAGGCCGTCTGCATGACACTCACTAAATTCGTCCATCGCTTCGCTCGGACTTATTAAGTGAGTTAGTCAAGCGGTCGGGGTGACAGACAAATCAATTTTTTTCCTGTTTCATCCCTCAGTCGCTTCCAGCGACAGCTCCTGCAAACTACTAAGCTCTACCATCGTCTTGCGACTCGGCAATCGCTAAGTAGTTTACATGGCTCGCACTAAATGCGCTTCGCTTATTAAGTGCTCATGCCAACCCAGAGGGAGAGCTAAGGGGGCGTTCCTGCCTCTCCATTTGTAAGAGGTGTCATGTCGTCAGACATGACAGAGAGGGTTCTTGCGTCCCCTACAGGAAAAGCCTTATCAATGTCAGAAAGGAGGCGCCGATACGGATTACCGTCTTATTGCCGGAATTTTGGGACGGCTTATCAGCTTTGCTTCCCTTACCCTGCTGATTCCCCTGGCCTATGCCCTTTACGACGGCTCCACTGCCTATGACGGCAGTAAATTTATCGGCGCCGCCTGGACCGCCAGCGGTCTGCCGGCCTTTGCCACCACCCTGGCGGTTTCTCTCGCCCTGGGAATCGTCCTCATTGCTACCGGCGCCTACCGCCGGGGGGTGCTTCCCATTGGGGAAGGCTCCATGCTGCTGGCTCTCTTTTTTTCCTATATGACTGTCTTTGGTATGCTCCCCTACTACAGCTCCGGGCGGTTTGATCTGCTTGACGCCTTTTTGGAAAGCGTCTCCGGCTTCACTACCACGGGGATGACCATCCTGCCGGGGGATGTTCCCCCGGCCTTCGTCCTGTGGCGTTCCCTGACCCAGTGGCTGGGGGGGCTGTTCATTCTGGTGGCTTTTTTCACCGTTCTCTTTCCTCTGGGAGGGGCCTTCGGCCTGGTTCTTCCTGAGGGAAGCCGGGCCCCTGTATCGAGGCGGCTTTCCTCCATCAGCCGCCTGGCCCTCCGGGTGGCTCTCACCTACCTGATGGTAACCGCTGTCCTGATGGCAGTTTTCCGTTTGGCCGGGGCGGATTTCTTTGATGCCGTCAATCTGGCCTTTGCGGTGATTTCCTCCGGGGGAACCCACAACACCCTTGAGCCCGGCCTGATGAACGACGGCATTATGTCGGCGGCCCTCATGGTGGGAATGTTGTTTTCCTCCGGGAATTTCCTCCTGTACCATGAGGCCCTCCGCCGCCGCAATCCCATAAATCTTTTCCGTTATGCGGAGCATCGTATTTTTCTGATAACCATCCTTACTGCCGGCCTTCTGATGGGAGTTTCCCTTTGGGCCCACGGGGTATACGGCTTCCTTCACTCTCTGCACCGGGGACTCTTTGAGGCTGTTTCCTTCGCCACCACCACCGGCATATCCACCGCCGAATACCTGCCCTGGCCTCCCTTTGCCCGCCTTTGTATGCTGCTGCTGGCTTTTACCGGCGGCTGTATCGGCTCTGCCTCCGGTGGGCTGAAGGTTGCCCGGATGGTAATCATGCTGAAGTCCCTTTGGGGAGAAATAAAAAAGATTCTCCATCCCCAGGCTTTTATTCCGGTATACCTGGGGCGGCGGCCGGTTGATTCCGTCATCGTCAACCGGGTCATGGGATTTTTCTTCCTGTATATATCCGTGCTTTTCAGCGGGGTTTTCCTCATCTCCCTGGTGAGCGATCTGTCCCTGATGGAGTCCCTCATGCTGGGAGTCTCCTGCCTTTCCAGCATAGCGTCCGCCGCGAAGCTGGCGGGAGCCTCCGCTGTATTCAGCGGCTATCCGCCCCTCTTGAAGCTGGTCTGCGCCCTCCTGATGCTCATTGGCCGGCTGGAGGTTTTCGCCTTTTTCCTGCTTTTCGGGGCGGTGAAACATTCCGGTGACAGGGAAAAGGGGCGGGGCAGCAGCCGCGGCGGGGAAGGAAAGACAAGGACAAGAGGCCCTTGGGAAATCAGAGACGCCAGCGCCTTTTCCGATTCCCAAAGCGGCAGCTTCCTGGGCCGCCTGCTGGGAGGTGGCAGAAAATGAACGTCCGGCTTGTAGTCCATTATCTGGGCAGACTTTCCACCGGTCTCAGCCTGCTGATGATCATTCCCGCCCTGATCGCCATTTTCCACGGGGAGAGCGACGGGATCGCCTTCGTCGTCTCCTGCGGAATTTCCTTTATCTTGGGCATAAACATGAAAATGTGGGGCCGCAACGGCTCCAGTCCGGTTACCGAGCTTTCCATGCACGATGGTATCGCCATCACGGCCCTTGGCTGGCTGCTGATAAATATTCTTGGGACCTTTCCCTACATTCTCTCCGGCCACCTGGGAATCCTGGACGGCGTATTTGAAACGGTAGCGGGCTTTACCGGCTGCGGCGGCACGGTCTTTCCCGACCTGTCCGGGCTCCCCCATTCCCTCCTTTTCTGGCGCTCCCTGACCCAGTGGCTGGGAGGCCTGGGGATTATCGTCATCTTCGTTGCCCTGCTGCCCCAGACGGGGCACAGCGCCCTGCAGCTCTACCAGGCGGAAACCTCCCGGATGTCCTCGGGCCGCCGCCGCCCCCGCCTGCAGGAAATGGTGCTGGTAATATTCAACATTTATCTCATGTTCACGGCTCTGGCCGGAGTAGTCTACTGGCTGGCGGGAATGAATTTTCCCGCGGCTTTGAACCACGCCATGACCACCATCTCCACCGGCGGCTTCTCCATCTACAACGAGTCCATCGCCTACTATGACAGCCCGGTGGTAGAAGGGGCGGTAATTTTCTTCATGGTGCTGTCCGGGGGAAACTTCAACCTCTACTACCACGCCTACAAGAACGGTCTCCAGGTCCTGTGGAAGGATACGGAGTTCCGGACTTACCTGGGGCTTCTGGCCTTTGCCACGGTATTTATCGCCCTTTCCCTCGTGAAGGCCCTTGATTATTCCTTGAAGGAAGCCTTACGGGAGGCGGCCTTTGTAGCCACGGCCCAGGCCTCCGCCGGCTTTTCGGCCTTCAACTATGAGCATTGGCCGGCCTCCCTCCAGTGCGTGCTGGTGCTCCTGATGCTCTCCGGGGGCTGTTCCGGCTCCACCACCGCCGGTCTCAGGATTTCCCGCCTCATTCTGCTGGTAAAAATGGTGGTCCACTCCGTGGAAATATCCATCAATCCCCGGGTCCACAAGGCCATCACGATCAACGGCCAGCGGATTAACGACAGCGTCCTTTACGGTGTTGGCCGTTTTTTCTTCCTGTATATGTTCTTTCTGGCCCTCTGGACCCTCCTGTACACATTGGACGGCATGAAGCTCTACGACAGCCTGGGGCTGTCCCTGGCCTCCATGACCACCGTAGGTCCCGGCTTCGGCCTGGTGGGCCCCACGGAAAGCTACGCGGGCCTTTCCAGCTGGTCAAAAATCGTCACCCTCCTGGCCATGCTCATGGGAAGGCTGGAAATGTTTTCCATCCTGGCGCTCTTTACCCCCGAGTTCTGGCATAAGGACCGGGGCTGGTAAGTGAAATACAGCTTTACGGCTAAAAATTTACCTGATAACCAGCCCTGTCCGATAGCAAATCAAAAACTCCCATCTGTAGCAATTGCTGTAGATGGGAGTTTTCTATTCCGTCTAATCGGCTCACCTGTAGTTGCAATAAGCGCCTAAGCCGCTGCAAGCGGTAGCCTCTAATCCGTCTCATAGGCTCCCCTATAGGGGAGCTGTCACTGAAAGCGCCTGAGGAGTGTGCAGCCGTGCAAAATACTTAGCGATTGCCGGACATAGCAACGGCAGAGCTCAGTATTTTGCAGGAGCTGCCGCTTCCTTGATTGTCAGCATTCCTTTCTGAACCAGTTCCTTGAGCATTTCAATCTTTCCCTTAGCTATACCTTCCGCTAATTTTTGCTCCATTTCCAGTGCCAACGTCATATACTCCCGCCTCCATTCGTCCCGGTTTTTTCACCGTTTCCACCGCTTCGTCTATTTCCTTCATCAGCTCGTCCTTTATTACTTTTATTCAGTTTATAATTGCTATTTACCCAAGATAACCAAATATGGTATTACAAAAATGCCGGCTAGAGATTGTATTTCATCCTGCATCTTTCCGCATATACTCTTTTGAATTTCTCCGCATTGCAGGGTTCTGTTTTTATTGGCCAGCTTGTTTTCCCATGGAGCATCAAATCGGACAACTCCGAGGTAAAACGTTCCTTTGTGCAGACTCTGCCTTTCATTTGATTATTTTTATTTTTCCTGAATACCGGGTCATCAATATACCTGCCAACATCCTCAACCAACTCATCTACCGTATCATAATATATATCCAACTTGTCATCATCCAGGAGTATACCTCTTGTGGTATCACCAAAAACCAGGGTAAACGGCGCCTTACCGGCGACTGCAGAATATTGAACCATCAGACCGCCATGAATCGGATACGTATTCAGGTACATATCCACATTCTCCAAAACCGGTACCAAATCTTTGCGCTCTCCTGTAAAGAACGCTCTGTTGGGATAGCAGCTGATTAAATCCTTCATGTCGTCTTGTAAGACATCTCCCGCGTACCAAAACTTTGTCCGGGGGAACCTGTCCAGAATATTTCTTACCATCTTATAATAAGTTTTCTCTGTATCTATAGTCTTATACACAGATCCCCCGGAGAAAATAACAAAGTCATTATCACCTTTTTGAAAGGGAAATCCAGCAAATTCACAGCCCTCCAATACCATTGGATAAAACCGGGAAAGGACAATTTTCTCTTTTGGTATCTTTCGCCCGTTATACGCCACACTTGTACCAAACTGCCAACTGGAGCAGCAAAAATCAAAGGCATTTATCCCCAGCCAAAAGGCATGATCCGTCAGGTCTATCTGATAACGGCGCACTAAATTTTTGTATCGATTAAACGTCATCACTGCCGATACGTCATTGGGATATATATACAAAAAAGCGTGCTTCGGCTTCACGTATTCAAAAGCCTTGCACAGAGCTTTATACATACCAATACTATCGTCTAAGCTTTCCGTAAGGTAGATAATCTTCCCGTTATTCCTTTTTATCAGACTTTCGGTCTCCGGTTTTTGCCCTTTTGCCGTGGCGCTGGTCACATAATAAACATCATAGCCCAGGGAAAAAAGCGCTTCTAAATATATAATCGCCAGCCCCCTGGTATCTACATTCCAAAATCCATCATAAAACAAAACATTTTTTTCAGACACTTTCCGCAGGTTATCAGGAACATTCAATTTCCGCTCTATAACCAGAATCGAATTTTCTATCATCGCGTCGGTATAAAACTGATTAAATTCATATGCAAGCCAGGCGTATTTTTTTATTTTCCAAAGGGCTCCGGGATAATTCTCCTTCTCTATATCATTTTGAACCATTTGTTTCAGCCTGTTCAAATAATCATACATTAGTATCTGCTCCTATCTCGATGGTTTCAAACCCCGCCTTATAGTCTCCCGGCCTTATATAATTCCGGTCATAATCAAAAATATACAGGGCAAATCCGGACAACAGCTTCACCCCGTAGTCCATTGCGTAATCGATGACTTCCATTATATTTTCTTTGTGGCTTACTACTACATAATCAACGTTCTGAATTACATAATCAAGCATTCCGTTGCTTACCTTTATATCGATCTTGGGGGACGCGCCATATTTTTTTACGCTTTTTTCCAGCATCTCTATTATTGCATCTTGATGTATTGCTATCTCTTCCCTGTTACATTTAAGGATAAGCATTATTTTCCTGCTCATCGAAGCTGCTACAAATTGGTCGATTACCCTCTCATTTATTGTGGCCCCACCGTATTTTGCTACTTTGTCAGCAAAATCAAGTTCAAACAAAACGATTTCATAACCCTCTTTTTTATATCCTTTCAGCTCACGGACATATGCATTATCAACGACACGATTATCTTTCTCTCTGTATTTAGCCGCTACTATATCCTTGATATTTTCGGTATGGAAATAATATTGATTTGCAATGATGTCCTCTTCATCCCAGTACCACCATTTTATTCTATTCACCTTTTGTACCATCTCAGCAGGGAAACGATACCGGATGACTCTGGCTGGTACCCCCGCTACCACCGCATAGGCCGGCACATCCCGGGTTACTACCGCCCCCGCCGCGACAACCGCTCCATTGCCAATATACACCCCGTCCAGAATAGTAACCCCATGACCAATCCATACATCATGGCCAATTATAATATAATTTTTATTTACATTTCTGCTGACTCCCTTGAAATCACAGCTATTAAGATCTACTGCACTTCCAAATACCAGCCCCATGGGATAGCTGCTCAAAAACTTATAGTAGTGATTTGCGCCAATCAAAAACCTGATATCATCGGATATAGAGCAGTAATTCCCCACAAAAATATGCTCGTAAGATACATCCTGTCGTACCACAGCTCCACTTATATAGCTTCTTCTTCCAAGGGTTATTCTAATATCCATATTTAATATATACGTTCTAATTTTATTGTCATGATCGTTATTTCTGAAGTTTGCATCCATTGCGCCTACCGTCTTTCTATTTTAATCTGTGAAAAAACACGCTGGCAGAAAAACATCCTCTGGAGCTGTTTCTCCCGCCAGGTGGTAGAATTATTATGGCTCATGTCGATTCTACTTTGATAGAGTTTGCTTGGTAACTTAAATTTTCCAAAGGATTTGTTGTAAGTCTTTTATTTATTCAATTTCATTTTACAATCTACCAAACCTGATTATCCATCGGAAATGTACAGCCCAAAAGCGTGTACCTATAACATAATCCTATAAAAATCATGCACCACTGCCCGCGCCCCAAACCCTTCTTTTTGGGCTATTAAACCTTCATTCAAATACATCCCGTCACTTTCACTGGATGTGCCAAAATCGAAATACTCTCTGTCCGCATAAACATCAGTGAGCAAATAATCAATGAGACAATCCAAGGCTCCTGTTTTTCGTCCAGCATCAGAATTAGCTATATACTGCGTATGCACAGTATTACCATTATCAAAAATAACTGTTCCGGCATACAGTTCTCCATTTAATGAACTCGTATACAGCTTTATATTGTTGGGAAATTTACTTGCTAACAATTCTAATTCTTTCCCCGTATGTACAGCTGAAACACCATGATATTTATCAAGCACCTGATTCTCCAAAGCAATAAATGATGAAAAATCCCTGTTCTCTGCTAATACAAAGCCATTCTTTTTCCCCTTGGATACCATCCGTTTGCGGAGTTTATGATATTTATACTTGTCCGGCAAATAAACAGCGGTAGATACATCTCTTCTAAACAGCTCGGCCTTGTTACGAAAAAGGGCATATCTGTCTTCCTCGGCCGGATAACGATGATAAATATAGGGGATACATTTATAAATAAATTCAGAAAAGCCCTCATTCCTAAGGTACATCTTCATAACATCAAAGATCTCCAGCATTAGGCTAGTTGTCATTCGGTCATCAACTAAAAATCCACCAAACGTTAAACCGCCATGAGAAACAAATCGGGAGCCTGACTTACTGGCCGGGATAATTGCCAGCAATCTGTTTCTATCATCGAAAAACAACAATGAGCAATCAATAAACCTGTCACTGTGGTATTCCATATAACCACGCTGAAAAAAGAAATGCCTGTTCTTCGCCATTAGTACAAATTCATCCCATATTTTCACCATCTCCGGGTTATATTTTGCAATTTGCAATCAATTTCACTCCTCTAATACAGCGTAGCCAAATCCTGCTAATCCCATCCCATTGCCGTCATAAAACATATATGTTTTCCCCGCAGCATCAAAAACTGCCGGATAACAAGCCATTTCGGAATCAAATCCAGCCTCGCTTTTTTTAAGCCAGCCTTGGTCATCTTTTCTGATCCAATTTATTCCATCATTTGAAACTGCATAACCAGCAACATATTCTTTGCTGTAGGTATCCGAGGTATACCTCATTTCATACTGTCCATCAGGCATGATTCTAACCTTCGGCCGCCCTATCCGATACTCCCGGGCATTACACTTTACGCATTGGATTCCTTCCTCCGGAAAGTGTATCCCGTCCTGTGATTCAGCATATTTAATATCATATGTGGGGTAGGGTATACCATCAATCCATGTCCAATCGTAAATAACCGAATACCACACTCGAAATAAATGTCTTACATCATCATAAATAACACTATGAATACATCTACCATAAAGACCTTCTTCACTTCTATCCAACACAGGCGTTTCTCGGACTCTTGTAAAGCTTTCTCCCTTATCTGTACTTACAGCTAATCCGGAGAACGCATAGAATTTCACCTTCTGCACATGCTGAAAACCCACATAATACATAAAAATTCTATCTTTTACATCAATAACATCCCCTAAAATGACTCCATTGTCATCAAAACGTCCCGCCCTGCCAATATCCAATACCGGATCAGATGATACCTTCAGTACATTGGATGGATTCTCTGCCTCAACGTCCACATAGCCGATTCGCCCAACTCCATCTTTATCACGAAATGACCCATATACCCGAATAGTATCATCATCCAATAAATACGGCTGTGGCGTCAAAAAGCTGTTGTTTTTCCATTCATGTTCCGACCCGTTTACACAATATATTAAGCCCTTTTTTCTCCACTGCATGATAAAATACACCCCACAAATCTACTTCATATATACTCAAAATCGCTTTTTAGAATCCAAATACAATATTCGTCTTCAGCCTTTCCGCCTTTGCTATAGGAGCCCTGTAAATTTCCCCCGGCTTCGTATCCTTCATAATTGTGACGCCCCCGCCAATAAAGTTCTCGGTCGCAATAGTTACATTATCTCCCACGCAGCTATTGATCCCTAAAAAGCTATATTCTTCAATCACGCAAAATCCCGATACAGCTACATGGGAAGATAAGAATACGTGATCCTTTATTACCGACCTGTGCCCTATATGATTTCCACTCCAGAGTATTACGTTATCTCCGATAGTTACATTGCGCTGCAATATGTTATCCTCAAATATAAAACAATTTTCTCCAATGGAAACATTGCTGCCCACATAAATGCGGGAACTAACGTAACTGGCAAAACTATAGCCCATACTCTTTAACAGATTATAAAATTTTGCCCTGTCATGATTTAACCGCACATATGACATTGCCACAAAAGCCTGATATTTATTTGGCGGGTAATTTTCAAGTATACTATCCAATGCAATCACAGGGACGCTATCTATTGTCTGTAACTGGGGATGTTTTTGCAGATATGTCAGCTCCGCCACAAAGGCAGCCACTTCATATTCCGAATCATTTCTGAAGTAATCCAGGGCCAACTCAGCAGTTTCTCCTACTCCTACAATTATTATTTTTTTATTCATCTTCAATTTTCTTTGCCTCTATCAGATTTAATAATTCTCCGGTTGTTCCACACTTCGGCACTTCCTTAATAGAAACAACCACATCGTATATCTCGTCAATTGCCGCTGCAATTGACATAAGTACTAGAGAATCCCACTCATCAAAGGCAAACACATAATCTCTGGTTATCTTATCTTTGGGTACATCAAGAATTTTCGCCAATTGTGCAAAAAACTGTTCTTGTTCCATATTCTTTTACCTCACAAATACTATAATTTTATCAGACAGCCGCCCCAGGAATAACCAACACCAAATCCTACAATCAGTACTGTGTTGCCCGGAACTAAAATGCCCCTGTCCTCAGCTCTTTTTATTGCTATTGGTATTGACGCTGAAACTGTGTTGCCAATATCTGCCATATCAGTTACAAACTTCTCTGCCGGGATTTTTAATTTTTTGCGAAGATGTTCCAATATAAACATATTTGCCTGATGAAAAACAAAATAGTCTACTTCTTCCACCGCCATTTCTGACCTCTGTAAAATACCTTTGACAGTCTTAGGAACTACCTGTAGCGTAAACTGGAATATTTCCGGCCCATCCATAAAAAGCGGTCGGCCCTTTTGAACGATAAGGTTGTTTGCTCCCTGCCCGTTTGTGCCAAATTCAAAACCTTCTATAAAGGCCTGCTCACTAGTCTCAGCAGTCAGCCAACTTGCCGCCGCTCCATCGCCAAAAATAGTGCGGGTCGTTTTATCCGCTTTGTCCAGATATTTCGAGTATGTTTCCGCGTTTAACAACAGCACATTTTGCGCCTGACCGCTCTCAATCACGCCTTTTGCTATGGATAGACCATAAATAAAGCCCGAACAGCCCTGATTTATGTCAAATGCTCCGCATTTTTTTCTTAAGCCCAACCGAGTCTGTAAAAGGCAGGCCGTAGCAGGCAGCACATAGTCAGGGCTTTGAGAACAGAATATAATATAATCAATTTTCTCCCGAAGACCGATATTATTTTCAAACAGCTTCTCTGCTGCTACTAGGGCCATATCAGAGGCTCGTTGCTCCGCCAGGGCAATGTGCCTGGAATTTATCCCTGTTTTAGAAAAAATTTCTTCCGCTGTCCAATCCATTGTCATATCCTTTACCAGAAATTCGTTATTTTGTACATTCTCCGGCAAAGCATATTCAATACTTTGTAATTTCGCAAATATACCCATGTTCTGTCCTCTATGATGCAGTTTTCAGGAAATTGTAAGGCAATTTCTACCTGTTAGTATTCAAAGGTTTTGCCGTTATAATCATTACAAACCTTTATCACATACTCGGTTTCTTTCCTGGTCATATCGTTAAATATGGGCAGACTGATAACCTGATCCGCGTAGCTCTCAGCCCTGGGGAAATCCCCTTTTTTATGGCCCAGCTTCTTATAGCAGTCAGCCAAGTGGGGCGGTATGGGGTAGTGGATCACTGTGTCAATTCCGCTGTCGGCCAGGTATGCCTTGAACTCGTCCCGCTGGTCAGTCCTCACCACAAACTGATGGTATACATGGTCGGCGCCGTCCCTCGTCTTTGGCAGGATGAGCCGGGGATTTTTTATTCCCGCCAGGAACCGGTCCGCTATGGTTTTCCGCTCGGCAATAAGCTCCGGTAAATGGCTTAGCTTTACCCGCAACAGGGCCGCCTGTATTTCATCCAGACGGGAATTAACTCCGGGAAGCTCGTTGTGGTATTTGACCCGGCTGCCGTAATTGCCCATCATCCGGATCTTACCGGCCAGGGCTTCATCATCGGTGACGACGGCCCCCGCGTCGCCGAAGGCTCCCAGATTCTTCGTGGGGTAAAAGCTGAAGCACCCTATCGTCCCGAAGCGGCCGGTCATCGTCTCGCCGAAGCGGGCCCCGTGAGACTGGGCGCAATCTTCGATGACCGGCAGTTTATATTTTTCCGCCACGGCCATTATCGTCGGCATATTGGCGGTCTGCCCGTAGAGATGCACCGCCATTATCGCCCTGGTTCGGCTGGTGACGGCGGCCTCTATCCGGTCCCCGTCTATGTTGTAAAATTCGTCCGGCTCTACGAAGACCGGCGTGGCTCCGTTTTCGGTGATTCCCAGTACCGTGGCGATATAGGTGTTTGCCGGGACGATCACTTCATCTCCCGGGCCGATACCCAGCGCCCTGACTGCCAGCGTCAGGGCGTCCAAGCCGGAGTTCAGCCCCACGCAGTATTTCGTTCCCGTAAAGGCGGCGAATTCTCCTTCAAAGGCTTCCGCCTCCGGCCCCAAAACGTACCAGCCGGACCGGAGGACCCGCAGGGCCGCCGCCTCGTATTCCGATTGGTACAATTCAAATTGATAATTAAGCACCGACAGTCCGATTTTCATAAGCTGTTCTCCCCAAGCCTTCCCGGTTTAATTGAGTTCGTTGTTCAGCCTTTCGCAGAGGGTCCTGTAGTTATCCGGCATTATTACGGCTCCATCTGTCTGCCGTTTTTTTATGTCGCTGATTACGCCCAAACAGACTTTCACTCACTATCCTCATACCTGCCGAAAAATCCCTGTCAGCCATGTCAACGGGCTGGCAGAATATTTTTTCCGCGGTAAACGGTAACTTTCCCATTTAGCTTCGGATCTGCTCCTGCCGGTTGTTACACCCCAGCAGGAACTGGTCATAATCCCTGATGTAGTCAGCTTCGTCATACAATTCCGAGGCCAGCACCATAAGCACCGCGTCCTCCGAAAAATCATACATTTCCCGCCACATACCGGCTCCCACATAAAGCCCCTCATAGGGTTTCTCCAAGGGAACAACCTTTTTCTCCCGGCCGTTATCCAGTAAAACCTTACAGCTTCCATGAATACAGACCAGAATCTGCTCCAGCTCCTTGTGGGCGTGCCGTCCCCTGATTACGCCGGTTTGGGTGTCGTACAAAAAGTAAACCCGCTTAATCCTGAAGGGAATATCCCTGAATTCCTCCAGGGCCACAAGCTGTCCCCGGTCGTCTCCGTGGGGTTGAAAAACATACTTTACTACTTTCATATCTATGGTCATTCCTTTCCGCCGCGCCGTTATCCGCCTGCCGGAGCCGACGTTCATGCTTTGCGTCTGCTTCATCGTCATCTTTGGGATTTTTACCTCGAGGGTCAGGCGTAAAGCCGCCGTTTCCTCTGGTTCCCGTCAATCCCATATGGAAAAGGGTTTGCGGGGTTTACAGTGTTCAAAAAAGCAAGCTTTTTTGAACGCCTAAAACGGATGGCTTTTTTGTGCTTGCAACTGCCTGTTCACTCTGCTATACTTACTTTGTGTTAAGCGTGGGAAGCCTCCGTGGGAATGGTCATTTCCCTTAGAGCGACGCGGAGAGAGGCCGGTTTAGTATTTGCCGTTTACAAGGCGTTGGACCGGTTGGCTGGCGTTTAATTTTTGATGAAAATTACGCTGTGAGGCAAAAAATCAGGCGTTCAAAAAAGCTTGCTTTTTTGAACACCTTTTTATGTTGTCTGACCATTCTCCGAAGGCTTTCCTGAGGGCTTTTCCGGATATTTTTCTGAACATTTTTTGAGCGCTTTCCTGAACGCTTTTGCGGACACATTTTTGAACACTTTTTGAACGCTACCTCCTGGCCCATTTAAGAAACGTATTGCAGGACACGCCGAGCTTTCTCGCGGCGCAGCGGGCAGATACGCCGCCTTTTTTCCACTGCCTGTGCAGCCGGAAAAAATCGTCAGGCGGCTGTTTTGCCGGACGGCCAAACTTTACGCCTTTGATCATAGCGGCGGCTATTCCCTCCGCCTGCCGCTGATGATTCAGCTCCCTCTCCGACTCGGCAAAGTACGACATCACGACTAATACAAGGTCAGCCACAAGAGTTCCCATTAAGTCCCGCCTGCCCCGGGTGTCGAGAATGGGCGTGTCGATTACAAAGATGTCAGCTTGCTTTGTTTTCGTGATTATCCTCCATTGCTCGATCATTTCTTCATAATTGCGTCCCAGCCGATCGATGCTTTTCACCACCAGCAGGTCGTCGGTGCGCAATAAGCCCATGAGCCTTTTCCACCCGGGCCGGTCAAAATTCTTTCCGGACAGCTTATCCATAAATACGCAATCCCCTGACACGCCAAATTCATCAAGGGACAGCCGCTGTCTGTCTTCGTGCTGCTCCCTGGTGGATACTCGTATGTAACCGTAAATTTTTCCGCTCATGGGCTTCCTCCCGTCTGCAACCAACCGCAATGATAATAAGCCCAATCTTATACGCCATAATTACAAGGGGCGCTATAGGACAAATTTTTTATATAGCGGCTAAAAAATCCCCCCGCTTCGCCTAATTAAGCGGGGGACTTCGCTTCTGCTAAGATTAAAAAGTTTTAATGACAATTCCGCCAAAAAGATATATAATGCTCCAACAATCTTTTTACTTTTCAAAATTTCCCCAGCTTTCCGAGGTGAAAACCATGCTTGACTACGATAAACCGATTGTTCAGAAGCGGGCCCTGGCGGTTCACGACATTTCCGGCGTGGGCAAATGCTCTCTGACGGTGGCGCTCCCCATTATCTCCGCCGCCTCCGTGGAGTGCTCCGTCCTGCCCACCGCTGTCCTCTCCACCCACACCGGAGGCTTCACCGGCTACACCGTCCGGGATCTGACGGAGGACATCATTCCCATGGTCCGCCACTGGCAGTCCTTGAAGGTGAGATTTGACGCCATTTACACCGGTTACCTGGGCTCCTTCAGTCAGGTGCAGCTCATGAAAAAAATGGCCGCCGATCTTTCCAACGAAAATACCATCGTCCTGGTGGATCCCGTAATGGGGGACAACGGCCGCCTCTACGCCGCCTTCAACGAAGCCTTTCCCCCGGAAATGCTGGAGCTCTGCCGGGTGGCCAACATCATAAAGCCAAACATCACGGAAGCCCTCTTCCTGCTGGGGGAGAAATATCAGGAAGGCCCCTACAGCCGGGAATATCTCAACGAGCTTCTCCGGCGGCTGGCCGCCCTCACGGAAAAGCCCAGCATCGTCCTCACCGGCGCTTGGCTGAAGGATGACCCCTCCAGGCTTGGGGCAGCCACCTACGACCGCTCCACCGAAAAGATCGACTACGTTCTCGGCCCCGCCGTGGAGGGAAGCTACCACGGCACCGGCGACGTCTTCGGCAGCGCCCTCGTGGGGGCCTCCCTTACGGACCACAGCCTGGCCGAGGCTGTCCGCATCGCCGTGGACTTCACCGTCCGGGCCATCCGCCTCACCAAGGCCGCCAGTACCGACATCCGCTACGGCGTAAATTTTGAAGCCTGCCTTGGGAGCTACATCAGGGATCTGGGCCTCTGCTGAAGCCCCCATTTAGGGGAGGCGGCAGCGAAGCCTCAGGAGGAATAAAACCCCCTCAATGAGATCCTACAAAACCGATTACAGGTTATCCCTTAAAACATCATCGCCTCCTGACACCTACAAGGTAGAAGGGAGGTGATTTTTTGCGCATTGTCTTAAACGCCGGCCATATGCCGGGAAGGGATCCCGGAGCCCGGGGCGCTTACAGTGTGGAAGCGGACATCTGCCGCCAAGTCATGGAGAGCTGCGGCCGTATCCTCAGGGACGGGGGAAACGAGGTTCTCACCGTCCAGTGCAACGAGCTTGCGCCCATTGCCGCCGCCTCCGACGGCTTCGGAGCGGATATTTTTGTGGCCATCCACTGCAACGGGGCAAATACCCCGGCGGCAAAGGGCACGGAGGTCTACGCCATGAGCGAGGAAGGGTACAGCCTTGGCCTCTCTGTGGACTACTCAATAACCCGTCAGCTGGAAACCACCGACCGGGGAGTAAAGGACGGCTCGCACCTTTTCGTCATCAATCAGACGGAAGCGGTGGCCATACTGGTGGAGCTGGCCTTCATCACCAACGAGGAGGACGAACGGCAGCTGAATGAGCGGACAGAGGACTTCGCCTCCGCCCTGGCCGCCGGAATCACCCGGTACATCGCCGAAAAGTCAACCCCCTAAGGAAAATCTACTCAAAGAGAAAGGAGAACAGCATGGATGAAATCATGACCTACGTATCGGGCTACGGCTTTCCCATCGTGGTGTCCGGCTACCTGCTGGTGCGTATCGAGGAACGCCTGAAGGAGCTGGACCAGACCATCGGGGATCTGGCCCGCTCTATTGACCGGCTTATCGCCGCCTCTGCCCCAAAAATTTAATCTATCCATAAAAAATACCCCAGGGAAGGAGCCAAGGCTCCCAGTTCCCCGGGGTATTTTTTGTGATAATGGGCAGCCAGTCAGCAAAGCTGACTGGGGGTGTGCGAGCCATACAAACTACTTAGCGATTGCCGAATGTAATGACGGCAGAGCCTATCAGTTTGTATGGGCTTTCAGCGAAGCTAACTGGAAGATAAAAAGACAAATTACTCGCCTAATCTTTCACCCCTCCGGCGGCTACGCCGCCACCTCCCCTGGAGGGGAGGCTTTAGGCTGTAGCTTTCCTATAGACCGCCACAGACGCTTAGGCCGCCTGAAAAACGGCACGGTAAAAACCTGATTGGCACAGTATCAAAATACTGCTACAATAACCATGCTGACACAGTGTCAGTTATAAATCATTTTCTGAGGGAAAAGGCTATCGAAAAATAAACGAAGAAGCAGGAGGTAACGGCTATGAAAAAAATTTTCAGGAAGCGTATCGCGGCAGGACTGCTTTGCAGCGGCTTGCTGGTCTGGGGGGCCGGGGAAGGTACAGCCTACGGGGCTTACGTCAATCCTTTTACGGCTACTCCATCCATCAATCTTTCCGCCGCCGAAACGGCCGCTTATCTGGAGCAGAAAACGAGAGAGATGTTTTCCGGCGCGCCGGTTCGAAAAGAGGAGCCCTACGTGGCCCCCGCAGGCTGGCGGCAGGACGTGACCTCCCTGAGCTACGTCCGGCTGGAAAAATACACCTCCCGTAAAAGAAGCACCGATAAGGTAATTCTCCAGCTCCACGGGGGCGGCTACATCCAGGGCAATCACAACCGGCACCGGGACTGGGCCATTGCCCGCTCCGAGTCCATCGGTCACGCTGACGTTTACATGCTGAACTACCGGTTTTACCCGGAGGCAAAATACCCGGCGGCCCTTGAGGACGCAGTTGCCGCCTATCAGGAGCTGCTACGGCAGAAAATTTCCGCCAACAATATCATCGTGATGGGGGATTCCGCCGGAGGAAATCTGGCGTTGGCCCTGGCCCTTTACCTGCGGGATCAGAAAATTCCCCAGCCAGGTTCATTGATCCTTTATTCTCCCTGGGGTGACGCGGGCCAGCTGCCCAGCCGGTCCATCTACCGGGAAAAGGACGTTATCCTGGGGGAAAGAAATGCCGCCATGTATCCGGTCGTCATGAATAACGCTTATTATTTTGCAGGTTCTGATTTAAGGACTCCTTATATATCGCCGGTATACGGCGATTTTGCCGGTTTACCACCCATGCTGATCATCGCCGGGGCCCAGGAGCTGCTTGTGGATGACTGCTGCCTCCTGGCCCAGCGGGGAAAAGAAGCCGGGGTAGAAGTGGAGCTTCATTTATATCCCGGTATGTCCCACGACTGGCCGCTTCTCTTTCCGGAGCTTTCGGAATCAAAGGATACCTACGCCGTGCTGGCAAAATTTATTGAGGCTCATTAAATATAAGCTTTATTCGGCAGCAGCCAGGAGCGGGATTTGCAGATGGCCAGCGCAAAGACCCACGCCCAAAGTCTGATGAAAAAATCAAAACAGCCTTGAAGGATTAAAGGACAGGGAGACGGGCCGCCGTCTCCTTTTTTTATAAGGCTTCATTTACAAATTTATCTCCGTTTACGAACAACCGCAAAGTTGATATACTAAACTTACAATTAAGAAAAAGGAAAGTGACTGTACATGATTTTAACCCGGGATTCCGTAGAGCTTTTAGCCCCCGCCGGTAATTGGGAAGCCCTGGAGGCGGCCGTTGCCGCCGGAGCCGATGCCGTCTACCTGGGAGGCAAAGGCTTAAATATGCGGCTCCACCGAAGGGATATGAATTTTGACGACGGCGCCCTGGCCCAGGCCATCGCCTTCGCCCACCGCCATGGTGTTCGTCTTTACGTTACCCTGAATAATCTGATCAGCGACGAGGAGCTGCCGGAGCTGGACCGCTTTTTGGCCCTCCTGAAGGAAATAAAGCCTGACGCCATCCTGGCTCAGGATCTGGCCGTCTTTGCCGCCGCCCGAAAGCTCCGCCTGAATATTCCCCTCCACGCCTCCGTGATGATGAATATCCACAATGAACCGGCCATGCTGTTCTTAAAGGAGCTGGGGGTTACCCGGGTGGTGGCCGGCCGGGAGATGAATCTTTACGAGCTGGCCCTGTTGAAGGAGCGGACGGGACTGGAAATAGAATATTTTGTCCACGGGGATATGTGTATCGCCGAAAGCGGCCAATGTATCCATTCCGGAGTATTATTCGGCCAAAGCTCCAACCGGGGCCGCTGTCTGAAGCCCTGCCGCTGGCCTTGGCAGCTGATAGACGAAAAAACGGGAGCCATGCTGGGCGAACCCGGTCCCGGCCCCTATAAACTGGCCCTGAAAGATATGTGCCTTTACCGCCATCTGCCGGAGCTCATCCAATCGGGGGTAACCTCCTTCAAAATAGAGGGGCGGATGCGTCCGGCGGACTTTGTGGGACGGATCGTGAGCGCCTATCGAAAAGCTATCGACGCTTATATAGCCGATCCCAGCGGCTACTCCACCGATGGGGAAGAATGGCGCTCGCTCCTCGAAAACCGGGCCCGGGACTTTACGACGAATTTCGCTTTCGGCCAGGCTTCCGCCGGGGCCATCGGCTTTGACGGCCGCCGGGAACCCCGCTTTTTCAGCAAAGCGAAACGAGAAGCCGCCATATCCTTTGAGGCTTCGGCAGAAAAAATCCAACTGTCCCCGGAGTCTGAGGATAAGGAGAAAAGCGGGGCCTCCTTTGAAGCTTCGGCAGAAAAACCAGAAAAGGCAGCCTCTTATCCGATTTTAGCCGTAACCGTGGCCAATCTGGAACAGCTTACCGCCGCCTGCGAAAACGGGGCAGACGCCGTCTACATCGGCGGCGAAGCCTATGAACCGGAAAAACTCTGGAAGCTGGCC
>CAJTSO010000007.1:21813-22028 GCA_910579115.1 uncultured Selenomonadaceae bacterium
CCCCGCCGGTCTCATAGTCGGCAATCTTGGCTCCCTGTTCCTCGCCCTGAACAATACAGATCTGCCGCTGCAAACTGATCATTCCTTCAATCTCTTTAACGCTGCCGCTGCCGGTTTCCTGAAGGAAAAGCGGGTCAGCCTGGGAACCGCCTCTCTGGAGCTCACCCATTCCCAGCTGAAAAGCCTTGCCGCCGCCTCTCCCCTCCCCATTGAAA
>CAJTSO010000007.1:22073-28865 GCA_910579115.1 uncultured Selenomonadaceae bacterium
AAAGAGCTGGCTTTAACTGGGGCTGACACCGGGAAAATTTCCACCGTTAATAACCTTGCCCTCCTGGATGAGGCGGGAGAAAAGCATTCCCTCCGCCTGGACCAGTACGGACGCTCCCATATCTTTTTCGCCAGGGACCTCTGCCTTTACGAATACCTGCCGGAGCTGACAGGCATAGCCTCCTTCCGCATCGAAGGCTCCTTCTATGAGCCGGGTATTCTGGGCAGGATTACCGGACTGTACCGCCGGGCCTTAAATTCCCTGGCCCACGGCCGGACTGAATTGGACTTCGATACCTTGAGGGCTCTGGAAAAGGAAAGTCCCCGCCCCTTCGGCCCGGGAGCCTTCGCCTTCAATACTTCAAAGTGAGAAAGGAGTACCCTAATGTCTTCCTACCTGGGCCCCGACGCCATTATCGCCAAAAAACAAGCCTACATAATGCCCTGCCTGGGTCACTTTTACGAACGGCCCCCTCAATTCGTCCGAGGTGAAATGCAATACCTCTACGACCATCAGGGAAAAAAATACCTGGACTGCTTTGCCGGGGTATCCGTCATCAACTGCGGCCACTGCAACCCGGAAATAACGGCAAAAATCTGCCAGCAGGTAAATACCCTCCAGCACGTCTGCAATATTTATCTGACAGAAAATTTTGTCAATCTGGCTGAGCGCCTGGCCAAAATCACTCCCGGCTCTCTTTGCAAATCATTTTTCTGCTCCACCGGCTCCGAGGCCAACGAAGGGGCGCTGCTGCTGGCCGTTCTTTACAGAAAAAGCAGCGAATACATCGCCCTCCGGGGCGGGCTTCACGGCCGCACGAAGCTGGGCATGAGCGTCACGGGCATCGGCATGTGGCGGACCGACCCAAATCCCGTGGGCGGCGTGCATTTCGCCCCCAACCCCTACTGCTACCGCTGCCCCCTGAAAAAGCAATTCCCCCAATGCGACCTGGCCTGCGCCGATGAAGTGGAGACCATAATCAAGACCGCTACCTCGGGACGGCCCGCCGCCCTGATCGCCGAAGCCATCCAGGGCAATGCCGGTATCGTAACGCCCCCCGCCGGATATTTTAAGCGCCTGAAGGAAATATTGGACGCTTACGGAGCCCTGCTCATCATCGACGAAGTGCAGACGGGCTTTGCCCGCACGGGAAAAATGTTCGCCATCGAAAATTACGGCGTCGCTCCCCAGATAATGACCATGGCCAAGGCCCTGGGCAACGGCACCCCCATAAGCGCCTTTATCGCCGAAAAGGAAATCGCCGACATCTACGTAAAGCCCGGGGCTTCCACCCTGGGGGGCAACCCCGTGTCCAGCGCCGCCGCCCTGGCCGTCCTGGACTATATAGAAAGAGAGCGGCTGGCCGAAAAGGCCAGGGAGCGGGGAGAGCAGCTGGTCAAAGGTCTTGAAGAAATCAGCAAGCGCCACCCGGTCATCGGCGACATCCGCGGCCTGGGCCTGATGATCGGCGCGGAATTTGTCCGCCCGGGCAAAATACCCGCCGATAAGGAATTGGATATAACCCTGGAAAAAATGAAGGATCGGGGCTTTATCATCGGCAAAAACGGCCTCTACAGAAACGTGATGGCCTTTCAGCCGCCGCTGGTCATCAGCACCGGCGATATAAACAACCTCCTGAACAGCCTGGAGGACGTCCTGAAGGAAGAAAACCTGTAGCCTGACCCAATCTTCAAATCAGATTCGATTCCCAGGCGCTTCTTCTCTGCTCATGAAGAAAAACCCTAAATTGCAAGGGCAAATTGAACAAATACAAAATCTCATTTAATTTATATTAAAAGGGAGGCGGGTTCACCGTCTCTTTTTTGTATCCGGCATTTATTTGCGGGATCAACAGTATAAATTGAAAATTTTTAACCTTTATGCTATATTATAAGATGGTTAATAGGCTTCTGATGATTTCTTATATTTACAAATTTCTGACTAAAATACATGATTGGACCAAAATCCTTCGATTATTTTACAAAGACTTTTGCACAATTGTTGATAAGTATGTGGAAAACTCCTTGAAAGGGGAAATTTTATGTTTGACATGAGTCCTGAAAATACCTGGAAACAGGTAATGGATCTCCTGAAAGAAAACCCTGCTACCGAACCGGCAGTAGATCCCTGGCTCGCTCCCCTGATGCCGGTTTCCCTGTCTGAGGCAAGCTTCATACTGGCTGCCCAGACCGATATCGCCAGAAATTTCATAACGACCCGTTACATAAGCCACATATCCAATGCCGCCAGGCAGATTTTGGGCCACGATGTATCAATCGATATAATTTCCATGAAGGAAATGCCGGAAATTTCCTCCGAAGGCCCGCCTTCCCGGCCTGAGACACCGGACGAAGCTGCTCCGGCTGCAAGACCGGTCTCTCCGGCGCCTCTGGAGACGGTAAGTGTCTACATCGATGAAAAGACCGGGCAGGGGGCATTATTTAATTCCGGGGAAACCGCCGGAGAAAAACCAGCTCCCGCCGCAAATGTCCCGGAGGATTTTTCTCCCCTGACCATCATCGGCTCGGGAGACAGGTCCTCCCTTCTTCAAAACTATACCTTCGACACCTTCGTAACCGGCAGTAACAACCGCTTCGCCCATGCCGCCGCAAAGGCGGTGGCCGAATCACCGGGCATGGCCTATAATCCTTTCTTTATCTACGGTGGCGTGGGACTGGGCAAGACCCATCTGATGCACGCTATCGGCAACCAGATCCTCGATAATTATCCCAATATGCGGGTACTTTATATCACCAGCGAAAAATTTACCAACGAATTTATCGACTCCATTCAGGAGGGCCGCCCGGATAAGTTCCGCCAGCGGTACAGAAGTATCGATGCCCTTTTGGTGGACGATATCCAGTTCCTCCACAACAAGGAGCGTACCCAGGAGGAATTTTTCCATACATTCAACGCTCTCCGTCAGGAAAACAAGCAGATCATTCTTTCCAGCGACCGGAAGCCCAGCGAGCTGAAAACCCTTGAGGACAGGCTCCGCTCCCGGTTTGAATGGGGACTTATCACCGACATTACCGCCCCCGATCTGGAAACCCGGATCGCGATCCTTCAAAAGAAGGCCTTACTGGATCATATCAGCGTGCCTGATGATGTTCTCGTATTCATTGCCACCCGTATCGATAAAAACATCCGTGAGCTGGAAGGCGCCCTTACCCGGGTGGTGGCCTACTCCTCCATAAACCGGGAGCAGATCACCACAAATATCGCCCAGCAGGCGATGAACGACCTCTATGATAAACCGGAACGTCCCAGCGTCACCATTGAGCTCATTCAGGAAATAGTCTGCCGCTACTACAAGGTATCCAAGGAAGACCTTTTGGGAAAGAGCCGCAGCCGGAATATCGTCATTCCCCGGCAGGTGGCCATCTATCTCTGCAAGGAGCTTACCGACACCAGCCTCCAACAGATAGGCAATTACTTTGGAGGCAAGGACCATACCACAGTAATGCACTCCTTCAACAAAATCCGCGACAATCGCCATAAGAAGGAAGATCTGGATAAATCAATTATCGAGCTGATCAGTCAGATTCAAAAGATGTGAATTTGATTAAAAAAGTAATAATTAAGCCCTGTATTTTTACGTATAAGAAATTTCGTTATCTGATAAGGCAATTTTGTTTCCTCAAATGTGAATCCCCAGAAATACATTCCCTAAGGGAACTGTTTATCCACGCCGGTACTTAACGATTGACAAGGCCTCGGCCGCAGTCAGAGTTTATGTACCGTTGCGTGGATAATCAAATGAGAATGTGTTCCCGTGGGAATGTATTTCTGGGTAATCTTGAATGAAATTGATATATTTATTATTTTCTAAAAAAGTCACCAATTTCATCGTGTAAAACCTGTAGACAACCGGTGGATCAGCTGTGAACAGTTTTTCACCTGTCCGGTTCCAGGTGGATATGTGGATAAAATGTGAATTATAATCCACCGTATTTCCACACCGCTTTTGGGTGATATCACTGGTTCTAATAGCCTTTTCCACTTTTCAACTGTCCCTACTACTAAGAATACTATCTATCTTTATAAAATATATAAATTCCAAATAAAAACGGAGTGTGGAAAAAATGAAATTTACCTGCGAAAGGCAAGAGCTGATGGAAGCGCTTTCCGTAGCGATTAAAGCCGTATCTTCTTCACCTAACTCCCCTATATTATCAGGTATCCAAATCAATGCCATTCCCGATGAGGACGGGATTACCGGGGAAATAGAGCTCCGCGGGACGAACAATGAACTCTATATAGTGACCAGGGCCAGGGCAGTAGTAGAAGAAGGGGGGAGCATAATCCTCTCGGCCAGATATCTTTATGATTTCTGCCGAAATTTCCGTGGCATCGATATTATTTTCCAGGAGGATAGGGGACGAAATATGGTAAATATTTCCTCCGGAGATGCAAAATGTGACCTGCTGACAATGACGGGAGAATTTCCTGAACCAAAGCAGCACCAGGCAGCGGCAACCTTTACCGCCGCTTCTGGCAGCTTCAAAAAGCTCATTTCCGAGGTATGTTTCGCTGCCGCCCAGGAGAATGAAATCAGCGGCAAGGCGATTTTTACCGGCTGCCTTCTCGACCTGGACGACACGGATATAAATCTCGTGGCCACCAATACCCACCGCCTGGCCATCGCCAGCGGCAAGGTAGAAGGTGATGGGGCAAAGGCCCAGACAATCGTCCCTTCCAGGATACTGGCGGAAATCGGCCGCATTATGCCGGATACCGACGCTACTATCACCGTGGATATTTCCCGGGAGACCGTTGTCTTTTCCTTTGAAAATATGATGATTGCCACCTCGGTTATTGAAGGTGTTTTCCCGGATTACCGGCGGGTCATCCCCCAGGAGCTTCCCATCAGAGCGACCATCAACCGGAGCCTTTTTCAGCAGGCGGTTACCAGAGCCTCCATCATCGCCAAGAGCTCCAATATTGCCTTCGTGGTAAAGCTGGCTTTCAGCCAGGGTATTGTCGTGGTAAGCGCTAACAGCCAGGCTATCGGCTTTGCGGAGGATAAAATCGAGGCCGCCATTGAAGGGGGAGATCTGACGATCGCGTTCAATCCTGATTATCTGGCAGATGCCATGAAGGTTATGAACGGGGATGAAGTTATTATCGATATGTCCGCTTCCCTGAAACCGGCCATCATCCGGGAGCCGGAAAACGATAGTTTCCGCTGCGTAATTACCCCTGTAAGGACAAAGAACTGACAATTATAAGACTGACCTCGTAAATAAATCTGCCGAAAACATGCTCTCGCTCTAAATTAACATAGCGGTGGTAAGCTCTGCCATCGTAAATGGTACTCGGCAATCGCCAACCAGCGATGCTGATTAACGGTTTTCTTACAGACTTTATTTACCGGGGAGATGCTTCAAGGAATGAAAATGGCATTATAGATGAAGATAAAATCGCTTGCCCTGCGGAATTTTCGCAGCTATGAGGAACTAAAGCTGGAGCTTTCACCGGGAATAAATCTTCTGGCGGGGGAGAATGCCCAGGGAAAAACAAATATTCTCGAGGCTGTTTTCTATACGGCCCTGGCCCGCTCACACCGCACCTCAGATGACCGGGATCTGGTGAAGAACGGCCGCGGGGAAGCCTCGGTAGATATTGTTTTAGATCGGCTGGGAGTAGAGAATAACCTTTCCTTTCACATCTACCGGCAGGGACGCCGGAAAATAATCGTCAACGGGGCGCCGGTAACCCTCCGTCAGCACGTGGGTTCAGTGAATATAGTCTGTTTTTCGCCGGAGGATCTGTATCTGGTGAAGGGAGCCCCGGCAGTTCGGAGGCGCTTTCTCGATGCGGAGCTCAGCCAGGCCAGCGCCGCTTATTTTCATGATTTTGACGAATATGTAAAAATCCTCAATCAGCGGAACAGCCTCCTTAAATCAATCAGGGAAAGGATTACCGGCTTATCTGATGATGAGTATGGCTCTGAAGGATGCGAAGGAGGTTATTCAGCAGGGGGCATCAGGGAAAAAACAGCCGGTTTTGACAGGGAAAGCCCCGATGATCTGCTGGAGGTCTGGGACAGCAATCTGGCTGACCGGGCGGCCAAGGTAGCGGTCCGCCGGTTAAACGCCATAAAGCGGCTGAAAAGGGTAGCGGGAGAGATCGCCGGTAATCTGACAAGGGGAGCCGACGTCCTGGATATGGAGTATGAGCAGATAAATCTGAAGCAGGACGATACCGGCAGGATAATGATGTATGAGGCGGTAAAGGAAGTAAAGGAAAGCTCCGGCGATATTTTTAATGATTCCCTGATAAAGAAAATAGCCGATGGATATCTGGCCGAGCTGAGGCTGCGCCGCCGAAGGGATATCTTTCGGGGGAACACGTCCATCGGTCCCCACCGGGACGATATAAAGATAACCGTAAACGGCCTTGATTTAAGGGATTTTGGTTCTCAAGGGCAGCAGAGAACCGGGGCTCTGTGCCTGAAGCTGGCGGAAGTGGAATTTCTCCGTCAGATGGCCGGGGAATACCCGCTCCTGCTCCTTGACGATGTGATGAGCGAGCTGGATCGGGGACGGAGGCTGGAGCTTCTGGAATATATCCGCCGCTCGGATATTCAAAGTATTATTACGGCCACCGATAAAGCTTACTTTGAGGGGGCAATTGGTTCGATCCAGGCTGTCTTTAAGGTAAAAAACAGTATCGTTGAGAAGGTCAGCTTCTAATCGGCCTCATAGTCTTCCATGCAGGTTGGCAGGAACCCTCTCCGGCACATTCGACAATGTGCCGCCTATTTCAATAGGAGAGGCAAGAACGCCC
>CAJTSO010000007.1:28927-55723 GCA_910579115.1 uncultured Selenomonadaceae bacterium
GGCGATTGCCGAGCCGCAAGAAGATGGCAGAGCTTAGTGGTTTTTAAGAGCCGGCAGTCCGTCAGGGCTGACTGAGAGGGTAAACGGCTTCATAAGAAAGAACAGCAGGGGATAGATATGTCAGAAACAGAGAGGGTAACAAAAACCGAATCATTCCGGGAAATAATGGGGCGCCTCTACCTGTCCGCCTCCCGTTCAAGCCAGCGGAGCCGCCGGGCAAAGCTGTCCGCCGGGTACCGGCGGCAGCTGGTAATGGCCCGCTGGCCGGAAATTGTTTCGCCTGCCGTTTCCGGCCATGCCACCCCCCATCATTTTTCCTTTGATACCCTGTTTGTAAGCGCCGAACCGGTCTGGGCAAACCAGCTGGAATACTTAAAGCGGGAGCTTATTGACAAGATAAACGCCTATACCTGCGGCGAAACCGTAAAGGATATAAGGTTTACTGCCTGGAAAAATTTGCCTCAGCCTCTGCCGGTGGTTTCCGAAAAGCCAGAAGAATACTTTTTATCCGATAGCGATGATTTGATCATCCCCGGCGAAGATGATCGGGAGCAGGCAAAGAAAATCGTGGACAGGCTCATGGAAACTCCAGACCGGCATTTGAAGGAGAGAGCTGAAAAAAGTCTGGCGGTGGAGCTCAGGGCAAGAAGAATTTCGCAAAATAGAATTCCGGGAAAATGTCCTGTCTGCGGCCGTCCCACCGCTTCCGAGGACGGTTACTGCTCCGCCTGTATCGTGAGGAAGCATGACGAATACAGGAGCCGGATCAGGTCAAAGCTGATTGCCTGTCCTTGGGCAGGCTACGCCGAGGTCAACAGCTTCATAAAATGCCGCCCGGAGGAATATAATAGGATCCGTCAGGAGCTTTTAAGGGAGCAGGCGGAAAGGGTTCCTTACCGGAGGGATACCGATACTCCGGGGACTTATACCCTTGAGGAATATATTCTGGTAATGCTTTATAAGACATTACCCCTGGAAAGATTAAACGACATTTTGATGAGCAAAGCCCTTTTTGAGCTCAGGTATGATCTGAAGGGAGGACCGTTTTCCCCTTCAAGGGCAAAGAAGAATCTTTGGAAAAATTTGAAATAGAAATTGTTTCACATGAAACAAAAAGGAGAAAGATATGACAGCTGCTGATAAAATTGCGGAAAAGCTCGGCCTTGACGATCTGGTTGAGAAGCAGGAAGGGGAGCTTATCGATTCCAATGATGACAGTGTAGAGGTGGAAATCGACAATACCGTAACGGTGGGCAGTGAGGTACTGGGAGCGGAGCTTACCGCTGTGGCCAGTATGGAATATACCGGCGCCGACATTACGGCCCTGGATTTTCCGGAAAATGTCCGGGTCCGGCCGGGTATGTACATCGGCAGTACTGATTACCGGGGACTTCACCATTTGGCCTATGAGGTTATTGACAACTCTATTGACGAGGCGATGGCCGGTTTCTGCAACAAAATCGGCGTGACGATCCACCCGGACAATTCCATCACCGTTCAGGATAACGGCCGGGGTATTCCCGTGGATATGCACGAAAAGGGCAAGCCTACGGTAGAGGTGGTTCTTACCGTTCTCCACGCGGGCGGAAAATTCGGCAAAAAAGGCGGCTACAAGGTATCCGGCGGCCTTCATGGAGTTGGCGTATCCGTTGTCAATGCCCTTTCCGCTCAGCTGACGGTTACTGTCCAGCGGGACGGAAAGCTTTATGAAATCGGCTTTACCAGAGGGATAACCAGCTCGGAACTCAGGGAGACCGGTCCTGCCCCAGACGACAGCACGGGAACCACCGTCCATTTTCTGCCGGACCCGGATATTTTTACCGTCAGCGTCTACCAGTACGATACCCTGAGAAAGCGTATCCGGGAGCTGGCTTTCCTGAACAAGGGGGTAAGCATCAGCCTTACCGATGAACGGATCCTTGATGAAAATGGCGGTTTCAAGCAGGAGACTTTCTGCTACGAGGGCGGGATCATCAGCTATGTGGATTACCTCAATCAGAACAAGACCCTTATCCATCCAAGCCCTATTTACTTCAACGGCAAAAAGGACGATACCATCGTGGAAGTGGCTCTCCAGTACAACGATACTGACCGGGAAAATCTCCACAGCTTTGTAAATAACATAAACACGGAGGAAGGGGGCACCCATGCCGCCGGTTTTCGGGGAGCCATGACTAAGCTGGCAAACGATTATGCCCGCCGCCATAGGATACTCAGGGACAAGGATCCAAATTTCGAGTCTATTGACGTCCAAGCCGGTCTGGCGGCTATCGTCAGCATCAAGATTCCCAATCCCCAGTTTGAAGGCCAGACGAAGACGAAGCTGGGAAACAGCGAGGTAAGGGGAATTGTCAGCAGTATCGTGGTAAAGGGCTTGGGGGAGTATTTTGAAGAAAATCCGCCCATCGTCAAGGGAATCCTGGAGCGGATGGCTTTGGCCCAGCGGGCGAGAATTGCCGCTAAGAAGGCCAGGGAAGCGGTAAAGAAGCAGAACGCCTTGGAAATTTCCGCCTTGCCCGGAAAGCTGGCGGACTGCTCCCTCCACGATCCCACTCAGAGCGAGATTTATCTGGTAGAGGGTGACTCTGCCGGAGGCAGCGCCAAGAGCGGCCGTGACCGCCGCTTCCAGGCTATCCTTCCCCTCCGGGGCAAGATCCTCAACGTGGAGAAGGCCAGGGCCGATAAGATTTTTGCCAACAATGAGATATGCACTATGATCACTGCCTTCGGCAGCGGAATAAATGATGATTTCGATCTGTCCAGGACCCGCTACAGCAAGATAATCATCATGACTGACGCGGATGTGGACGGGGCCCATATCCGCACCTTGCTTCTGACCTTCTTCTACCGCCACATGAAGCCCCTGATTGAAAACGGTCGGGTGTATATTGCCCGTCCCCCTTTGTTCCAGATAAGGAAAGGACGGAACCATTGGTATACCTACTCCGATGAGGAGCAGGAGGCGAAGCTGGATGAAATAGGCCGTGAGGGGATCACCGTCCAGCGCTACAAGGGCTTGGGGGAGATGAACCCGGAGCAGCTGTGGGAAACCACCATGGATCCGGCTACCCGCACCATGATGAGGGTGGATATGGAGGACGCGGAGGAGGCCGACCGCCTCTTTACGGTCCTTATGGGGGATAGGGTGGAGCCCCGCCGCCAGTTCATTGAGGAGAATGCCAAAAACGCCAATGAGATCGACACATGACGGGAATCCTCTCCGTCATGTCTGACGACATGACACCTCTTACAAACTACTAAGCTCTGCCGTCACTGCGTTCGGCAATCGCCAAGTAGTTTGCAGGAGCAGTCAGTCCGTCAGGACTGACTGAGAGGGTAAAAGTGAAGGCTTCATTAAGGAAAGAAAATGCCTGAAGCATTTTTATAAACAATGTCGTTATAAGGAGTGATAAAATGAGTGAGAGAATAAGCAATAAGGCAATTGCCATCATGACCAGCGGCGGGGACAGCCCAGGCATGAATGCGGCGGCCAGAGCCGTCGTCCGCACCGCTCTCTATGAGGGGGTAGAGGTTTATGGCATAAACAACGGCTTCAAGGGAATGATTGAGGATGATATTGTCCAGCTGAACGGAAAAAGCGTTAGCGATATTATCCAGCGGGGTGGAACATTTTTGGGAACGGCCCGCAGTAAGGAATTTATGACTCCAGAAGGACGGGCAAAGGCTTATGAAAACCTGAAAAAACGGGGAATAAACGGCATCTGCGTCATCGGTGGCGACGGGAGTCTCCGGGGAGCCGCGGCTCTGGCCAAGGAACATGGTATATCCATTGTGGGCCTGCCGGGAACAATCGATAATGATGTCTGGGGCTCTGACTACACCATCGGCTGCGATACGGCGGCCAACACCATCATTGATGCCATCAACAAGCTGCGGGATACCGCCAGCGCCCATCGCCGCTGCGCTGTCCTGGAGGTAATGGGACACCGCTGCGGCTGGCTGGCAATGGTTACCGGCATTGCCGGAGGCGCCGAGTACATCCTTGTTCCCGAGGTAAACTACGATCTGGAAGACATAATCAAAGAGATTAAGGATCTTTATGAAAATAACAGGAAGCGCTACATTATGATCGTGGTGGCGGAGGGCGCCGGTAAGGCGGTAAACATCGCTGAAAAAATCCAAAAGGAAACTGGCATCGACACCAGGCCCACTGTTCTCGGCCACGTTCAACGGGGCGGTTCCCCCACTATTCAGGACCGGATCAAAGCCAGCCAGCTGGGGGAAAAGGCTGCTCTGGCTCTCATCTGCGGCATTTCCAATGTGGTGTACGGCTTCAACGCTGGCCACGTGGTGCAGATCGACCTTTTCGACGCGGTAAACAACAAGAAAACTCTGGACCCGGATTATGTAAGGCTGGCCAGAGTGTTGCAGTAAACGCTTGCCTGAGAGGTGAAAAATTACGGATTAGCCGTTATCCCTCTCAGTCAGTCCTGGCGGACTGCCAGCTCTCCCAGAGGGGGAGCCAAGGGTGGCGTTCTAGCCTCTCCCTTTGGGTTGGCATGAGCACTCAAGCCGTCGAGAGCGGCTTTTAGTGCGAGCCATGCAAACTACTTGGCGATTGCCGAACGCAGTGACGGCAGAGCTTAGTAGTTTGCAAGAGGTGTCATGTCGTAAGACATGATGGAGAGGGCTTTACAGAGAGGGCATTTGCCTTCTAAAATGGCGGCCAATTAGACGGATTTTCATTTAATCAGAAATTCATAGGATCAGGAGGTATGTATAATGGAAAAATCAAAGGTGTATTTTACCGATTTTGTTACCGGCTACGGCGGGACTCCGTTGCCTTTGAAATTGAAGAAGCTGGCGGAAAAAGCCGGCCTGACAGATATTGATATGAAAGGAAAATTCGTCGCCATAAAAATGCACTTCGGCGAGCGGGGAAATATTGCCTTTCTCCGGCCGAACTATGTAAAGGCGATAGTTGACCTCATCAGGGAAAAGGGCGGCAAACCCTTTGTAACCGACTGCAATACCCTGTACGTGGGCAGCCGAAAGGAAGCCTTGGAACACCTTGATACCGCCTACGAAAACGGCTTTAATCCTCTGACCATCGGTTGCCATACCATCATTGCCGATGGCCTGAAAGGCACCGATGAAGCTTTCCTTCCCGTTCCCAACGGCGAGCTGGTAAAGGAAGCAAAGGTTGGCCGGGCCTTGGCCGATGCCGACATCATCATAACTCTTACCCACTTCAAGGGCCATGAGATGGCCGGTTTTGGCGGCGCAATAAAGAATATCGGCATGGGCGGCGGCAGTCGGGCCGGCAAAATGGAAATGCACTGCAACGGCAAGATGGTGGTAAAGCAGGAAAAGTGCGTCGGCTGCGGCAAATGCGTATCTATCTGCGCCCATGGGGCTCCTTCCGTTACTAACCGCAAAAGTACCATTGATACGGACAAATGCGTCGGCTGCGGCCGCTGTCTCGGCCTTTGTCCCACCGACGCCATTGAACCGCAGGAATGGAGCAGCGTGGAGAAAATGAATATCCGCATGGCGGAATATGCCGCCGCTCTCACCCACAACCGGCCCCAGTTCCATCTGAGCCTTATCGTGGACGTTTCGCCGAATTGCGACTGCCACGCGGAAAACGACGTGCCCATCCTGCCGGATATCGGGATGCTTGCCTCAACGGATATGGTAGCCATCGATCAGGCCGCCGCCGACCTCTGCTGCGCCGCCGCTCCGCTGCCCGGCGGACAGCTGGCAAAAAATCTGGAGAAGGACCCGGAAGGCTGCAAGGAACACGACCATTTCCACAACTCTACTCCCAATTCCGAATGGCAGAGTTGCCTGGCCCATGCGGAAAAAATTGGAGCAGGAACTCGTCAGTACGAATTGATAAAGCTGAAGCTGTAATAAAATAAGCAATTTTGACAAATGAAAACAATGGACTATCTCATGTTCTTCTTCGGCAAAAGCAGCGATGAAAAACCAGCCAGAAAAGGTCAATTTGGTCATGAACGCCTCCATTGAGGCAGCCAGGGCCGGTGAGCACGGCCGGGGCTTTGCCGTAGTGGCGGAGAAAATCAGGAAGCTGGCGGACAGCGTAGGGGGATATACCTCAGGATGTGCAGGACTGCCTTGATGAAATAGGCAGAAGCGTGGAATAATTTCGATGGTTCACATTATGAAAAGAAGCGTGCCCGGGAGGCCGGAAAATAATCTCCGGCGTTTTCCGGTACGCTTTTTTTTTATGGATAAGCTCAGCCGGTAAATTTTTTTCACAGGGATTTTTACCATATATAGTTGGACAGGCTGGCGTTACTATACATAACCGGTAAAATCAATAGCCAGTTGAACCGGCATAAATTACCTGTAGAATATAGTGTGAATTGTTTCACATGAAACAAAATTTACCGGATGACTGTGAAACTACAATAAAAGTCCTGAGCAGACTGTTTTAATTGCATTATCTATCTGCTAGAATATATGGGCTGATATCTAATTTATATCACCGGTTTCCCTGCGGTGGAAGAACTCTCTCCGCCATGTCTGACTGAGAGGGAAATAATGACAGCTTAATTTAACAGTTACCTCACCGCCCTTCGGATATTTTCCCAGGAGGGGAGGCTTTGAGTTGTTGCTCCCATTGAAGGGAGCTGTCTCCGCAGGAGATTGAGGGGTGATTATCAAAAAAGTATGAAAAAAATAAACTGCGAAATAATCCGCAGCCATCGGCGGACATCAAGAATAGAAATAAACAGCGAAGGAATCCTCCGGCTCAGGGTACCTCTGAGAACCACAAAAAAGAGGGTCCGGGAAATAATCGAGGAAAACCGGGACTGGATAGAAAAGCATCTTACTATTGCCTTAAAGGAGCGGGAAAGGATAGAGAGTCTGCCTTCCCTTACTGATGAGGATATTCGCCGGTTGAAGAAAGCAGCCGGGGAATATATTCCCTCCCGGGCAGCGCGCTATGCAGCAATCCTCGGAGTCTCTTACGGGCGGATCACGATACGGTGCCAAAGGAAGCGGTGGGGCAGTTGCTCCCGGGAGGGGAACCTGAGTTTCAACTGCCTGCTGCTGCTCACTCCACCGGAGGTAATAGATGCCATTGTCGTCCACGAGCTTTGCCACCGGCTGGAGATGAACCACTCGGAAAGGTTTTACCGTCATGTTTTGAAGGTTTACCCCGAATACCGGCGCTGGAATAAATGGCTCAGGGAAAAGGGCAGAGAGATCATGCTGAGGCCAAGAGAATAGAATTTACCGGAACTTATTGGTAGGAGGCTGGAAACAGAATTCCCTGCCGGGAAAGAGAGACAGACAATGAAGCGGGAAAAACAGGTAGCAGAAAAATTGATAGCCGCCGGAAAGACCATAACCTTTATGGAAAGCTGTACCGCCGGTCTGTTGGCGTCAATGCTGACGGATACGGAGGGAGTCTCCGCTGTTTTTAAGGGCAGTATCGTTACTTATTCCAACGAGGCAAAGGCGGCTGCGGGCGTTCCCCCCTTCGTCATTCAGGAGTACGGGGTATATTCAGCCCAGTGCGCCCGGGAAATGGCCGCGGCGGCTCAGGAGGCGTACTGCTCGGATATTGCCGTGGGGATTACCGGCACTACGGGCAATGCGGACAGGGAAAATGAGGGCAGCAGAGAAGGAGAGGCATATTACTGCATAATAGCAGGGGAGGATATCCACGATTACCGTATCAGGGCCCAGGTAGCAGGAATGACCCGGCGGGAGATAAAGGAGCTGTACGCGGCGGATGTATACGAAAAACTGCTGGAGCTGCTGTGACCGCTTCACCTCATAAGCTCCCCTATAGGGGAGCTGTCAGCGAAGCTGACTGAGGAGTGACAGAAGTAAAGAACCCTCTTCGGCATGTCTGACAGCCGCTTTTTCAAAACAGCCTCTTTCAATTTGACAACCGCCGTGATTTTTGCTAGACTGTGGCACTATATGTGTATGACAATCGGCGGAACAGTTTGAGAAAAGATATGAAAACCAGGAGAAAATATGAGCATTCTGAATGTTGAACACGTTTCCCACGGCTTCGGGGCCAGGACGATTTTTGAGGACGTTTCCTTCCGGCTGGTAAAGGGAGAGCACGTAGCCCTGGTGGGGGCAAACGGCGAGGGAAAAAGCACCTTTCTTTCAATTATCACGGGCCGGCTCCAGCCTGACGAGGGCAAGATCCAGTGGGCCCGGCGGATCAAGATTGGTTACCTGGATCAGCACAGCGTATTGAAAAAAGGACAGACTATCCGGGAGGTGTTGCGGACGGCCTTTGACGATATGTACAAGCTGGAGCAGGAAATGATCGCCGCCTATGACCGGATGGCGGAGCTAAGTGAAGATGATCCGGAGATGGAAAAGCTCCTGGAGGACATAGGGGAAATTCAGGATATTCTGGACGGCGGCTCCTTTTACTCCCTGGACGCCCGGATCGAGGAGGTGGCCGGGGGCTTGGGGCTGAGGGACATCGGCCTTGACCGTCCGGTGGATGAGCTTTCCGGCGGCCAGCGCACCAAGGTGCTGCTGACAAAGCTCCTGCTGGAAACTCCCACCATTCTAATCCTGGACGAGCCTACCAATTATCTTGACGCGGAGCATATCAGCTGGCTGAAAAATTATTTGAACAGCTACGAAAATGCCTTCATTCTGGTGAGCCATGACGTTCCCTTCCTGAAAGCGGTCACCAACGTGATTTATCATATGGAGAACGCCAGGCTGACCCGCTACAGCGCCGGCTATGAAAAATTTTTGGAAATGGTGGAGATAAAACGCCGTCAGGAGGATGCCGCCTATGAGCGCCAGCAGGCGGAGATAAAGCGGGCGGAGGACTTTATCGCCCGAAATAAGGCGAGGGTGGCTACCAGAGGCATGGCCAATTCCCGTCAGAAGATGCTGGACCGCATGGAGGTGCTGGAAAAGCGGGTGGAGAAGCCCAAGCCCCACTTCCGGTTCCATGAGGACCGGACGCCCTCCCGGGTGGTCATCGATGCCCGGGAGCTGGTCATTGGCTACGACGAGCCCTTGACCGCTCCCCTTAATCTTCAGCTGGAGCGGGGTAAAAAGGTAGCGGTCAGGGGAGTAAACGGCCTGGGCAAAACCACTATGCTGAAGACCTTTCTCGGTAAGATAAAGGCTGTTTCCGGGGAAACGGAGCTGGGGGATTTTGTTTCCGTGGGCTATTTTGAGCAGGAAACGAGCCGGGACAACAGCAACACCGCCCTGGATGAATTCTGGCAGGCCTATCCGGGGATGACTAATTTCGAGGTGCGGGCCGCCCTGGCCGCCTGCGGCCTCACTACCGAGCATATCGAGAGCCATATGTCCGTTCTTTCCGGAGGCGAGGCGGCCAAGGTAAGGCTGGCCATCGCCATGCAGGCTCCCTGCAATCTGCTGGTGCTGGACGAGCCCACCAACCACCTGGATGTGGATGCCAAGGAGGAGCTGCGCCGGGCCCTTATGGAGTACAAGGGGGCAGTTCTCCTTGTTTCCCACGAGCCGGAGTTCTATGAGGACTGGATAGACGACGTGTGGAACATCGAAAAGTGGACTACCAGGGTGGTCTGACAGGGGAGCCGGTGAAAATGCAGTCTTGCGGAAAATTGCCCGGGGATTTCGGCCGGTTGGCTAGGGACGGCTCTGTAGTCATAAGGCCCATTGCCCGGATCCGTACCGATTTTCCCGCAAAATTCGGCATTCCCCGGCAGAGCGGCCTGGTGAAGGAGCTGAAGGGGCTGATCGTCTTTGAGCCAGAGTTCCGGAATGAGTCTATGCTCCGGGGCATTGAGGGCTTTACCCACCTTTGGCTGATCTGGCTGTTTTCGGAAAACGCCGGAAAGGGATGGTCTCCTACCGTGCGTCCGCCTATTCTGGGCGGTAATACCCGGATGGGGGTCTTTGCCACCAGAGCGCCCTTCCGTCCCAATCCCCTGGGCCTTTCCTGCGTAGAATTCGCAGGGCTGGAACGGCGGAAAGGGGAAGGGACGATCCTGCTGGTAAAGGGGGCCGACTTGATGGACGGCACCCCAATATTTGACATCAAGCCGTATCTGGCCTACGCGGACAGCCATCCGGAGGCGGCGGAGGGCTTCCGGACAGGGGGCTTGCCCCGGCTGACGGTAGACTTTCCGCCGCCCCTTTTGGCCATTGTTCCGGTCGACGCCCAAAAAGCTCTGCTGGAGGTGCTGGCCAATGATCCCCGGCCCGCCTATCAGGCCGATCCGCAGCGGGTGTATGGCTTGAATTTTGGTCATTTGGAGATAAAATTTCGGGTCAGGGATGATAAGCTGATTGTTTTAGCGGTGGAAAAAGACTCAAAAATCGGTGGATAATTACCTGTTCAGGCAGAATAAATAGTGGAAAAGTGTATAAGTTTTGTGGAAAAGACTGTGGAAAAGCTCCCTGATTCTCAGCAAAAGGATAAAAAGCGGTGGATAAATTGAAAAAGGAGGTGAAATGGGATGGAGCAGACGTTTTCCTTTCGCCAGCGGCTGAAAACCTTTATTCTGGTTATGCTGCCGGTATTAGTGACAAATTTGGCAATAATGAGCGTGCATCTTTCGGATACCATGATGACCGGCCACGTAAACAGCGTGGAGCTGGCAGGGGTAGCGGTGGCGGCAAATATCTATATGCCCCTGTTCGTGACCTGCATGGGTATCGTGTCGGGGCTTTCGCCCACCATCGCCCACCTGTACGGCGGGGGGGACAGCGCTGAGATCCGGCGGGTGGTGCGGCAGAGCTTCTACTGGGCGCTGCTTTTGGGCCTGTTCGGAAGCCTTTTGATTTACTTCGGAACCCCTGTCCTGCTGGATCGGCTTAATCTGGAACAGCGGGTCTGGGAAGTGGCCTTTGGCTACAGCCGGGTGATGATGTTCTGCCTGCCGGTGTCAATGGCGGTGGTGGCCCTGCGAGAATTTATGAATGCCCTGGGCTGTACCAGAATAACGATGCTGATCACCAGCCTCACGGCTCCTCTGAACATATTTTTTAACTACGTTTTCATCTTCGGCGCAGGACCGGTGGAGCCGCTGGGGGGAGTGGGGGCCGCCTGCGGAACCCTGGCGGCCTTCTCCGCGGCGGCGTTGATTCATGCCGCCGTGGCCCGGTGGATGAGCCCCTTTGACGGCTACCGGATATTTGACGGGATGCCAAAGCCCCAGGTCCATGAGTGGTCAAAGGCGCTGAAGATCGGATTTCCCATCGGCCTGGCCATGCTGTCGGAAACCAGTATTTTCGGGGCCATGGGGCTGTGCATCGCCACTTACGGCACCCTGACGGCGGCGGCCAGCCAGTCCGCCTTCAGCGTCACCTCCATGCTTTACGCCATACCCATGTCCTGCAGTATCGCTTTGACGATTCTGGTGGGCTTTGAGCTGGGAGCCGGCCGTCCGAAGGACGCCGTATCCTATACCAATATCGGCCGGGTGGTCAGCCTGGGGGCGGCGGTGATCCTCATCGGGGCGGCGTGGCTGGCCCGCTATCAGGTAGCGGCCATGTTTACCGGCGAAGGGGAGCTGCTGGAGCTGATTGCCGGGTTCGTGGCCTACGCGGCCCTGATGAACGGGGCAGATTCCCTGAACGCTCCGCTGCAGGGAGCCCTGAGAGGCTACCGGGACGTGAAGGCCGTCCTGATACTGTCCATCATCAGCTTCTGGGTAGTGGGAATGCCCCTGGGCTGGGTATTGGCGGAGCTGGCGGGACAAGGCGCTTACGGCTACTGGCAGGGAGTCATCAGCGGACTTTTCGTCGGTTTTATCCTCCTGGCCATAAGGATAAATAAAGTAAAGAAAGGCCAGCTTTGCCTTAAAGGGAAAAATCCTGACTGAGGCAGCTTGGCATTCATTTCGGCCCATTGTACAGAACAGCCCGCCCGGCAGTGACGCCGGGGGGCTTTTTTCTGTCCTTTGATCTGATGGTTGAACTTAGTAGTTTGCAAGAGACTGTGCGTAATATGTGATAAATTTTTAATAACATTCATTACACGACCTCCTATGTTTTTTGTGCGGTTGTTAGCCAATACAATCGCAGCATAGGAGGTCGTGTAATTTTCTACAAGATTTTTATTGGCCACCAGTTAAATTGATGGTCTTTATCACGCCTATTTGGCATCAACAAAACCGCGCGGGAATATACGCTATCCTTGCGCGGAATTTTGCTGTGCTTAATTCATGGTAATAAGTAAAGCGCCGGGATTTAGCGAAATGGCGCAGTCGAAGCTAAGACAAGCGGTCGGTTCCGGAAAATTTTTCTCGGCAATTTCTTGCGAGGGCGAGTGGTATTTCGACGCAGGAGCCCGCGTCCTTCAAGGCGTCGCGCGCTTTTTATAAATATAAGCCTTTTCGTAAAAGAAGACCATTTACGAAAAAGCATCCTCTGACTCAATGGCGTTGCGGGATTGCGGGCTTTTTACTTTTGGTGGAAATGAAGCAGTAAATCAAGCCGAAAAGCAAGCTGAAAAATGCGAAAAAAACTGCGTAAAAAACAAAAAAGCGATGCAAGAAAAGCGCACGTTTGTACTTAAAAGGAATAGCCGTAAGCCGCTACCAGGGATAGGAAGATTCTACGCTGAAGAAAAAACTCTCTTCCAACAATTCGGGCGAAGCGAAAGCGAAGGAATAAAGCTATTAGTCTATCAGCTGAAAAAAGCGTCCAGAGAATGGGGGATTTTCACCGCCCTTAGGATAATGTGCCAAGGCGCTGTAAAATACGCCGCCTGTAAAAAGGCTGATAGGATGCTCAGAGACATTAGGATTTGATTAAGTATATGGACAAAATAGATTTAAGTATTTTAATTCCCACATATAATCAAGAACGTTATATAGTGACTGCGTTAAATAGCGTTCTAGCGCAGAAGACTAAGTATACATATGAAGTACTCGTTGGAGAAGATGCGTCCACGGATGGCACAAGAGCTGTTTTAGAGCAGTACGAAGCAAAACATCCCCATAAAATCAAAGTTTATTACAGAGAGGTCAATCTTGGCGCTTCAAATGCGCCTTTAAGCAATCACATGGATTTATATAACCGGGCCTCTGGTAAGTATGTAATATTCCTTGAAGGCGATGATTATTGGCTAGACGAAAACAAACTGTCGGTTCAAATTGATTTTCTGGAAAATCATCCCGAGTATATAGCAGTAGCGCATAACTGTATAACCGTTGACGCAGACGGACGAAAACGAAAGGAACGCTATATTGAATGTAAAGATACGGAATATACGCTGAAACATTATCTAAACAATATCCTTCCCGGTCAATTAGCGACCGTTATGATGCGAAATATATACAAAATAGATGGGTTCCCCACCTATATGTGGGAAAAACGGCTGGTTCCCGGTGATCGGATCTTTTATTTCACATTATTGGCCAACGGCAAAATTTATTGTATCCAAAGACCGATGAGCGCATATAGACATGTCATAAGCGGCGGCTCAAGCTTTAGCGCCAATGTAAGATATAATTTTTCCGGTGACGAATACTGGCACAAAGAACTCTTAGACTACGCCCGCTGCACTGGCAAAAAATCCTTCATAATTTGTGCGGAAACTTTATATTTTGCGTGTCTGGTAAGAGGAGGAATGCATAACGCAATAGATTTCAAAAGGTTCCGCATCTGTTTTTCGGCTATAAACAATAAATTAAGCGTATTAAAAAATTTTATTCTCGTTTATCCGTCCGTAGCTTGTAAAGTGGCGCATAGACGTTCATTGACCCGTATAGAGGACTATTGGAGAAAACACTGTGCGTTTCGATGATCATATAAAAAGGGTATATCGGTACAGATGGCTGCAACATGCAGAAAAATGGAGCGATAGTCAGGCAACCGATTTTATCGCAGCTTGTAAGGATTACTTCAAGTAAAGGATTTAGCCGAGGGTTAGAGTTTTATATGTCATTTTTAGAGGGTATTAAGCGGCTGATAAAATACCGCTGGCTTTTACAGCTGTTGGTGGAAAGGGATTTGAAGGTCAAGTACAGGCGGAGCGTGCTGGGGTATTTTTGGAGCATACTGAATCCTCTGTTGATGATGGCTATCTTAACTATCGTTTTTTCCCAGGTGTTCCGGTTCGATATCCCAAACTATCCCGTCTATTTACTGGCGGGGCAGCTCATGTACTCATTTTTTGCTGAAGCCACCAGCATGGCTCTAGGCTCTATATTAGACGGAGCGGCGCTCATAAAAAAGGTCTGTCTGCCTAAATATATCTTCCCCCTATCCAGGGTGCTGTCGTCCTTTACCAGTGTGCTGCTTTCCCTGTGCGCCCTGTTTATCGTGATGCTGGGCACGGGGGTAGAGTTCCACGCCACGCTGCTGCTTCTGCCGGTGGCGATGTTGTATATCCTTATGTTCAGCATCGGAGTGGGGCTGATTATGTCGGCGGCGGTAGTATTTTTTAGGGATTTACAATATCTCTACACCGTATTTTTAACCGCGCTGAACTACATAACGCCGATTTTTTACCCGGTAAGTATTGTCCCGGCAGAATATAAAGCCCTGGTAATGTATAACCCATTGTATTGCTTTGTTACTTTTTTCCGGCAGGTGACTATTTATGGAGAGTGGCCGGGAATCAGCGAGCATCTGTGGTGTCTGGGCTACGCGCTGTTCGCCGTTATGGCGGGGATATACTGCTTTAAGAGGTGTCAGAATAAATTTATTCTCTATATATGATTGGCAGAATTTGATCGAGATGAAGCAAGCAAAAGGTCCCATGGGTAAAATTGTTGAGGTAAAAAACGTATCGATGCGCTTTAACCTTGCCAGGGAGCGCGTTGATAACCTAAAGGAATATATAGTAAGAAAGCTTAAATTTCAAAGCGTTTCCTTTGATGAATTTTGGGCGTTGAAAAATATAAGCTTCAGTATAAATCAGGGAGAATCCTTTGCGCTGATAGGCACAAACGGCAGCGGCAAAAGCACGATGCTGAAAATAATAAGCGGCATTCTCGAGCCCACGACAGGCGCCGTTTCCGCAAACGGTTCAATCGCTCCTCTCATTGAACTTGGCGCGGGCTTTGACTATCAGCTGACGGGCCGGGAAAATATTTTCCTGAACGGCGCCGTTCTGGGCCACAGCAAAAAAACCATGCAGGAAAAGTACGATGAAATAGTCGATTTCAGCGAGCTGGCGGAATTTATCGACGTTCCTGTGAAAAATTACTCCAGCGGCATGATTGCCCGATTGGGATTCTCCATCGCCACAATGGTCAAACCCGATATCTTGATCGTCGACGAAATCCTGGCGGTGGGCGATCGGGCGTTTCAGGAAAAATGCAATAAACGGATGGAAGAAATAATAAACGGGGGAACTACGATCGTCATGGTATCCCATTCGGCCGCCGACATAAAAAGAATCTGCCGTAAGGCCGCGTGGATTGAAAAAGGAGAACTGCGATTTGCGGGCGACGTAACAGAAGCGTTAGAAATGTACACGTCCGTGTGAATCATCGAGGCTGTATAAGTGGAAAAAGAGATTTTCGTGACAAAGTCGTCACTGCCGGCAATGGAAGATTACGTCAATGAAATTTCCGATATCTGGGAAAGTCATTGGCTCACTAATATGGGGATAAAGCATAAAACCCTGCAAAGCCTGTTAAAGGATTATTTGGAGGTTGAAAACGTAGATTTACTGACGAACGGCCATATGGCCCTGGAGCTGTCGATACAGGCCCTCAATTTGCAAGGCGAGATCATCACGACGCCCTTTACGTTTGCCTCTACTACCCACGCTATTGTAAGGAACGGTTTGACCCCGGTCTTTTGCGATATAAATCCCGACGACTTCACTATCGACGCCAATAAAATCGAAGCCCTGATCACCGACAGAACGAGCGCTATCTTATCGGTTCACGTGTATGGCAACGTCTGCGACGTAGACGCGATCCAGGCTATTGCCGCAAAATACGGTCTCAAGGTGATTTACGACGCCGCCCACGCCTTTGGCGTAAAGTATAAAGGCAAAGGAATAGGCTCCTTTGGCGACGTTTCCTGCTTTAGCTTTCACGCCACGAAGGTGTTCAATACCATAGAAGGCGGCGCCGTGTGCTTTGGCGATAAAAATAAAGACTTTGGCCTGGATATTTACCGGCTGAAAAATTTTGGTATCAGAAACGCCGAGGTGGTGGACGCCGTCGGCGCTAATGCTAGGATGAATGAATTTTGCGCAGCTATGGGGATATGCAACTTAAAGCGGATAGACGTGTGCCTGAAAAAGCGCAAGCGTTTAGTAGAGGAGTACAGAAGCCGTTTAAGCGATACAGACGGACTGCATTTAAGCGAACCGCAAAAAGACGTCCAGCAAAATTACGCTTACTTTCCTATCGTCATAGATGAAAAGCGGTTTGGTGCAACCAGAAACGAAGTCCTGGCAAAGCTTGCCGGGCATAATATTTTCCCCAGAAAATACTTCTATCCGCTGACTAATACCTTCGACGCGTTTCACGGACGGTTTGACGTGGATAAAACGCCGACCGCCCTGCGTATCAGCAAGCGGGTATTGACGCTGCCGCTGTATGAAGAGCTGGATATAACCGACGTAGCCAGGATCTCGGATATCGTCCGCAGCTGCAAAAAATAAGCTGGATCAGGAAGCGATTTGATTTATGACTTTAGCCATATACTGTGCCGGAGGCCTGGGAAAAGAAATAATTGCCCTGGCGCGAAGCGTCAACATATGGAATGAGATAATTTTCGTTGACGATATCACCGATGCCGATTGGCACGCAGGCGCAAAGGTATTTAGATTTGACGAGCTTCGCGGTTATAACGACGAATTAGAATTTATCATCGCTACCGGCGAACCGGCCGTAAGAGAAGCGCTATATAAAAAAATCAAAGGGGCGGGCTATAAAATGGCGACCGTGTTCAGCCGCGACTGTATGATTCTTCCGGGGGCGAGCATCGGAGAGGGTTGCGTGTTTTTGGCGGGCGCAATTTCGGCGGACGTAGTTATCGGCCCTAACGTACTGTTTAACGGCGAAGTTAAGGTTGGACACGATACCGTCATAGGCGCCCATAGCGTCTTATCCGAGGCTTGTCTTATCGGAGGGCATACCGAGATAGGAGCCCGTGTTTACCTGGCCCCCGGCTCAATGATAAAGGATAGAATAAAAATCGGCGATGACGCAATTATCAGCCTCGGCGCGATTATCTTACGCAGGGTCAAAGAACGAGCAATTATGATGGGCAATCCCGCTAAACGGATCGGCTTTAATACCGAAGGAAAGGTGTTTAATATGTTTGGGATATAAATATAGCCAACTCGCGCGTAGGTAGTAAAAAGTCGCGTTTGTGGATGAAACTTGTATGCGTTATTAAAGAAGGGCGGTTTATTTATGGAAAATATAGCGCTGTTTACGGCTAAAAACGATAAAGAGGTAACGACTTTTGAATTATACGAAGCCCTAAAACGAGTAAAAGCTGACGAGTGTGATTTATTATTTATCCACACCGATTTGGCAAGCTTTGGAATACCGAACAGCAAACTTAAAAGGAAAGAATTCTTCGGCGATATTTACGACGTTTTATTGGCCCTAAACATCCCGACGCTTATGTTCCCCGCTTTTACTTTTAGTTTCGCTAACGACGAGGATTTCAGCGTCAACGATAGCACCGCCAAGTACATGGGAGCGCTAAACGAATTCGTTAGAAAGCAGCCGAACGCCACGCGCTCGCTAGATCCGCTAATGTCCGTGATTGCCGTTGGCGAAAAAGCGGAGAGCTTCTATAAAGTTGGCAAAAGATGTATGAGCGAAGGCGGCATATTCGATATTTTACATCATACGCCGAATGTTAAATTTTTGTTTCTGGGAGCACAGCCGACGCATTGCTTTACCTATGCCCATTATGTAGAAGGAAAATATCCTGTTCCTTATAGATTTGAAAAATGGTTTAGAGGGTCGGTAACGGATAGAGACGGAAATACATACGAAGATTCTTATTCGCTGTTGGCAGGGTGTAAAGGCATATATCCGGCGGCTATGCTCCCGTTTGAGAAGCATATGTTAAAGAACAATTTTTTTGACATAGCCGATATAGGCGACGGGCGGATTATTTGCTTTAACGAGCGAGACGCGTATAAAGCCATGCTGGACGCGCTGGATGAAAATATTCATGGGTTTTTGGTTAGCCCGTTTACCGATAGTGATTTGATAAAAGAAGTTAAACCTCGTAATGGGAATAGAGTCGTAATGGTGCCATAACGAATGTGTGTAGTGAGGGGAATGCAGTGAATAATTTTTCGTTTAGTAATTTATATATAAGCGGATTAGCTACGGCTGTTCCGAATGATGTAGATAAGATAATGGATCATGCTCAATCTTATTCCGAGGGGGAATTAGAAAAATTTTGTAAGTCTACGGGAATAAGTCAGCGATATGTTGGATACAGAAAAAAAATCATTGCTTCCGATTTATGCGTCGCCGCCGCAAATGAATTATTTGAAAAAAATAATGTTGATAAAGAACAAATTGACGGACTTGTATATATGTCCCAAAGTTTTGATTATGAAGCTCCTGCAACCGCTAACATTATACAGATGCGTTTAGGTCTGAAAAATTGTGGCGCAGTTTACGATGTAACTTACGGTTGTGCGGCATTTCCTTTTGCTTTGCAGATTGCCGGGAGTTTCATTAACGGCGGGTGTAGAAACGTATTGATTTTGATTGGCGACTCTGTTACTACGCCGGATATTAGCGATAAGGATAATTTTTTGTTTGGAGACGCTGGAACAGCGATGATTATCAGTCGGTCGGAGCAAACGGAGTATCCGATCGATATACGCTTAGAAACGTTAGGCGATAGATTTAAGGCGCTTATGCATCCCTTCGGGAAAAACAGGCATAGAATATCCGATATGGTACAGGAAGTCGGAGCTGAAAACGCTAATAAATTACTTAGACGATATATGAGCGGAACGGACGTTTTTTCTTTTTCGTTGATAGACGCTACTAAGGCGACTAAAAAATTTTATAAGGATTTTAAATGCGCTCCTGACGATTTTGACTTTTTGGCGATTCATCAAGCCAATAAAATGATTATAGATAGCGTGGCTAAGAAAATAAACTTCCCTAAAGATAAAGTGAATATCGTATTGGATCGCTACGCCAATACCAACGGCGTAAGCGTACCGCTGTCGATTTGCGATTATTTTGAGCGCAATCCAGACTGTGGAAGAAAAAGCGTACTCGCATTAGGCTTTGGCGTGGGATTGAGTATCGGCGTAGCGTCGCTGGCCGTCGATAGCGCTTGCGTTTTGCCCGTTATTAAATCCGACGAAACATATGACGACGGCCTGCGTTATCGCGACTATGTAAATTACTGAAACAGGAGATTTCCATGGCGTATTTTAATTTTAATAATGCGAAAATAAAAGCCGTAGCCGCCAGCGTTCCAGACGACGTAGAGTATACGACCGACTACAGCGAGCTTTTCGGCGAAGAGTACGTGCGAAAGTTTACTATATCCACCGGCGTTAAGCGACGATTTACTACCCACCGCTTAGGCGTGACCGCCTCCGATCTTTGCTGCGCCGCCGCCGAAAAAATATTAACCGAGTTAAATTATGACCGAAGCAAAATAGACGCTTTGATTTTCACATCCTCCAGCCGCGATTATATACAGCCGGTCACGGCTACGATTTTGCAAGATCGACTGGGGCTGAGCGACGATTGTATGTGTTACGATGTGCCGCTAGGCTGCTCCGCTTACGTTTACGGATTATATCTGGCCACCATGCATATCAATTCCGGCTGCCGAAGCGTCTTGCTATTGGCGGGGTCTACCGGCGAACAAATGCCAAAGGGTTATGTTCCGTCCGAAATCCCGATGCTTTTTGGCAACGGAGGCTCGGCTACCTTGCTGGAACACGACGAAGCCGCCGCTCCGACCTACGGTTTATTGCGTTCTATGGGACGGGATTTCAAAATGCTCGCTTCGCCGTTCAGCGGACAGCGCCATCCTTTTTGGCCGATGGTGGAAAAATACGGTTATAAAAAAGCGTGCCTTTTAAGATCTTTATTCCATATGGAAGGTATGGACGTAATGCGTTTTTCCCTAAAAGAAGTCGCGACCATGATCAAAGACTTCAAAGAACATTTTCAATGCGATTACGACGATTACGAAATTTTGGCTTGTCATCAGGCTAATAAATTGATCGTCAGTAATCTAGCCAGAAAGATCAAATTCCCCTTGGCTAAAATTCCGCTTTCGATCGTAGATTACGGCAATACGGGCTGTGCGTCTATACCGTTGGCTATTTGCGAGCATTACGCTAATAAAGACACTTCTGACGATACCGGTAAAATACTTACTTGCGGCTTCGGCATCGGTTTATCTCTGGGTATTGTGGGGATTACCGTTGAACCTGAAAATTGCTTCCCCATATTGCGAGTTGCAGATCGGTACGACGACGGTATTCGCGTAGAAGATTACGTATAGGAGAGAAGATGGATAAATTTGATTTTGTAGGGAAAAAGATAATAGTAACCGGGGCATCTTCCGGCGTTGGTAGAGAAACAGCTATTTTGCTAAGCAAGATGGGAGCTGAATTAGTTTTGCTAGCAAGGAGAGAGAACGAACTAAAAACAACGCTATCGCTTATGAACGAAGGAGAGCATTCTTATAGGGTAGTAGACTTATCCAAATTTGAAGACGTGGTTTCAGTTATAAAAGAAATTGTGGAAACTGGGAATAAAAAAATTGACGCAATAGCGCATTGCGCCGGAATTGTAAAAGTTATTCCTATAAAAAGCGTCAGCGAACAAGCTATTGAAAATATAATGCGCACTAATTATTATTCGTTCGCAGCTATATTAAAGTGCGTCGCTTCTAAAAGGTTGTTTAACGATAGAGGTAGCGTGGTTGCCGTATCTTCGTATGTGGCCTCCTACGGTCAGGTTGCTAACTCTATTTACGGAGCCTCAAAAGGAGCTATTAATGCTATGGTTAAAACGGCCGCTAAAGAGTTAAAGCATAGACAAATAAGAGTAAACGCAGTTAATCCGATTGGTATAAAAACTGCAATGGTATTACCGCAGGAATTATTGCTACAAGACAATACCGAGTATAAAAATTTATTGTTACCCGGGAAGGTTGCCTCCATAATTGTGGGATTATTAAGCGATAGTTTTGAGTATGTTTCAGGAGTTGTTTTAGATGTAGATAGAGCCGAAGATTGGAAGGGATGATTTATGAAATTAGATATGTCCTCAAAAAAATATCTAATAGTAGGAGCTTCTTCCGGGATTGGACGCGCCATTGCTATCGCGATTAGCCGAAACAACGGGCAGGTTGTTCTCACAAGTAGAAATGAGGATAATTTGATCAAGACCAGGGAGATGATGAATGGAACTAACCATATAGTTATGCCGTACGATATTGCCAACATCGACGGAATAAAAGAATTTATAAAATCATGTATGGCTAGCGTCGGCGGACGATTTGACGGATTAGTATTTACCGCCGGAGTTAGTCGAGTAAAACCTATTAGAACCGAGAATATAGATGAACTTAGAAGCTTTAATGAGATTTCTTATTTATCGTATGTAGCGTTACTAAAACAGTTCTCTAGTAAACGGGTTTTTAATAATTATGGGTCAATTGTTGCGATATCTTCGAGATCTGCGCTATTTCCCGAGAAGGGTTATTTAGGATATTCGATCGCTAAGTCAGCTATTAACGAGGCTTCTTTAGTGGCGGCTCAAGAACTAGCGAATAGAGGCGTAAGAGTCAATACGATATGTCCTGAAATGGTAAAAACGCCAATGACCAAGTTCTTTTTTGATAACGTCAGTAAAGAACAGTTAGATAGTTTTTATCCGCTAGGCTACTTGGAGCCTGAGGATGTGGCGGATATGGCTCTGTTTCTTTTAAGCGACATGAGCAAAAAAATAACGGGACAAAATTTTTATTTGTCGGCCGGTAATACGGGAAGCGCTATTGAAATATAAATATAGCGGTTTCTGTCGATAGATACATCATATAAAAAGGAGAGTATAAAAATGGAATTAAAAGAAAAGATGGCGCTGATCGAAGAGGTATTGGACGTAGAGGAAGGAAGCCTTAGTCCTGAAACGCTATTGAGCGACGTAGACGAATGGGACTCTATTTCTGCGTTGTCTTTGATCGTTATGCTGGACGAAAATTTTGATAGGACGATAAGCGGAGCGCAGATTAAAGCGCTGGAAAGCGTAAAGGATATTTTAGCCTATATGGAATAAATAAGATGCGCCAGGGAGAGCATAAAATGGAAAAATTATACGCTATGTTGGAAGAGATCAGGCCCGACGTCGATTTTCGCAGCGTGAATACTTTGGTCAGCGACGGCTATATCGACTCGTTTGATATTGTGACTATTATCGCCAGTATTGAAGACGGATTTTCGGTGGAAATTCCCGTGGACAGTATGCTACCGGAAAACTTCGACAGCGTCGAGAGTATGATGAAGCTTATCAACGCCGCTAAGGAGAAATGAGATGTTTCGATTTATCAATAGATTTATCAATAAACTCAAGCGTTGGTACAGGCATCGGCAATTAGTCAAACAAGGCATATTGACGCCGATAGAGTCCTACGAGCAGTATACCGGGCTCGTAAAAGATATTAAAGCTAATTCGACGCAAAAGGTATTTACCAACTGCTATGTAATGCCGGCGGAGGTTAAACGGCTTATTTCTCTCGGCGCTCTGTATAAGCTAAAGACTAATTGCGGGTTAGCCTTCGCCGATGATGAAGGTAGCTATTATTATTTGTTTTTATATACGGATATGTCGCAGCCGCTTGAACTGCCTGCGGTAGAAAAAGATATTCTTGTCGAGGACGTTTATTACGACGGCAGACAAACGGACGCTCAAATCCAATTTGAAGCGTACGTTCAAGATTCAGGATGTATCTTTTTGAACAAGTACAACGCTATTACTGATAGACCGCAAATTAGTCCGGAAAGGTATTGGAAACAATTATCGGCGCTGGAAAAAGCCCTGGCGGCGGAAGGGAAGAAGATATGCCAGCCTGAAGACGGTCAATTAAAGCAGTTTGAACGCATATACAGGAAAAATATCAATAAATACGTTCAAAAAAAGTACGGTAAAAAAGAACGAAAAAAACAGCGCGACCTCGGGTATTTGCACTGTGTCGCCGACGATAAAGGGGATCTCTACGCAATTCACATTAGCGGGTTACTTCACGGCGGCGCTATCGCTGCGCGCAAGGATTGTCAGGGAAGCGTATATTCGCCCGCTTTAATGTTATATATTTGGAAAGGGTTTTACGAAGCTATGCCCGAGGACGAAGGCACCAGAAAAGAATATATGAGAAGCAGGAGTATCGGCGGCTGGATCGCGGTAGACAATAAACATTCCTGGCGTATGCATAAAGCACTTGGTTTTAAAGCGGCGGGCAAATCTATGAATCAATTCGTACTCAAGTCTGCTATGTGATCGTTGGGCAATAATTAAATGGGCGGGAGAGAAAAATGATTACCGTTTTGGATCGTTTGGAAAACACGGCTTTACAATATCCTCGTAACGTTATCTGCAAGGACGCGAAAAAAGAAATTACCTTTGCCGATTTTGTAAAAAACGCTCAGGCTATCGGCAGCTTTTTACGCAAGTACGACACTATGCGCAGGCCTGTAGCCGTTTTCATGGACAATACGGCGGAATCCTGGGAGGCGATGATAGGCGTCGTTTACAGCGGCAATTTTTACGTCGTGATCGATGCGCTTATGCCGTTAGAACGCGTAAAAAATATATTTACGACCCTGAATCCTCTGGCCGTCATTGTAGACGAGAAGTGCGTAAATCAAGCGGTAAAGCTTGATATGAATATCGATATACACCGATATGACGAGATAGTCAAAACGGACGTAAATGACGCTATGCTGAAAGCGGCGCGGGGGAAAATAGTCGATACCGATCCGATATACGCGCTGTTTACGTCCGGCTCTACCGGAACGCCTAAAGGGACGGTACTCAGTCATTCGAGCGTAATGAAGTATACCCAATGGTATACGGAAACCTTTAATATCACGGAGAAAACCATCTTTGGCAGTCAGACTCCGTTCTATTTCAGTATGTCCGTGTCCACGATGTTTTCCACTATCTATGCCGGAGCCAGGCTGGTAGTGATCCCAAAGCAGCTTTTTTCTTTTCCCGTTAAACTGATAGAGTTTATGAATGCCGAAAAGATAAATACTATATATTGGGTTCCCTCCGCCATGAATATGATCGCAAATTTCAAAGCGCTGGATAATCATGAGCTTCCCTATCTAAAAACGGTTCTTTTTGCCGGCGAGCCTATGTCGGTAAAGCAATTGAATTATTGGAGGCGGCATTTAGCTAAAGATACTGTGTACGCTAATCTGTTTGGTCCAACAGAAACGACTGACATAGCCATGTATTATATTGTAGACAGAGATTTGAATGAGGATGAATCTATTCCTATTGGGCGCGCGTGCAGAAACTGCGACGTATTCGTTCTGAAAGACGACGGCTCTTTGGCGGGCGAAAACGAAGAGGGAGAGCTGTGCGTAAGAGGCTCGTTCCTCGCTTCCGGCTATTATGATAATCCCGAGAAAACCAAAGAGGTTTTTGTGCAGAATCCGCTAAACCCTCATTATCCGGAAATTATATATAAGACCGGCGACCTGGTTAAATACAATTCCAAGGGAGAATTGCTTTATATTACCAGAAAGGATTTTCAAATCAAGCATCAGGGATACCGGATAGAATTAGGGGAGATAGAAACGGCGGTAGGCGCAGTAAAAGGCGTTTATGAATGCGCTTGTATTTATGACAAAACAAAACAATTGATAGTCCTTTATTGCGCGGGAGAAAATTTAACGCCCAAAGCGATCCTTTTAGGCATTAAAGAGAAATTACCGAAATATATGACGCCCAATAAGATTTTTGTACTAGATAGTATGCCCCATAACGCTAACGGAAAAATCGACAGAAAAGTCATACAAAGCAGTTATGAGGGAAAAAGCGCAAAATGAAAATAGTTCCTTACGTATCCCCTCTGCTCGATCAAAATATGTATATCATCGAAGATGGCGGACATTGCCTGATAATCGATCCCTATTACGACGACGACGTTGTGAATTTACTGTGTGACAAAATCGTAGATCTGATGCTGGTCACGCACGAGCATTACGACCATATAAGCGGAGTCAATCAATTCAAAAAACGGTTTGGGTGCAGGCTTCTGGCGAACGCTAAATGCAACCGCAACCTGCAAAAGCCAACCAAAAATTTCTCAAAGTATTTCGAGGCGTATTACGAATTTCAGGCGGATTTAAAAAAGCCCGATTTTCCTTTTGAAAGCGACTATGTGTGCTGTGCCGATGAAGTATTCGAGGAAAGCGTCCGCTTTCAGTGGCAAGGTAATACATTGCATCTGAAAGAAATTCCCGGACATAGCGAAGGCGGCAATTTTATATTTTTGAATGCTTCAACATTGTTTTCAGGAGATATTCTTTTGGCTGAAAACGTTCGGGCTGGCAACTTCCCGGGCGGAGATCATAAAGCGTTTGAAGAAATTACCATGCCTTACGTAAATAATTTGCCGCCAGATTTATCGGTATATCCCGGGCACGGGGATGGGTTTGCGTTAAACGAATATCACGGATACGACGGTAGAAAGGAATAACGATCTTTGAAAACAATCGCTACCCTAAGCGAATACGAAAAACTTTACGCCGACTATGTTATGTATAATAGACTCAAAGGCGCCACAAATTTTTTTATTGATACAGGAGCTATCTTCAGATATATAGCCGAAGGAAAAGTAAAGTATGAAATCGATGGTGGCGTACTTTTTATCTTTGTGGACGAGGGCGAGTTTTACCGGCTATATTTTTGCGGGCTTACAAACGATACGCGCCGAACGCCTACGGCGGATAAAGACGTTTGCTGCGACGTTTACGAACAAAAAAAGAACGATACGCATATGGAATTTGTTCATAATTTGTTACTAAGCAGCGGCTTTATTTGCCTGCAAGAGTACGAACAAGTAAGGTTTTGTTTGGGTCATTTGCATAAGCTGTCTTTCGGCTACTTGGAAAAATGTCGTAAAATGTTGTCGGACGCTAATATGACGATAGGAGCGGTAGCTATCGACGAGAGAGAGACGGTTGAAAAAATGATAGCGGAGACGTTTGATCGATACGACCGGCTATCGATAGAGGACGGCGATTGGGAGGAACAGGTAAAAAACGGTAACGTTGTCGGAATATACTGCAATGAAAAATTGATAGCTGCTTATTATTTTGCGCCTAAAGGTGGTCGTATAATGGTGTCGGGTAAATACCGCGGGAAGAATTTAAGCATTCTTTTACGGATGTATTTCGCGTCGCAAAAAAGATGGGAGGACTCTGCCGCAAATCAGCACGGTTGGATGAGAGTTGGTAATTTTTCATCCCAAAAGTCTCTTGACCTACTCTTCAAAGAAGCTCGCGAACACCCAGTATATACCGGAAAAGTAAAGCTTCGGTATGTATTTCAGCCTGCACGGGAGCCGTAAAATGGACAACCTGGAAGACCTCGTCCTGCAAGATCATATCTTGCGGGATATGGCTCGTGCTATCGCATCGACTTCAGCTTCATATACGAGGAAGTAGATGGACTCTACTCCCCATTAGAAATGGGACGGCTCATTGGCCCCTTCGCTTTTCTGCGCGGGGAATAGGAAAAGCCACTGCTTTCTACGGATGAAGCAGTGGCTTTTTTCTACAGTCTGACAGGAGCCTGCAAAGCAGATTCCTGTTGTATGATATAAAATTTTTTCTACCTCACTTTTGTTAAAGCATCGCCTGTT